>JAPLVS010000051.1 GCA_026396995.1 Candidatus Iainarchaeum sp.
GAATCCTGCCTCGCCTTCCTTTATTTCAAAGATTTCCTGTGCTCCAAGGCAGTTCGCATGGCTTGTTTCCGAAAAGAACACTAGAAGGCCGCTCGCTTTCATGAAATGCAAAGGCCTCAGGCCGTCCCTGATATAGAAAAAATATTTTTTTTCATTGTCGCAGAGCACGCCCAAAAAAGTGAAGCCGCCGAAGTGGAATGCCTGTGCGTAAAATTCCTTAAGCGTTCCTGCAATGTCCTTTTTTTCAAGGTAGATTGCGAGGATTTTTCCGGCGCAGTGCACTGCATCATTGGTCGCCTTGTGCAGGTCTATGCCTTTTTCCCTTGCCTCGCTGTCCCAGCGTTCTGTGAAAGACAGTTCGCCGTTCATTGCAAGGGCAACCATCGCGCTTCCCTTCGAAGCGATTACTGGCTGGTTGTTTTCAAGCACTATTTTTCCCTTGGTGGCATAGCGCGCGTGCCCTAAGACAATCTCAGGCATTCTCGCGGTTTCATCGTTCATCAGGTTGTCGAAAGTGTGTTCCGGAATGTCCTGGGCGTTGCCTGCCCATTTCTCGAGGCGCCTTCCCTTCTCTTTCAGGAACAGCAGGCCTGTGCCGTCGTCGCCCCTGTTCTTCATGCTGTCCAAAAGACCTAGAACCTTTTCCAGCACGACAGGCTGTCCTTTCTCCGGAAGAATGCCCAAAACCCCGCAGCCCATAACTCACACCAAAAAATACCCCGCAGCCCAAAAGCCAAGCAAAATTCCGCAGCCCACAAACTCGCCTTTATTTTCCCATTCCTATATCTTTCCTGAACTGCATTCCTTTAAAACTGATTTTTTGGACAGCAGAATAAGCTTTCTCCCTGGCTTCAGAAAAAGAAGCCCCATAAGCCGCGACCGAAAGGATTCTTCCCCCGCTTGTGACAGTTTTTCCGCCCTCAAGCGCGGTGCCTGCATGGAACACTTTCACGCCATCAATCTTTTCGGCCTCGTGAATGCCGAAAATTTCCTCCCTTTCACTGCCGTATTTTTCAGGATAGCCCTGTACCGCCAGCGTGACAGCAACCGCGCTTCCCTTTTTCCACTTTATTTTTCCCTTGATTTTGCCGAGCTTTCCCTCACAGCAGGCTGACAAAATTCCGAGCAAATCCGTTTCCAAAAGCATAAGGACAGGCTGCGTTTCTGGGTCGCCGAACCTTGCATTGAATTCGAGAAGGAAAGGCTCATTCTTTTCGCCGATTATGAGGCCGAAATAGAGAATGCCTGCATCGCACATCTTTTCCTTTTTCAATCCCTTCAAGGTCGGCTCCAATATTTTTTCCCTGAATTTCCTTTCAACCTCTTTTCCGAACAAAGGAACAGGCGCAAATGCCCCCATGCCCCCGGTGTTCGGGCCTTTGTCTCCATCAAGGAGGCGCTTGTGGTCCTGCGAGGCAGGCATTATCGCAAAATCCGTTCCATCGGTAAAAGCCATTATCGTTAATTCCCTGCCCTCAATCCATTCTTCGGCAAGAATCTTCTTCCCAACGCCGCACTTCTTTTCGACAAGCAGTTCCCTTACGGCCTTAAAGCCCTCCGCCTTGGTTTTTGCAGGGATTGCGCCCTTGCCTGCACACAATTCGTCGGCCTTCACGAAAAATTTTCCTTTGCTTTTTTCAAAAAACCCCAAGGCAGCCCCTGCATCTGTGAACTCCCAGGATTTCGGGCCCTGCACCCTGTATTTTTTGCAGAACTCCCTGGAAAAAGACTTGCTTGATTCAAGCATTGCCTGCCTTTTCCCAAATCCAAAGGCCTTCACGCCGTTTTCCCTGAAAAGGTCGGCAAGGCCTTCGGAAAGCGGCTTTTCAGGCCCGATAACAACAAGGCCGATATTGTTTTTTTTAATAAAATCGAGTGTTTCCTTGAAATCCACAAATGAAACGTTTTCCATCTTCGGCTCAAGCGCGGTGCCTGCGTTCCCTTTAGAGCAGTAAACCTTTTCCAGCGAAGGGTTTTTTGCCAAAACCCATGCAATCGCGTGCTCCCTTGCCCCTGAGCCGATAACCATCACAGAATTCACTCTTATGCCCCCGAAGAACTTATTGGATATGGAAAAGGAATAAAAAACCTCTTGAAAAGCGAAGGAAAAACCGAAAAAACAGAAAATACCTGATTAATTCTAAAAAGTTAACTTTTTAAAGCCTGGGCTGCGTATATATTGTATCAAGGGGGGTTTTTATGGCTGTAAAGAAAAAGGTTTCGAAAAAGCCCAAAAAAGCGAAGGGAATCGTGGGGGAATTGAATGAAAAGATCCACCACAACAGGGAAAGAGCTTCGGAGCTCAACAAAAAATTCGAGAAGGAGCTTAAGGTTATAGCGAAAAACGCCGGAACCGCACCGAAAAGCGCGAAGAAAATCACTGTTCTTCTCACTGAAATGGAGAAGGCGGGAAAAAAGGTTTCAGGGGGGAGCGAAATGGTAAACGAAGACATCGCTATAAAGCTCACAAGCCTCTACTTCCAGGAAGTTGCAAGGACTGGCTTCAAGAAATCGCTTACATTGAGCGAAATAATCAACGCCTACCAGTACGTGCTCGGAAGGCTCGGGCCGGTTGAAACAATCCAGGCAATCCAGGGCCCGGCAGTCAAGGAGACCATAATCAGGCAGGAAACAGTCTCGAAGGACGCGGATAACCTCATGGAAAACATAGAGAAACTCAAGGCATCAATTGATGCGGACGCGCTCAAGAAACTGCCGGAGAGGACACTTGGCGGGTTCGCCTATACAAACAAGAAAGGCGTGACCTATTACCTGCACCAGAGAGGCAAGCTGTACTTCTTCTCGAAGGACCCGATGCACGCAATCGACAAGCCTGAAAACATGTTTGTAGTGGAAAACAAGCAGACAGGCCTGCCGCTCGTGAAAAAGAAATAAAACATTCTAAAACCAGCGGGAAGGAAGCAAGGCTTCCTTTCCGTTTTTCTGTTTTTTCATTCAACTTCTTGAACGCCAAGCCCTTTCAGCATTTTCCTGAGTTGCATTATTTTTTCGACGTTTTCCTGGCGGAGGAAATGGTTTAGGGCGTGCCCGGCCTCAAGATGGCCGAGCCCTTCGTGCAAGCGGGAAATCTCGATTGCCATGCGTTTTTCGCATGAACGCCATGCATCAAAAGCAGCATTTGCAAATAAGTTCTCGTGTTTGGCCATTATCCTGAAGGCAGGCTCTTCAAATTCGCGGATTTGCTCGATTGAAGCCATGTCTGTTGGCTTTGGTTTCGGTTCGGCAGACCATTTTCTGAACTCTTCGGGTGAAGCAACTGCAAGCATTGATTCAAGGATAAGCCTGTAAGACACAAGCTGGGAAGCCGATCCTTTGTAACTCCGCCTGCCATTCTTGATCCTGGGGGTTTTGTCAACCTGCGTTTCAATGGATCGGTGGACATCCCCTGCGGAAAATCCTCTGGCTTCAAGTTCTTGCCTTTCCTTTTCAGAAAGGCGGTCCCACTCCCGGTATTGCGACCTCACGCCCTTTTCCCAAAGATTGAGTTGTTCAAATAACTTGTTCTGGTTTGCAATGTGGTCTGTGATGCTTTTGTCTGTGCGGAACTGTTTAATCAGCTCTGTGCCAGCCCCCCTGAACAACAGGAAGCGCCAGCGGCGCGGTCTCAGCCTGGCAAGCCCTTTGGGCTTTTCCCTTTCGGTTTTCCGCCATGTGGGATATTTTTGTTTCCTGGCAGAAGCCATAATCTCACATTCCAAGCAGTTTCCTCAACTGCTTTATTTTTTCAAGATTGACATTTGTGAAATAGAAATTCAGGACTTGTTCTTCTGGAAGGCCAAGATATTGGTTTTGCCATACATCAAACAATTCCCTTGATATTGCGTCCAACGCCCGCTCCCAGGCAACGGCCTCCACATGAGAGTTTTTCGGGAACAATTCCCTGAGGGTATCCAATTCCAGCCCCATGGTTTCGAAGCGCAGGAGCCTGTCCGCCAGCTTGGGCGGGGCTTTCTTCGCTGGAACACCTTTCCGCCATTCTGCGTACTGTTCCGAGGATTTGGAGAAAAGCATCAATTCCAATGCGGCCCTGCAGGAAATGAAGTCCCCGCGGATGCGATTTATTTCAGCCTTCCTGGAGTTCACTTCCGCGTTCGCGAGGAGCGGAGGCTGGAGGTTCCATAAAGCCCTGTGTTCCGGGTTCTCATAGGCCTTAAGGTTGACCTTGTGGTTTGCCAGTTCAGAAGCCAGCTGGTTCAAGCGCCTTGCCTGGAAATCAAGCGCCCTGTCGTCCTTAAGCTTTTTCAAAAGCAGTGAAATTTTTTGCCCTACTTCCTCCCGTCCAAGGAACTGCATTCTTTCGATTTTAGCCCTGGCTTCCCTGTCCAGCCTAGCCTGCCGTTTCCGCCACCTGTGCTTCACTGCCCCAACAGCTCTTTTGGCCACTGAAGTTTTTTTTAAGCCCATATACAACCAACCAAATCTAGTCCCGCCATTTTTCTTTTTGGGGTGGGCTGCAGACCGAATTTCTGCTTTTAGCCTTGTAATGTTTTCTTTCTTTTGGCAAACTTAGGCTTTTCTTTCTTTGGAAAAGAAAGAAAAGGATAGCCCTGGAGAGAGTCGAACTCCCGTCTGTGGGTTCAAAGCCCACCATGCTTGGCCACTACACCACAGGGCTGCGGTAGAATAATAATAATGCGGATTATTTTAAATGCTTCCACTCGCAGGATAAAGGTTATTATAGAATTGTTGGAAAATAATAAGTATGAAGCGAGCTGCCGCCAGCCTGGCGGGGGAACGGGTTCCAAGGCTTCCAATCAAAAGGGAGAGGTATTTCCCGCGCGGCCTTCACCCAGATCAAAGGAGCCGGAAAACAAGGCAGAAAATCCTTGGCAGAATTGTTGATATGGGGGAGGCGAACCGAAAAGACCTTACTGCTGTTATAGCTTTATCCGGCCTGGTTCGGCATGTGCCTGACCTTGTCAGGGAAGGATACCTGCATATGGAACAGGGGAGCGGGATACACCATAACAAGGAAACCTATCGGCCCACCCTTAAAGCCAAGACCGAAGTGGCCAGGTTTATGGGGCTGCTCGAAAAAGAAGGGCTTCTGGAAAGGAAAATAAATTGCTGGAAGAAATCCGTGCTGAGTGCGAGGATATAAAATCAAAAAACGCGCTTGTTTTGGATGCACTTCGGGAAAAGGACCGGGAACTATCCGGGCTGGAAGCCAAAGCCAGGGAACTGCGCAAAAGGAACGCCGAGGAATGGATTGAGGCGATAGATGAAAAACTGGGTTTAATCCCAAGAAAGCGGATTCCAGGAGCCGAAAGATTTGCCTTTGATACAATGGGGGAAACAGAAATCCTGGTGCTTGAAAGGCTGCGGGAGCAGGGCGCCTCGACATATGATACCCTAGTGAGAACTGCCCGAAGAGGCGGCAAGCTAACGGGAGTTGATGACGGCCCTGCATCGCAGTCCGTTATTTTAAGAATCACCAAGGCATTGGCTGATAGGGGTATCATCACAGTATCGTGGAAGCGCAGTCAGGCTAAAAAATTCAGTTTCACCGAAGAAGGGAGGGCAGCTTATGAAAGCGAGCGGCAAAAGCTTCTCAGAAAAATCACTAGGTCGGCAATTTCGGTAGTGGAACGACATCGTGCGAGCAGGGAAAAGCTAGAACTGCGTGTGCTAGAGCGGATAAGGCGTGATGGCGAAGCCACTTATGACACCCTCAGCCATCGCTACCATGTCGGCGGCTACGCGTATGGTTTGGAGGAGGGTGGAATTGCAAGCGTGAGCACAACAAGGCTGATAGTGGGATATCTTCTTGGAATGAACCAAATCACAACTAGGGGGACAAAAAAACCAGTCAGGTTTTTTTTAACCGAAAAAGGGGAAGACAGGCTTAGGCAAAGGGAAACTGCAAAAATCACAAGGCATACTGACAGGATAAACAGGCTGCGTGAGCAAAGGGAAGCCACAACTGACAGAAAGGAAAGTGGATTGTTGTGGAGAAAAATCAACGACCTCATTGGCAAGGCAGTCAGGGCAGGCGTTCCAAGAAGCGAGCTGGAAAAGAGATAAAAAAAAATTCACAATTCCTGCCTTAGCCTGCACTTCTGCTTGAATTCGGGTTCGCACCACTCGCATTTGAATGGTTCCGGCTTTGAAAAATCTGAGCCTGTGCCGAGGCAGGCAAGGCAATCCATTATCCTTCGCCCGATTTCAAGCTCGTCCATTTTCACGCCTATCCTTTCCATGAGCGAACCGTCGGCGCTGCTCCTGAATTCCAAAAAATGCTCTTCGGGAAAAACATAGCCCATCTGCGCTATTATCGGCTTGTAGGCCCAATAATAGATTTCCAATTGGAATTTTGCCTGCGGAATGTAAAAATCAGGGACTTTTTCCATTGACGTGGTCTTGAACTCGAGCAGGCGCACATAATTGTTTTTGGGAATTTCGCTCAAATCGACGGCGTCAAAGCCGCAGAAAACTTTCACTCGCCCGCACTGCCTGTAAATCGGCATGAACTGCTTGAGTTTCCTGAAGAATTCTATTTCATAATCTTCCTTCGGCACTGTCACAAGGTCGGCATGCACCCTGCGGCCAGCGACATCAAACGGCTTTTCCTTGCGCTCCACGCCGCGCAGCCTCCAATAGGATTGCTCTGCGCACCAATAGTACGAGGCAAGGTCGCTTGCCTTTATCCTGTGGTATAAAATGTCGCTTTTCGGCACTGCCATGCAAGAAATGGGTGCGAAAAGGCTATTTAATCATTGCAGGGCGCGATTCCCCTGAATCCCTTAAAAATTTTTCCCTGTGAGGATGTTATATGAAAAAGGAAATTCTTGCAATTGCGTTAGGCGGGAATGCCCTGATTAAGAGCGGGCAGAAGGGAACTGTTTACGAGCAGTTCGCGAACACGCGCGAAGCCCTCACGGATGTCGTTGAACTGATAAAGCAGGGCTATGAGGTTGTTTTGACGCACGGCAACGGGCCACAGGTCGGCAATATTGTCATCCGCACAGAGGCAGCGCTGGACAAGGCATACGATGTGCCTTTGGGCGTGGCGGTTGCCGAATCGCAGGGTGAAATAGGCTATATGATTCAGCAGACACTCCAGAACAAGCTCAGGGCCGCCGGAATCAAAAGGGAAGTCGTGACAGTCATCACGCAGGTTGTCGCTGACAGGAACGACCCGCAATTGAAGAATCCCTCAAAGCCAATCGGGCCTTTTTATTCGAAAGAGGAAATCGACAGGGTGAAAGGAAGGAATATCACCATTGTCGAGGATTCCGGAAGAGGATACAGGCGCGTTGTGCCGAGCCCGATTCCTTTGGACGTGGTTGAAAAGAATTCCATAAAAAAGCTGATTGAAAACGATGTGATTGTGATTGCGGCCGGCGGGGGCGGAATGCCTGTTTATATAGATGAAAAAGGCAATTATGAAGGCATTGATGGAGTAGTGGACAAGGATTTAGCCACCGCGGTGCTCGCAGAAAAAATCGGCGCAAAGGAAATGATTATCCTCACAGGCGTCGAAAAGGTGTGCCTGAATTACAACAAGCCGAACCAGAAGGCATTGGACAAAATAAGCATCGCGGATGCAAAGCGCTATTTGAAGGAAGGCCAGTTTCCGGAAGGCTCGATGGGCCCGAAAATCCGCGCCTCGGTACAGTTCATAGAGCGCGGCGGGAAAAAAGTCATAATCACTTCAATCGACAAACTGCTGGAAGCAATGGACGGCAAGACCGGGACAATAATTGCCCCATAGAGCCTACGCTGTGTGGCCTGTTTGTGCAACAGCAAAGCCCAAAGTTAAGGATTGGTTCGGGCGTATTGGTCGCAGAGCCATTTGACTGTTTCCAGCGGAAAACCGTACTGGCGGCTCATTTCCGAAAACAACTCATCAAACTCCATCCTTGAAATCGGGGTTTTTGTTTTTGCCCTGTATTCCCGGATGCCTGAAAGAAGCAAAAGCCTCAGGCCTTCCTCTGAAACCTGCTTTTCATTGCCAAGTTTCCCTGCAATTGCACGCCAGCACGGCTCGTAGCGCTCTCTTGGCAGAATAGGCCACCTGGCCGAGGGAAAAACACCGCTTGGCTTGGTTGCACTTCCCTTCTTGCCGTTGCGCAGACGCTCAAAAAGCCTTTTAACCACTGGCACAACACCACCTCAATAAAATTAAAGCCTGAATTCTTTTATTATTTTTTCCTCTTCGCCTTTTATGTGGGCTGTGACCTCTATCTGCTCTTCGAGGCCTGAATTCTTGATTTTTTCCTTTATCAATTGCTCCAACTGGAATATTCCTGCAGAGTTTGTCATTTCGATTTCGATGTGAATCGTTTTGTCCTTTCCCTTTTCAATCCTTACGTCCTTTATTGCAAGCGCGCTCACCGAGTGGATTGAAATCCTGCCTGCATCGAACGGAATCCTTGCCCTGCCTTCCTTTGCGTCAAGCGAATCCGCTATCCTGACACAGCCGGCCTCTATTGTCAGGGGATGGAAGTCTTTGTGGTGGCAGATTATTGCGTGCAGTATTTCGCTCTTGATTATTACGGCTTCTTTTACGTTATAGATTCCTTTCAGCAGGCCGTCCAAAAGCCTGTCCGCTATCGGCAAAGAGAACTCGTAGTGCTTGTCGCGGTGGATGCTGTGCCCGACATCGTGCAATAGCGATGCCAGCACCACGACAACCTCTGCGTCCTCGTTTTTCATCTTGTAATCCTTGACAATTCCGGGAATTTTTTTGTCTTCAATCAGCATCCTCAAAAGCCTTAAGGCGATGTTTGAAACAATCGCCACGTGCACCCTGCCGTGGTCGTTGAACCTGAGCCTGTCGACTGCCACAATGTTAGAGCAGTCCCAGTACTGCTGTATTTCCGGGCTCGAATTAACCCTTTTCACTATTTTTTCCAGTTTCCTGTTCCCCTTTGAGGGAATGTTCAAAACCATAAAACCACTCCGATTGCCAAAATAGATAGGGCTTCAGGGTATTTAACGCTTTCCCTGCACAAAAAAACGCTCAAAAATAAATAACAATTTATCCATCAAATACATTTGTATGGCGGAAATCATTATTCCTGGGCATGGGGCATCCCCCCAGCCCCTAACTGCAGTAAACCCGAAAAAGATTTGGGTTCCTGGCATGGAAGCGCCGAAACAGTTGCCGAAAAAGGAAGGCCGCTTCAGGAAAAATGCAAAAGAAATCGCAAAAAAGATGGGAAGAAGAAGTGCCCTGAACAAAAGGATAGATTCTTTCGTGCTAACCGAAGAAGAGGCTAACCCAAAGCTTCTTGACATGCTTGTCGAGCTGAGGGGGCAGGACTACATTGAAAAGATAAAGCACAGCCAACGCCCGTTTTTGACTTCTGAGGAAAGAAGCACGCTTGCCAACCAGGCCATCGCCATGATGGACGGCACTGCCCCGGAGGAATTGCACAAAAGAGGGATGAAGCAAAGGTTTTTTGTTGCCACAATAAAGGAAACGCACAGGGAAGGCGCAAGGATAGTGACCAAAGATGTCCCGATAGCCTACATGATTTACTGGTTCACCCCGGGGGGAAAATTGCGCTCGGACAGAATTTTTGTGAGCAAGAGATACAGGGAAAAACGCTATGGCGCAAGAATCGTGTGGAGATGCATTGGCAGGGCCTTTATGGAAAACCCGACCCTTGAAACCATGGAAATCATGGACGCCCGCCGCCCCTATAAAACCGAGGGGATAGTCAGAGAGCTGTTTGAACGGGATTTTGCCAAAAGATACGAAATTGAGGAAAAAAACCTCGTGCTCTATTTGAACCGCGACGAACTGGCAAAAGAAGCCATGCTTATAAGGACCTACGACCGCTGGAGGACAAGCAGGCGCATTGAAAGGATTAGAAGGATCGGAGAACTCAGAAGGCTCAGGCGGCAGGACACTAAAAGATGGGTCTCTAAAAAAGCGGCTGCAAAGCCGGGAAAGGAAACTCCGAAACCAAGGAGAGCCCCTAGGCACTGAAAACCCCCTGTTTTTTATTGCTTTTCTCGGAAGAAATTATAGTTCTGGGCGTGTAGCTTAGTCTGGTGGAGCACTCGGCTGATAAAGCCTGAGGTTATTCAGCAACCGAGCGGTCGACGGTCCGAATCCGTCCACGCCCACCACTTTTCCTATTTTTTGCCTTTCTGCCGGAAGAAGCCAACGACAATAATTATTGCTACGGACAGAACTATCCAAAAGGCCAAATCGAAAAGAAAATTAACCGGAAGAAAATCCAAGTCAAAACAACCCAGCATTAGGGAGGAGCAACCCTTTCCTGTTTGCTCAAAAAACGGCAAAGGACAGCCTTGAATCCTCCAACCGCTTGAAACCATTTCGCCTTGCGGGAAAAAAAATGAAGCCAGGACTGTTAAAGTCAGGCCCAGTAAAAAAATTACAAAAACCAATTTCAGATTGATCTTCTTCATATTCAACCACTTTCATAAAATGTATTAAATAAGTATGCTGCTCCCTATTTCTTGAAAATGGCAGAAAAAGAAAGATTCTGGGAAATCGACAGTGTTCGCGGGATTGCCCTGGTTCTAATGGCAATATTCCACCTTTTCTTCGACCTCAACTATTTCCGCTTTTTCCAATCCAATAATCCTGCCTGGCAATGGCAGCTTTCCGCAGCATTCATCGCCTTCCTTTTCCTTTCGGTTGCAGGCATCTCGCTTTCCATCAGCCATGCAAAAAACCCTTCGCCGAAAAAATTCCTTTTGCGCGGAGCAAAAATCTTTTCCTTTGGCCTTCTCATAACAGCAGCCACCTGGATCTACCCGCATGAAGGCTTCATCCAGTTCGGCATTCTCCACCTCATCGGCCTGAGCATAATCCTCTCGATTCCATTCCTGCGATTCAAAAAACTGAACCTTGCATTAGGGATTGCCTTTCTCGCAGCAGGCTTTTTCCTGCAAACTCAGTATTTCGATTTTCCCTGGCTTTTATGGCTTGGCTTCATGCCGCACGGCTTTTACACCCTTGATTATTATCCGCTGCTGCCCTGGTTCGGCCTAATCCTGTTCGGCATCTTCCTCGGCAAGGAAATCTACCCGAACGGCAAAAGGTTTTTCAAGGAAAAAACAGAACCGAAGCCTTTGCGCTTCCTCTCTTTCCTCGGAAGGCACTCGCTTGCCTTTTACCTCCTCCACCAGCCGGCAATAATTGCGGCGCTGTTCCTGGCGTTCGGTTTTCCTGGTTAGGCTAACGAGGAGCTCTCAGCGCAACCAGGCAGCAAACCTGTTCCTGCAGGGCAGGGTCTGTGACGCACTCGCAGTCTGAAACCCATTCCTTTTTGATTTCAGGGTATTGGCCGACTTCCCCAATCTGTGACAGAAGTTCTTTGCCTGGGGCGCACAGGGCTGAAAATTTTGCTTCTCTTGAATTGTTGCCCTTATAAGTTATCATTTGGGTAGTGCCCTGAAATTCTGAATTACCGCTGAAATCGCCAAGGCTAAGGCACAATTGTTGTCCAACAATGCCCACGTTTGTCTTGTGTATTATCAACTCTCTTGTAAGGGTCATATCCTTCTCGAACTCCACCCGCTGGCTGGTGACAAGCAGGTATTGCGCGGAATAAGCTTCATTAAATGTATCCACCGCACTATCGAAAGGGTTTAGGAAGTGATCTGAACATGCGTCCAACATAAAGGTACAATACAGGTACCCTAAAATAAACCATATGACAAACAAAGCAATTGCAATAACCGCAATCAGAATCAGCGTGTGCAGAATTTTCTTTTTGCTTGCCTGCAATCCCATGCACAAATATTGTCTTTCCTTTTATTTAACCCTTCGTTTTCCCTATCGCCGCTACACAGCAGGTTTTTGATGGTTCTTTCAGGCATGTGCATTTCGAGAAATAGGATGCCTTGAATGAGGCGCTTGAGTATTCCTTTGCTTTTTCCATGAGGCTGCCTGCGGGATAGCATAGGACCGAAAACTGGTATGGCCCAAAAACACCTGTCGAATAGCTGATTATGCTTTCGCTTGCGTTTTCCGCACCGCCCCAAATGCCTGCCTGCGCTTTTGCCTCGCCCAATGCAAGGCAGAATTGCCCCTGGCTGATTGAAAACCCCTGTCCCCTGAAAACCGTTGCAGAAGTGATGCTGCCAGGCCCCAAAAAATTGAAATCCTTTGTTTTTATCAGCTTGCCTGGGCTTGAAAGCGCCAGCTGGAGCGCTCCAGCAAGCATCGAGGGCCTGAACTCGTTTTCAACCGAATACCTTGGGCTGTTCGCGTCTGTCATAATCCAGTACAAAAGCAAAAGGCTTACAGCAAACAGTGCAAGCAATCCGAATTCAAGGATATGCCATTTCGTGAAACGCATGCAATAGAATAGCACTCAAAACTTTAAATTACTTTTCAGGAGGGATTCCTTCCCAGATTTCCACAAACGAGTCCACAAGTTCGTCAAAGAATGATTTTCTGTAAGTGGTAAGCAGCCTTTTGGCTTCATCCGGGTTCACAAGGAAAAAATAGGTTTTTTTCGGCGTCCTCTTTTTTTCCACAAGGCCTGATTTCAAAAGCTTCTGCATATGGAATGAAACAGTGCTCGGCGCGAGCTCAAGGAACAATGAAAGCTGCCTGTTTGTGG
Organism: Candidatus Iainarchaeum sp.; assembly: GCA_026396995.1. Taxonomy (GTDB): domain Archaea; phylum Iainarchaeota; class Iainarchaeia; order Iainarchaeales; family DTGL01; genus JAPLVS01. Next base: position 12,576 of record JAPLVS010000051.1, read on the forward strand.
CGCGCTTTTTCTCTATCAGGAGCAGAATGATTTTCCTCACGCTTTCCTCGCGGAGCAATCCGAGGGTCAGTTTTTCGCTTTCAGTGTGCTCTCCCACCAAAGGGAAATAGCGGATGAACTTGCCTCTTTTCTGCAATCTCACCAGGTGCACTTTGTCAAGCACGTCCAGATGATACTGGAGTTCGCCTATCGCAAGGCCTGTCCTTCTCTTGAGTTCGCGGAAATGGATGCCTGGCGCGCTTTTTATCTCGTCATATAGTTTTTTCCTTGTCGGAAGCTCAAGCGCCCTGTCCCTGTCTATCATTTTTTACCTCTTGAACAATGCCAGGAACAGGCACAGGAAAATGAGCAATTCCACGATGGTGCCGCCGGCCCAGCTGAAAAACCTCCCAGGGCTAAGATAGATGTCAAGCAGTGCAAGAAGCCATTTAAGGAAAAAAAACACGAAAGCCAGCGCAACGAAAAGGAACCTTTTCTCCTTTTTCCTGAGCCATGCAGTGACAGACAAAAACATGAGGACTGCGGCAAGCAGGAAAACAATCCAGGTCGTGAGCGGGTTTATTGCCTGGGCAAAACTGTCAAGCGGCCTCAGCGCATCCCAGGGCTGGCCTTCGGCAAAAACAAAAGAAAAATTCATCAACAGCATCAAAGCGAAAACCAAAACAAAAGCCTTTTCCAATCGCACCACCGTCCAAAGCCTTCAAATACAACAACCATTGGAATGGGAAAAAAATAAAAAACCGTCAAAACGCCTTTTGCCGGCGGCAAAGCCAGAAAAATAAAAAAAATAAGGTGCGAGAGGTGAAACAAAACCGCAGCACCAAAAAAGCGATTAGCCCGTCACAATAACCTTCGCTTTTGCTTTATAAAGGAAATATGGTACAGACGCAGAAAAAATGATACAAGAATCGAATTCAAGGCGCTTTAGCCTGCAAAAAGCAGCAAAACCAGCCAATTAAAATTTCCTTCAGGGCATTATTCTGGCATGGAAATAGGGAAAACGCTTTATGCCACCGAACGGAAGGCATGGCGCGCATGGCTTGCCGAACACCACAGCACCGAAAAGGAAATCTGGCTTGTTTATTGCAAGAAGCACACAGGAAAGCCGCGCATCCCTTACAATGACGCTGTAGAGGAAGCCCTGTGCTACGGCTGGATCGACAGCACAGGGAAAAAAGTCGATGATGACAGGACTGCGCAGCGGTTCAGCCCGCGGAGGGAAAAAAGCCCCCTTTCCGAAATGAACAAGGAACGCGCAAGAAGGCTCATCAAATCAGGAAAAATGACTGAAGCAGGGCTTGCAAAAATAAGGCGCTGGCTCAATGAAAAATTTGTTGCACCAAAGGACATTCTTGAAGAGCTGAAGCAGGACGCCCTTGTCTGGAAAAACTTCAAAAAATTCCCGGCATCCTACCGGACAATCAGGCTCGGCTTTATCGAAGGCGCAAGGAAAAGGCCTGCAGAATTCAGGAAACGCCTCAACTATTTCATCAAAAAGACAAGGCAGAACAAGAAGTTCGGAATGGTGCAATAAAGCGGTTAAGGGTAATACCTGTTCATTGTCCTCGGGAAAGGAATAACATCCCTTATGTGGCCGGTTTTTGCAATCCAGGAAGTAAGCCTGTCCAAGCCTAAGCCGAAGCCTGCATGTGGCACGCTCCCGTACTTGCGCAGGTCGATATACCATTTATAGGGCTTCAGATCAAGGCTCTGCTCTTTCATCCTTGAGGTCAGTTCTTCTTCTTTCCAGGTCCTTTCCCCTGAACCTATAATTTCGCCGTAGCCTTCCGGAGCAAGCACGTCGTTGCAGAGCACATAGGCGGGATTTTCAGGGTCAGGGCGGTGATAGAAAGGCTTGATGGAGGCAGGGTAATGCGTCACAATCAAAGGAGTGTCCATTTTTCTTGTAATTTCCCTTTCCTCTTTTTCGCCGAAATCCGCTCCGCTCTTCAAATGCGGGAATTTCTTTTTCGCGATTTCAAGGACTTCATCATAGCGCATGCGCTGGAATTTCTTCTCTATTGTCGGCGCAAGCTCTTCCACATTCCTTCCGAGCGCCTTCAATTCCTTTTCCCTTTTCTCCACAGTGGTTTTCACGATGTGCTTTACCATTGCCTCCTCAAAATCAACGATTTCCTTCAAGCCAACCCATGGCAATTCCACTTCCGCATGCCAGAATTCGGTCAAATGCCTTGTGGTCTTGCTCTTCTCCGCGCGGAAACTCGGCGCAATCGTGTAAACATTCCCAAGCGAATACATCATTACCTCAAGGTAAAACTGCGAGCTCTGCGTGAGGAAAACAGTCTTGTCAAAATAAGGCACCTTGAACAAGGTCATTGAGCCCTCGACCATTCCGCCCACAAACATGGGGCCCTGCACTTCGGTGCAGTCCTGCTCTTTCATGAATTCCCTGAAGGCATCGAAAACAGTTGCGCGGACCTTGAATGCGTCGCGCATTTTAGAACTGCGCACCCACAAATGCCTCACGTCAAGCAGGTATTCTGTCGAAAAATCCTTTTGGATTGGAAAGTCCTCTGCAAGGCCGACAATTTCAATCGAGGAAATTCTCAATTCCACTCCGCCTGGCGCCCTTTCATCGGCGTACAATTCGCCCTTGAGGTAAATGCTGGATTCTATTGTCGCCTTCAGGCACTCTCCAGAAATCTTTTTGTCAAGCGTTTCCAAATCCGCAACGCACTGCACTTCCCCTGTCTCGTCCCTCAAAAGGAAGAATAGTTTTCCCTTCATATCGCGTTTCCTTTTGATCCAGCCGCGCGTATAAAATTCGCCCTTCTTTTGGGAAAACGCCTTTTCAATCTTCTCCAAGCCCATTCAAACCACTAAAACCTTGCGCAATAACCAATAAAAACGCTTTCAGCCTGCGTGCAGTCCAAAGATTGCAGAGATGCCTGCAAAAAAACATTCCCAAAAAAGCACTTAACAGGAACTATAAAAGCCTTGTTCCGTTAAAATTGCAAAAATTACAAAAAATGGCAATATTTTTAAATTAAATGGAACAATTGTTCCATCATGGATTCAAAAGACGAGCTTATTTTGCAAGCCCTCAGGAGGGATGCCTCGGCTTCCAAGCGCGATATTGCGAAGAGGACAGGCATCCCTCTCACTACTGTTTTCCACAGGATTCGGGGAATGGAAAAGGACGGTATGATAAAAAAGTACACCGTCGACCTGGACTTCGGCAGGATTGGTTACAGCCTCCAAGCCTTCGTTTTTGCCTCTGTAAAGCAGAATCCTGCCGAAGCCGGGAAAATTTCGCAGCAGGACATCGCAAAAGAAATCATCAAAAAATTTTCCAGCGTGGAATCCGTTTCAATTGTGACAGGCGAGCTCGACCTGATTATCAAGGCGCGCTTCAAATCCGTCGCGGCCCTGAACAAATTCATTACAGGCGAGCTCAGGAACATGAAAGGCATCGACAAGACTGTGACTTCGATTGTGCTGGAAGAGATTTCACAACCCTAAAATCCCAAGCACTTCTTTATGCTTTTTTCCGTTTGTTGCCACCAGGGATTTTCCCATGAAGTTCCAGGGCTTGCCTTTTTCGTCTGTGGCAATGCCGCCTGCTTCCTTCACAATCAGGGCTCCGGCTGCGCCGTCCCAGGGAAACATGTTGAAGTGCACAAAGGCATCGATTCTTCCTGCAGCCACATAGCACAGGTCGAGTTCGCTTGCCCCGAAAATCCTCATGATGCGCACTTTTGGGTAAAAGTTGAGGAATCTTTCCTGCCTTTCCTTGATGGATTCGTTTTTCAGGCCTGCGCGCACTGAAGTTATGCAGGAAAACTCCTGCAATTCAGCCCTGTCCGAAACCTTGATGCGTTTGCCATTCAAAAAAGCGCCTTTGCCTTTCTCGGCATAGAACAATTCTTTCCTTGTAGGGTCGAACACCACGCCGCAAACCAGTTCATCGCCTTTTGCAAGCGCTATTGCAGTGCAAAAATAAGGAATTCCTGAAATGAAATTGTGCGTGCCGTCCAAAGGGTCAATAATCCAGGTGAATTTACCCTGCTCATTGGTTTTCCCTGACTCTTCCGCAAGGAAACCATAGCCTGGGAATTTTTTGGAAAGCATTGAAATGATTTCCTTTTCCGCGGCTATATCTGTTTTTGTGACAAGGTCGAAAGGCGAGCCTTTTTCCCTTGTTTCATGCTTTTTCCCGAAGGCAGCTATGATGATTTTTCCGGCTTTTTTTGCGGCGGCAATGGCTGCCTTTGTTTCCTTCAGCATGCTTACACCTTTATTTCCATCAGGTCTTTTGCAAGCATCGCTTCACCCTTGAAGTTTTTCCTCACTTCTTTCAGGATATCGGTGCCTTCGACCATCGGATAAAAATGGCTCAAAAGAAGTTTTTTCGGCTTTGCCTTGGCTGCAATCAGCCCGCATTCTTCGGGTGTGAGATGGCTCGAGCCCTTCATTTCTTTCGGCAGGGAGCATTCCAAAACAAGCAGGTCTGCGCCTTCTGCAATGCTTGAAATCGCGTCGCAGTAAGACGTGTCACCGGAAAAAACGACGCTTTTGCCGTCGGCCTCAAAGCGGTATGCAAGGGTGTCAACAACGTGCCTTACCGGCCTGCTTTTCACAGTGAAAGCGAAATGCTTCAATTTGGACACTTCCAATTCCGTGACCTTCACCCCGAAATCAAGGCTTGCAATCATGGGAAAAGCCTTCTGGCAGTTTTTGAAAAACTCCTTTGTTCCTTTCGGCCCGAACAGGTTGAACTGGCTTTTATCAAGCTCCTGCCTGAAGAATTTCAGGTGCTTTTTGTATGCAAGAAGCGAGATAAGGTCAAGGGCGTGGTCCGAGTGCGCGTGCGTCAGGAAAAGCGAGAAAATCTTGTTCGGGTCCTGCACTTTTTTCAGCTGGCTTAAGGCGCTGTTCCCGAAATCCACAAGCACTTTCGCGTCCGCGTGTTCGAGCAGGTAGGCTGCGGAATTCCTTTCTTTGGAAAGAATGGTTCCTGAGCCTAAAACAGTCAATTTCATAAAAATCAAGGGCTGATGCGTTCAGGGTCGCGCGGCAATAAAATGCACTCGCGGATGTTCGGCAATCCCAACAAACATTCTGTTATCCTGTCTAAGCCCAATCCTGTGCCGCCATGCGGCGGGCAGCCGTACCTGAATATTTCTGCATACGGCGCCATCTGCTTGTCAAGGTCAATTCCTTTGTCTGTCGCCTGCTGTTTAAGGACTGAATGCCTGTGCTCCCTTTGCGCGCCTGTCGCGATTTCAACTCCGTTCCATATCAGGTCGAAGCTTTTGGAAATATCCGGCCTGCCTTCGGGTTTCATGTGGTAGAAAGGCCTTACTGCGAAAGGGTATTCGTAAACGAAAAAAAACTCAGAGCGGAATTTTTCCTTGACAAGGTTTGCGAGGACTTCCTGCTCTTCGGCGCCCAAGTCATCATCAGGCCCCAAAACATAGCCTTTGGCAGCAAGCATTTTCTTCGCTTCCTCCATTTTGATGCGCGGCATTGTGACCGGCACCTCAAGTTTCCTTTTAAGTACTCCCAGTTCCTCTCCGCACTCGTCCCTGACGCTTTTAATCGCGTGCCTCATCATTCCTTCCACTGTGTCCATTATGTCCTGCTCCGATTCAATAAATGCCTGCTCGAAATCTACGCCGATGAATTCTGTCAGGTGCTGTGCTGTGTGCGATTTTTCAGCGCGGTAAACAGGCGCAATCTCATATACTCTTTCAAAAGCACCGGGACCGAACATCTGCTTGTAAACCTGCGGAGACTGCGCAAGATAGACCTTGCGGTCGAAATATTTCACTTCGAACAATTCTGCTCCGGTTTCAACGCCGATTGTTGTGAGCTTCGGCGTATTAATATTCACGAAACCGTTTTCATCGAAGTATTCGACTATCGCTTTAAAGAGCTTCGACCTGATTGTGAAAATTGCAGTGCTTTTCCTGTTCCTGACATCCAAAAAGCGGTGGTCCAGCCTTACGCTGAGATCGGATTCTATTTTGCCGCTTGTGTCTATCGGCGTCGGGGCATCAGCGAGGGAAATCACTTCAAGGGTTTCAGGTATTACTTCAGCGCCCATCAGTGCTTTTTCGGATTTTTTTGCAACGCCTTTAACGTAAATGACAGACTCTTTCGTAATTTTGTCAACCATGTCAAATACTTCGGGCTTGACCTCTTTTTTTGGCAGTGTTATCTGGATTTGGCCTGAGCGGTCCTTCAGGATAATGAATTTCAGGCCTCCAAAGGTCCTGGTTTCCTGCACCCAGCCCTGCACCAGCACTGGCTTGTTCGCTTCCCCCAAAACATCCGCCGCATAAACCCTTTTCATAAAAAGCACCTTATTGGATGTGAAACCAACAGTTTTTATTTATTGGGCATTCAGCACGCTCCGCACAATCCCGCGCAATAGAATATTTAACCAAAACCGTGCAGGAATCTTGTATGGAACAGCGTTCTTTGCCTTTCCGCTGGGACGGCAGCCCAGAGCAGCAAGAGGGCGATTTCAAGCCAATTTCAAATGATGTCTTGAAACGCATGAGGCTGTTTGCAGAGCAGGAAATGCTGGAAAAAAAGCTCCCCTACCACAACTGGGGGCATGTCAGGCGCTTCATGCGCGATGCTGATTTCCTTGCCGTGCGCGAGCATTTGACCCAATTGCAAAGGGAAAACGTGATGATTGCGGCAATGTTCCACGACATAGGCAACATTATTGCACGGAAAGGCCACGAAGAAATCGGCAGGCAAATACTGCACGAACTGCTTTTGGGCACAGAACTTGAGCCGCGCAGGGCAGAAATCGAAAGGCTGGTTATTGCAACCGATTATACCAGGGAGCCGAAAACCCTCGACGAAAAAATCATGCGGGACGCGGATATTGCCTCGAAAGGGAGGAGATTTCTGGGCGGGTTTTTTTACACCGGAAGGAAACTCCGCAGGGAAATGAAAGAAGCAGGAACATTCCCAAAAACAGAAGGTGAATGGCTGGACCTGTGCGAGCAGATTCTTTCCGTGCCATTTTACACCGCCACAGCCCAAAAGCACTGGGATAAAGGCAGGCTTGCAAACATTGCCTCAATCAAACGGCAAAAGCAATACCTCAAACTGCGCACAAAAGTAGTAAGGCCTGTAAGGGCTTTCTTGAAGAGCTGGAAAAAGGAAAGGCCGAGGGCCAAATAGGAAAAGCCTTTTTCAAAAACTATTTATTTTGACCATAGCAATAATATCATATGGCCAAGCGGTTAATGAAGTTCATTCCGCCATCGCATACACACCGCATGGGCGCCGGAAGCCCTGCGAGAAGGCGCGTAAGGCTTGAACAGAGGACCAGAATGGCCCACCTGCAGGTCGCGGGCATGATTCCCTTCCTGGAGGCAAAAGAAGAACTTTTCAATGCGCTCTCTGGAACCAGAGAAAAGCCGAGCAATGTTGCCATAAAGATTATCAAAAAAAACAAAGAGCTGACTCCGGAGGCAAGGGAAAAGCTATTGAAAGGCGCAAAAGGGCTGAACACTTCCTGGGCCATTGTCAGGAGCTGTGAAAAAGAGGCAGTAAAGGACCCGCCCAGATTTTTTGAGCGGGTTTTCGGGGTAAAGCCTGCCGACGGCGGGATAAAGGTTTCCTGCACTTCGTGCGACATCCATCTTGCCATCAGCCCTGCAAACCGCGAAGTTTTGGCAAGAAAAGGGTTTTTGGATTCGGACCATGAAGGGATTTATTTTTCAGAAGATTCCGAGTTCAGCAGGCTGAAATTGAAGGACACTGTTTCCCTCTCGCTCCTCGAAAATGGGGATGTTGAGGCAAGCACACGCGACCACGAGAAAAGGCACCATTTCCAGGAAATCTTCTCAATGAGGCTGAAAAAGTCGCACTCAAGCATTGTAAGGGACACTGAATTAAGCCTCAGGGACGAAATGGCAGCATACGCAAGGACAGGGAAAGACCCGCTGTTCCCGGAAAATGTCGAATACTATTTGAAGCGGGCAACGGAAGGCGATTTGAGGATATACGCAAAAAGGATTGCCCGGGACAGGGAAAACCTTGCAAAAGCAGGGGCAATGCCCAAAAACAGGGAAATTGAATGGATTATAAAAAAACTAAACTCCGACATCGCCAAAAACGAGGGTTACATCGAAATGACAAGAATCGCCAGCGCCAATATTGAAAAAACAGTTATGTCAAAAGCATTCAGGAAGCTTATGCAGGAAGCCCAGAAAGTCGTCCCGGACGCCATCCTTGCCTCCTTCATCGAAAACACCAGCCTGAAAAGAATAGAAACGCTTTTGCCTGAACTCGTGGACCGGTACAGGAAAAAAATAAGGGTGACACCGAAAGTGAAGCACCAAAAATGAGGCTGATTTACCGGCTTTTCTTTTTCAGCACATACATCGGCGTGATTTTCGAGTACTCGTTGTCTTTTGATTCGAAGGATTCCTTGATTTCAAAGAATTTCTTGTATTCTTTTTCTTCTTCGTCCCTGTAAACGTAAATGAAAACCTTGCCCACGAACTTATTGCACCAGAAATCCCAGACCATTCCGAGAGTTTTATCCAGTTTTTCGCTTCCTGAATCAAAGCCTTTCTCCGCGTGGATTTTTTCAAGCAATTGCTTTGCCTTGAGGAAACTGCCCAAATGGTCTTTCTGGTCATAAGCCAGAATCTGGAGCTCAAGGACCAGTTCAAGCGAAGTCCGATAGGTCGGCTCTTTTGCGGAAAAATGGGCGAGAAGCTCATCCATATTTTTGAACGTGTTTTTGCGCGGGACATTGAAAGCCCTTGTAAGGAACACGCCGCCTGGCTTCAGGAGCCTGCTTGCTTCAGACAAAAGCTTTTCCCTTTCGGTGAAAGGGATGTTCGGCAATACTGCATCGCCCAAAACAACATCAAAATAGCCTGACTGCAATGGATTGTCAAGCCAGTTGGCGCGGACAATGATTTCTCCCGGATTCTTCGATTTCAGCAATGAATTCATTGCAAGAATCATTTCAAGGTTTATGTCGATTATCGTGGTTTTATAACCTGCCTCGCAGAGGGCATCCCTGAGTTCGGGCGTGGCCCCAAGGACAAGCGCCTTGAGTGGTTTGCGGGCAGGATTCAGTTCTTTCAGCCATTCCCTGTATTGCTCAACTTCGCCTGGGGAAATGCGGCTTGGGGGCGTAAAACAAACACTCCACTGGTCTGCAATCTGCTTCCATACAACAGAAGTTGTCTCTATATTCTCTGCCATAAGCCAACACCCCGCAGTTATTCTACCATAAAAAACCATTTATCCCTTTTGCTGGAAGAATCGGTCATGCAGGAAGCCTTGATTGAACTCGCCAGGATTAAAACAAGCGACAGCCTCGAACTGCACGGCCTTCTTTTCAGGCCATGCAAAAAAAGCAATACCGCGCTTATCCACGTGCACGGCTGGACAGGCAATTTCTACGAAAACGCTTTCATCGAGTTCATTGCAAGCGAAGCGGTAAATCACGGGCTTGCATTCCTTTCCTTTAACACAAGGGGTGCAGGCCATGTCCAGGAATTCCTGAAAGAAAAAAACGGAAAAAGGGAATTCGTGAAAATCGGAGGCAGCCTTGAAAAATTCACTGACTGCACCAAGGACATCGGCGGTGCAATAAAGTTCCTGCGCTCTAAAGGCTTCAACAGAATCATATTGGAAGGCCACAGCACAGGCTGCCAGAAAATCGCATTCTACTTGCATAAAACAAAAGATAAGAGCGTGAAAGGCCTTGTTTTCCTCGAGCCGACCGACGACCCTTCCATCACTGAAAGATTCCTTGGCAAAAGATACAGGGAAGCCCTTGGCATTGCCAAAAAGATGGTAAAAAGCAGGAAAGGAAAGGAGCCGATGCCTGCCTGGGTGCCTTTTGGAGTAATGCTCAGTGCTGAAAAATTCATGAGCATGTCTGACCCTGAATACATTGAAGGAAGGCTGTTCCGTTTTTCCGGAAAACTGGCTGAAATCAGGGCAATAAACTGCCCGGCCCTTGCGGTTTTCGGCGCAAACACGGAATACCAGGAAAAGCCAGGGGAAAAGCTCGAAATCCTAAAAAGGACAATGACAGACTGCGACACCAAACTAATCCAAAACACCAACCACTGGTTCAAAGGCAAAGAAAAAGAACTCGCAAAAACGATAGTTAAATGGATCCGCCAAGGTTAAAGTTCTTCTTTAATCTTTCCCAGCAATAATTCGAATTTTGTGTATCCTGCCCTTGCATTGAAATGGCCTGCGCCTTTTACGACAATGGCTTTTGTGCCTAGGCTTTTTGCGACCAGTTCGCCGTTTTCAGGTGAAACCAACTCGTCCTTGTCTGCATGGAACACGCAGAATTTTTTGCAATTGCTCCTGATTTTTTGCCAGTCGAAGCCGCCTTCCAGGAAAGGCGTGTCGCCTTCGATGAACTTGATTGGAAGGATTCCTGCAGAAGCCGACACAAGGAATGCCGCCTTTGCAGGATATTTTTCCAGCACGCGCAAAAGGAAGGTTCCGCCAAGGCTGTGGCCTATAAGGATTGTTTCAGCGCCAAGGAAATTCTCATATTGCTTCAGTGCCTTGAACCATGTTTCAGGAGTCTGGTTTTCAGGCGTCGGAAACTGCGGCACAATCACTTTGCAGTCGAGCCTTTCCAGTTCTCCTTTCAGCCATGGAAACCAGTTCTCGCCAGGATGCCCTAAAGTGCCGTGGAAAATGAAAACATTTTGCATAATCCGAAAAGGCATTGAACAGAATAAAAAGGAATGCCATATGCTGGCAAGGTAGGGGAAAACATCCTTCCGCAAGCCTTAAAAATCCCTTATTAACCAGTTATTAACATAGGGTTTGGGTGTTTTTTGTGAAGATGCTGTCTGTTGAAGTGCAGGATTCGTGCGTTAAGGCGATCGATGCAGTTGTGGCCTCTTCAGGGCTTTATTCTTCGAGAAGCGAGTTTTTGAAAGACTCTATCAGAAAAAACCTGGCGGAAACCACGCAGATGAGCGAGAGCCTGAAATCGATCCGCAAGGGCGCGGAAAAGCTGGCTGCCGAGGCCAGGAAGCGCGGTTACAAGGGCGGATTGCCGACAAGGGAAGAGCGCGACAGGTTTGCAAGGCAGTATGCAAAAGAAAACGGAATCGATTTTTAGAATTCCGCAGGTTCAAAAACAGCGATTCTTGGCTTTACTTTTTCAAAGTCCTTAATGTTGAAAGTCACAATGCAGTCGCATTTTGAAGCCAATGCCACGGCGGCATGAAGCGCATCGGCATAGTGCAGTTCGGCCAAGATTGCCTTATCAAGAAAAAATTTGGTTTCTGGAGGCAGTATTTCAATTTTGACCCCTTGGCCTTGCAAATAGCCCAAAACACTTTCTTTGCTCATTAAGTTGTGGTGATAAATTTCTGCAAAAAACAGTTTTGACAAAACCAAAACGCTTCCGGATTCCTTCACGCGCTCCAAGAACTGCTCCGCTTCCACAAAAAGCCCCCTCGAACCCTTTCCAATTTCCCTGTCAATTAAGGAAATGAACACGTTAGAGTCCAGGTAAACGCGCACCCAATGCCCTTTAAATTCAGGCAAAAAACCGCTTTTAACAGCCTTGAGGGTGCGCTTCCCCTAAACCCCCTGCCTGAAACAGCCAAGCCCCACTGCCCTGGTGCGGTAAGGAATAAATACCTTGCAAGCCATAATTACTAGCGGAGTGAAAGCTTGCCGGGAGAAACAAAGGTCAAAAGGGTAAAAACCAGGGCGGTTGTGGTTGAAGGGGCTAAAGCGTCATTCACCGCACTACTGGAAGAACGGGAGTTTGCCGGGCCTTGCATTACGATTCGAACTCCGGAGGGTCGACAAGCCCCGCACTATTTGATGGATACCTACTGCAAGTATTGGGATATACTTCCAAAAGAAATAGCCAGGCCCGAAGGCAAAGTGGATACAGGCGCCTTAAGGAGAACGCTTGAGAAAAAAGGCCTGGAAGTTCACGGAGTCCTATGGCAGCCAAACTCGAGTACAGTAATCATTACCGCCACGTACCCGGAACTTCCAAAAACTTTTACAGGGCGTATTCCTTTAAGCGCAGTCTGGCTTTGGAAAAAAGATTTGGGGGGATATGAACTCATCCAATTAGGGCCTGAAGCCGATTCTGGAATAAAAATGACAAAAGCCCTTTATAACCTTTACAGGAAAAACAAGCTGCGTATTTTTGTCAAGCTTGGGTTAAGCATGCCAATTACAATGGCCAGAATGAAAAGAATCCACAGAAAGGACACAAAACTGTTGGAACAGGGAAAAACACCAAAACTGCGAAGATACAAACCCAGATAACTTCAATCAAACTCAGCCAAACATCTCTGCGTCGCTTCATCGCTTGAAAGCGGCCTTGCAGGAATTCCCAATTTTCTTTTTATTGCGCGCGCGAATTCCGCGCTGTAGCCGTGCATTGTGAGCACCTGCTTCGGCCCAGCGGCTTTCACGTAGGACAGGAGCTGGTCGAAAGAAGAGTGGTCTGAGAGGTTGAAGATGCGGTCGAAATGGTTGCGGTACTTCCAGCCTGTCGCCATCGCGCTCGCAATCTCTTTTTTTGTGGAAAACTCGAGTGCCTGCAGGAGATGCTGGTTGCAGAGCGAAGGCGGCATGATGAGAACGCTGCTTTCCGAAAGGTTGTGGTCCAGTTTCAGGAATTCGCCAAGCTTCACGCCGTGGGATTCGTAAACCTTGTTGTTTTCGTAGATTTTTTCGTGGACTATCGGCGCTGTTTTCAGGTAATGGTTGCTGAAAGCCGTGAGCTCCTGGGATTTGCCGATGGAATAGCCTGCGAGCACGACCATTTTGCCTTTCCCGATTTCCTTCTTGCACCATTGCGCCATTTCATCATACACTTGCGCCCTTTCAGAAAACTTGAATTCGGGAAGGCCAAAGGTTGCCTCCATCACAAGCGTGTCGCATTTCAATGGTTCGGCTTTTTTTGCCACAAGCGAGTCCTGCATCTTGAAATCAGAGGTGATTGCGATTGTCTGGTCGCCTTCAAGGAGCACCTGTGAAGAGCCGAGGATGTGCCCCGAATTATGCAGCGAAAATTCGAATGAATCGAAGCGCTTTTTTTCCCCGAATTTCATTGCGTGCGGCTTTCCGACTTTTTTATAGTTTGTTTCAATCAGGGAAAGCGTTTCCTTCGAGCAGTACACTTCTGTGTTCTGGTTGAAATTCACGTGGTCCGAGTGCGCGTGGGATATCACCGCTGCCTTGGTGCCTTCGCAGGAGCTTGGGTCCACCTTGAAGTGCGTTCCTTCAATGCAGATTCCTTTTTCTTCGAAGACCTTCACAAAAACCGCCTTGGCGCATCAAGTAATGGAACAATGCAAGCCAAGGAATAAAAATGTATTCAGGATTTGGCTTTGGGCTGCTTTTTCTTGAGGAACGAAGGGCGCCAGCCCAGCCAGTGGGCTGCAAGCAGCGCCAAAGGGATGGCTGACAGCAGGGCAAGACCGCTATAATATGATCCAGCGGCGATCAACAGGATGCCATAGTACAACAGGGTTATGCCGGCAAACATGAAGCCTTTTTCGAGGGCTTCGTTCGCATATTTCTTTTTCGTGAAGACTTTCCTTGAGAAAACAAGGCATGCTAGGCCTGTCGGGAGGAACATCAGCGGGAAAACAAGGTCTGCAGGCCCGAAATCGGTTTTTGCCTTAAGCTCATAAAAGCAGTCGTAGAATTCCCTCCGGCGCTGGCTTTCGAGCTGGCTTTTCATCAGCCCGGCCCTTACATATTCCTTGTCAAGGATTGCTGATTCATGCCCGAATTCGTCCAGATACCTGTATTCGCCTGACACATAACTGTCCAATTCCTGGTTTACGCTTTCCGAATTCAGCGCCTTCATTTGCTCGGCGTATTCAGGCGTCCACCGCTGGTATACTTCTGCCGAACATTTTTCGCTGAAATTGTAGGTCAGCATGGAGCGGTTTCCCTCCAAGACAAAAGACGCCATAAGCATGCATCCTGCAAAATAAAGCACTGCAATGGAAATCGCCAGGCAATAAACCAGGTTTTTTTCTTTCAACAATGCCATCTTTTCAAGGAATACTGCCGCTAAAGCGATGAAAAGCAGGATTACCGCATTAAGCAAAAAGCACAAAATGGAAAAACTCGCGGCTTCCCCTAAAAAAAGATAGTAGGGGGATGGCGGGATTAACTCCGATTCAAGGCTGTAATAATTCGATTCTATAACGCCAAATCCGCCTAAAAAGCCCCAGTAAGCCGACAATGCGAACAAAAAGGCGTTAATCATAAGCAGAGTCTGAAGGCCGGCCGGCCAAGAGCGCTTCCTTGCAATAAAGAACAGCAGGGGGAAAAAAATGACTTGGACTGCTGAAAAAAGAGCCGAAAAAATGCCGATGGTTTGGCCAAACGCCGGGTGGTAATAATATCCGAGCGAAAAGTCCAAATCCCGCACAAAAGAAGAAAAATCATAGGAGTTAAATGCGGAAAACACGAACAAAAAAAATATTACCGAGAACAGCCAGGCAGCCCAAGTCTTTTTAACGTGCAGCACGGAAAGGAGGGAAAGCAGGGCGAATGCAATCGGGAAAAACCATGCCAAAAAAGGCAGATTATACAAGTAATAGTTTCCGGTCACACCGGAAACCAGCATCACAGCAAAAACAAAAACCAATAAAACAATCCACGCAACCCAAAGCCTGTCCACTTTCATGCCAATAAATAGGCTTTCCACGTATTTAATCATTTGCCTCAGCTTTACGTCGCATATTTCAGCATTACAAGGCAACAGGTCTGTTCTTGCAAAGCCGGGTCTTGGACGCATTCGCAGTTTTCAGCCCACCCGTCCTTTATTTTTGGGTAAGAGCCGTCTTCGCCGATCTGGGAAAGCATTTCTTCTCCTGGAACGCATAAAACAGAAAACGTTGCATTCCTCAGGCCGCCTTGCTTATAGCGGATAAACGAGGTGCCACTTTCAAAAGCAGAGTTGCTGTCGCTATACTCCCCGAGGCTCAGGCAAAGCTGGTTTTCGCTTATGCCGATGCCGGCCTTCTCGATGATTTCCTTCCGTGTAATCGCCATGCCATTGGCGGATGCGAAGCTCTGCCGGGTCGCCACCAGCAGATACTGGTCCTGGTATGCCTCCTTCAATGTGTCGGATGCACTCATAACCATGGAGGCTGTTTTTGACGGAATAGGATTGAAAAATATTGCCGATATGAAAATCCCAAGAATGCCACCGACAAAAAGCAGGATAAACGGGTTTGTAGATATGCCCATCCAGGTTGCAATGCTTTTCGCTTTCGGCTTTTCGATTTTCAGGTATTTTGTGCAGATAAGCCAGTCGAAGCAGAAAATCAGGGCGAACCCAAAAACAGGGTAGAGGATAAAGGCCAGCGGAAAAACCAGAACCGGCAGGAGAGCCCCGATGTCAGCGAAAGCCCCTGCGATGGTTATCAGCAAAATTGCCGCAAGGAATTTTTTCCCTGTTTTTTTCGAGTAATCCTTTTCGATATGTTTTGAGCAAAGATAGCGGAACACGAGGAAATTGACAATAAAATTAAGCACCATTGCAACAGCCATGAAAACAGGGTGAATAAAAAAGGAAAGGCCTGGTGACAATATCGGGATTGGGGTGATGAGGTCTGCGCCAGCATTCGCTGCCAAGAATAGCACGGACGCCAAAACCAGGAAATGCGGTTTCATGCACATATATCGTCTTCAGGGATATTTAATGGTTTCCATATGCCGCAGCTTTCGCCCTGCCTTGGCCGCCTCATGCGAAAGCCATATATATTTTAATCGCCTATTTATATCGGTTTTTTGCGATGGCCGAGGAAAGGATGGAGCCAGGGAATGCAGAGCTTGCAGGCAGGGTGCTGGATTCTGCAACAGACAGGGTTTCTGCACTGCAGGTAAGGCTCAGGGACGTGAACTGGGGCGGCCTTTCGAGAATGGGCTTCCTGAAGCAGGCCGAGCAATGCCTTGACATGCTCACAGGCATCCGCAAAAGCATGGAAGACCTCCACTATTACCTCAAGGAAAACGAGGAACTCGAATTCGAATTCATCATAAGCGAATTCAAGAAACTCGAAGGAGTGCTTGAAAAAAACATCGAACTTGAAGACAGGAAGGAATCTTCAGGCATAAAGGAAATCCAGCTGCAGATGAAAGAAGAGCATCCGGAACTGTTCGCTTCGCTCCAGCAAAGCCTTTTATCGCATTTGATGAAGGCAAGGTTCCTTCTCGAAAGGGTTTCACTGCACCTCCAGAAGGCAATGCCTTCAGAGGAAGAAAAAGGGAAGGCAGCCGAGAAAAACGAATTGGTGAGCCTTCTAGAGCAAAAGGAAAGGGAACTGCAGGAATTGCATTTGAGGTTTGACAGCGTTAGAAAGCACGCTGTCCTGGGGTTCGCGCACGAGGAAAGCGCGGCAGAGCTCGAGCACGAGTTGCAGAAGGCAGGCAATGCATTCGAAAGGGAAAGGGCGTCATTCGGGATGCTTTTGGGCAATTTCAAGAGCACTGTTTCAGGGCTGCAGATGTCTTTTTTGGAATTGGCCGACAAAATGGAGGAAATAGAAAAATTGTATTCCGATTTCTCGGAAAAATCCTCGGAATTGACAATGCTTTTGAAGAAGGATCGGGATTTTGCGAAAAAGACTTTGCTTGATGTGGAAAACGAGGTATTGCAGTTGCGCGCGACATATTCGAGGGAAATAATGAGGTTCGAGGAAGGCAAGGCCGCAGCAAGGGAGTCGGCTGTTGCGGACACCAAAAAATCCATTGAAAGGCTCCAGAACGAGCTAGAGGAAAAAGAGGAGCTGATAATGCAGTTCAGGGACATCGCGCAGAGAAAGGAAAAAGAAAACCTGGAATTAAAGGAAAAATTGTCCTATATGGGCGCAGCCTCAAAGGCAAGGGAAATGGATAAGGAAAAAAAGAAGGGTGGAAAAAAAGGCCAGAAAAAGGAAAAATAAGCGCTATTTTTTCGGGGCGAATTCTTCTGGATGGAACAAAAGGTTTGTAAGGAATGCAGCCCATTTTTCGGCAATGGCTTCCTTTTCCATGTCCAGCTCGTCCTCTGATTCAAGGCTTGAAATATCGGTTTCTTCCACTGCTTT
>JAPLVS010000040.1 GCA_026396995.1 Candidatus Iainarchaeum sp.
CAAGGAGCTGAGTCGTGTGAAAAGGACCCAGGTGGAACCGATCGCCTGTTTGTAGAAATGGAATCTCCATCCTGAGATAAGCGCCTTCATTCGTGAGCAATACACGTACGGAAACTCACCCGTTAGATGCAACAGCGCGAATATCGCGACGCCCAACCCGTAAGGGGGACTTGTTCCATCCCTTACGCCGCCTGTCTGTAGTGGTGGTGATGCAGCCCACCCAGAACAGCACTCCTGCAAACAGCAGTAAAAATCCAATCAAAACAAACTTTCTCATGAAACAACCTCCAAAAGAGCCGATTAACGCAAATTACAACGCTTTTTGCATTTAAATACCTTTGGAAAAGCCAAAAATGCCTCCTGGAAACATTTTTAAGAATTTAAAGGCTCTTATATCTGGTTGGAATGGATTATAAGGATGCGTCAATAGAATGGCTTGGCCACGACTGCTTCAAAATAAAAGCCAGAGGCACAACAATTTACACAGACCCGTTCCAGATTTCCACAAAAGGGAACGCCGACCTGATACTTGTAACGCATGAACATTATGACCACTGCTCGCCTGCGGACATCGCAAAAATAGCTTCCCCTGCAACAGAAATAATCTGCAGCCAGCTTGCCGCACCCAAACTAAAGCAATGGAAAACCACTGTGCTGAAGGCAGGGCAGTCAGTTGAAATCAAAGGCGTGAAAATTTCGGCTTTCCCTTCGTACAATATCGGCAAGCCGTTCCACCCGAAAGGCGCAGGCATCGGCCTTCTCTTCGAAACCGCAGGAATCCGCTTTTATCTCGCAGGCGACACCGATCTGATACCGGAAATGAAAGAACTCAAAGGGAAAGTGGATGTTGCGTTCCTCCCGGTGGACGGCACTTACACGATGTCTGCCGAAGAGGCAGCCAAAGCCGTTGGAATAATCTGCCCTGAAATCGCAATCCCAATGCATTATGGCGGGGAAGCAGGCGACGGAACAAGCCAGGATGCGGAAAGGTTTTCGGCGCTTTGCAGGCCGAAAGCAAAAATACCGGGGAAAACAGCATGAATGCAGAAAAGCTTTCGCCTTTGGGTGAAGAGGAATCCCTTTTTTCGAATCCCGAAGCGCTCGACACTGATTTCATTCCGCCGCTGATGCCGTTCAGGGAAAGCGAAATAAAGGAAATAGCAGCCTCAATTTCCCAGTTGCTGGAGGGAAAAAGCGGGCGCAACCTGCTCATAACAGGGAAGACAGGCATAGGGAAAACGCATGCTGTGAAAAAAGTGCTTTCGGATTTTTCAGAGGAAAGCAATGCTTTTGTTTTTTACGTGAATTGCTGGACGCATCCAACCGGAAGGGAAGTGTTCGAGGAAATCTGCTCGCAGCTGAAAATCCAGAAGCCGGCTGATGCCAGCGATTCAGTGCTGCTTGGGAAAATCATCGAAAGGACAGGAAGCACTTCTGTTGCCGTGTGCTTTGACGAAATTGACCGCGCGAAAGAACAGGGCTTTTTGTATTCCGCCCTCGAGGAATTCAAGGTGAAATCCATAATGCTTATCTCGAACCGCGGCGGCTTCCTTGCAACGCTCGATGAAAGGATAAAATCAAGGCTTCTGGCGAAAGAAATCGCTTTCAGGCAGTATTCGCGTGATGAAATGGACGGCATTGTGAGGGAGCGCAGGAAATACGCCTTTTACGAGGATGCCTGGGAAAAAAAGGCGCTGGACTTGGTCGCGGAAAAAGCCTTTGAAAAAGGCGACGTGCGTTTTGCAGTGCAATTGCTGAAACTCGCAGGCCTGAAAGCTGAAGAGGACGCAAGCAGGATAGTGAAAGCGGAGCACGTGGAAAAGGCGCTGGAAGAAGTGGCTCTTTGAGTTAGGGCGAGGTTTGGCCGGTTTCATATTTCGGGAGATTGTCGAATTCCTGTCTGAGCTGCGGGTCCAGCTTGATATTGTATTTTCGCTCCATGCGGGATATGACGTCTTCGGAGAGCGTCCTGATGTTGAACACTGCCTGTTTTTGTTCATCCCCCTTATAGAATTGTTCCTTATATATGAGTATTGTTAAGCTGGCAATCGTATCAATCATTGATTGGGGCCGAACATCCAGGACCACTATGCCATAGCTTCCGTACAACAAGCTGGGGCCAATGAAGTCCCCAAGAAAATATACCTGTGCATCAGATAGAAAAGCTTCCAGCTTGCCAGGTAGGGTTGATTCATGATGCAATGTGGACAGGCCCAGGCGCTGGGCAAGTTCCTCGAATGCGCTATCCCAGTGCGCCTCGCTATAACGCAAGTCAATGCTTGAACCTTCTTTGAGGATAGGGGTTTCGGAGTTAACATATTCCCAAGAATGGCGCTCAAGATACATATATTTATCATCAACCACAACGCGCTTATCCACGTTCCTGCTTAGCCCGGCTGGAGTATATCCCATCGAACGGACCACTTCAGGCACATACACAAGATTTAGTTTAAACCCTTCATTTCTCGGCCATTCTTCTTCCTTAATAGCCTTCACGGATGCTTCGCCTGGATTCTTTCCGGCCAAATCCTCTTCCCTGCCGATGATTACTGCAGATTCCGGAAGCTCAAAATTTCCGAATATAATGGTGTCCCTAGCCCAAAAGGAAATAACTCTGTCTTGCAAATCTTCAAAAGGGACGAGTATTGCAAACCTCTTGTTCGTCCAGTCCCCGCCGCTAACTTCAATAAACGAGGCTCCATTCAAAGAGAAATGGATTGTTTGCCGACTCGTTGATGAAGTGCTATTTCCGTTGGTCCTTATAATCCCGTTGTCCGGAAAGTAATCCGTCATATGGACCGCGACAAGCTGGTCTGCCTGAAGGGTAGCCTGGATTGGCTTGCCAGTGACTTCTGGCTGGGCACTGGGAGAGGCCTGCCCTGCATTGGATGTATAAAAGCCAACAGCCGTTCCGTATTCGGGCGGCACAAAGTCTATAAGGTGGTCGAAAACAGGCCCATTATAGCCCCATTTCGACCTTACCCATATCCTGCCTTCGGCATCTTTTCCCAGGTAAATTCCGGTGTGGTCCACCCAGAATGGGTTGGCGCTCGGGTTTGGATCATTGCTGGTGCTATAGATTACTGCAGTTTTTCCCGGTTCCGGGTTCTCTGTTTTATTTAAATTCGCTGTGTCTTCAACATCAATCCCTATTTTAGTCTTCACGTATTCTATGCAGTCCATCCGCTTTTGCCCTGGCTTGTTTGGTTCTTCAACTAATCTCATTTCGGGGGGCAATATCTTTTCATAATCAGAAAAGCTTAATCCGGCATCAATACGGTCCGAGATTTCCTGCATTGTTGCAATCGAATTTTGGACTGCCTGTACCGCTCCATCCGGGGTTGCCTGGAAGAAAGCGCCTTCGACGCCGTAGGAATCCAGGTCCGCGAGCGGCACCGTCCTTGTTTCAGAGTAAGCCAGTTTTCCGTTCGAATATTTGAAAACGCATTCAATTGTGGCTATGCCTGTGCCGGAATC
>JAPLVS010000012.1 GCA_026396995.1 Candidatus Iainarchaeum sp.
CCATCGACTGCAATTGCACGTATCTTGACATTGAGGGGCCTTCGGCGAAATCCGTTGTTTTATGAGTGAAAGAGAAGCCTGAATACTGGCTTGCTTTCCCGAGCCTGTCCTGCACTGTTTCGATGCCTTTTATTTCCGGTGGCGCGAACTCAAGCGCTTTTATGTATAAGTCGAGAGGGTATTCGCTGCAGGTTTCCATTTCGTACACTTCTGTGTCGATTTCCTCGGGTATAAGGGATACGGTGAACACGAGCGGCGCGTCCATCCTGCCGCCGCGCGAGGAAGGGAGATAGCTCTGCGAAAAATTCAGCAGGCCGTCAAGCAGCAGCATGACCGAATCCTGGTCGCCGTCAGCATTCCTTCTCTTGGTCTGGTGGAAATAGGGGTGGGCAAAGCATGCGCGTGCCTTTGTGAATCCCAGTATGCGGCCGATTATTGCCGCGGAAGTGTGCGGCGCAAGCCCGAGCGCAAGTTCTCCCACCAAATCATGCCTTGTTTTTGCATTGAAATGTCGGTCCATGCCGTAAAATTTTTCAAGCTCTTCGTCCAAAAACCTGCTCACTTTCACGAAAAATTCGCCTGTGTCCTCGTGCAGTATGAGGTCCTGCGGGAACAGTTCGAGCACCTGCGTTTTTTCTGTGAGCGGTTTTCCAAAGATGTCTTGTTCGTATCCTAATTCCTTCAGTTTTTCGATGCCTGTGTCGATTTCCGCAGGCTTGAAGTGGGTGAGCGGGTTGTTTATCAGCTCGTATCTTATCGTGCCGTCCCTGAAAATGTGCAGGTCCTGTCTCGCCCTGAGCAGTCCTTTCCCTATTGGTTCCGCGATTTTTTCCGCATTTATCATGCCCCTTACGCCTTTCACGAGCTCAGGGATTTTTATGCCCATCCTGTCGGCTTCGTTTTTCACGAGCACTTCGATTTTTTCCTTCCTTTTGCTGAAGGCTTTTGCAGGCGAGCCGCATTTCGGGCATTTTTCTGTTTTGAGCATTGTGCCGCATTTCTGGCATGCGTTGACCTTTTCCGCCCTCCCCCCGCATTCCGGGCAGCGCGCGAAAGGCACAATCGAATTGCATTTCCTGCACTTGAAGGCGCTCACCTCTATTTCTATTCCGTCGCCCTGCTCGGAGAGCGCCATTGCCTTGTTGAGGCTCCTTGTGCTGCCGCCGTAGTTGCCTATCGGGAAAAGCATGTGCGGGTTGCCCTTCATTTTCCTCGGCGTTGACGCTTCAGGCCTTCCCATCCTCACCCCGATGAAAGAACCGCCCTTGTCCCTGAGCCGCAGGCCGCTCGCTTTCCTCAGTATTGCAATTGCATCTTCCCCTTCAAGTGCAGGTTTTTTTTCGTTCAGTGCGCCGAAAACCGCAAGGAACGCCTCGGCGTGTTTTTCATTGACCATTATTTTTTTCCCCTGCACTGTGTGCTCCAGACCGATTTTTTCAAGCAAGGATTTTAGTTTAGGGTCCATTTCAAGGAGCGCTTCTGTTATTTTCCAGTTCTCTTCTTTTTTTTCGGCTTTGGCGCATTCTTTAATCAGGAAAATTGCCTCTTCCCGGGAAAGTGTGGAATAATATTGCGTGAATGCCGGATGCAACGGAATGTTTAATTCCCTTGAGAGTTCAAGCGCTTCATGGCAGTTCACTGACAAGGGATTTTTTGCGGCTTTCTCCAGATCGATGCCTGCGGTTTTTTTGCCTTTGGACGCTTCCTTTAATTCCAGCGCCCACCATTCCTCGTTATAGCCGGCAGGCATGAGCTTGTGCGCGCTGTACTTAAAATCCCCATATGCCACTGCAAGGTCCCCGAGGAATAATATTTTGTCAAGCCTCGGGATTATCTGCTCGGCTTCCCCTGCAGAATACAATTGTTTCACTTCGCCGTCTTTCAGCAAAACAATCGGGCCTTCAATCGAATCGCATGCGCTTATGCCGCCTGCCTTTCCGGGCCGCTCGACTTTTATCTGGGTGCCTATTGCAATGAAATCGTCAAGGATTTTCATTGTCGCAGGGTGCACTGCCTTGCACATTATGCCCATTGCCCTTGTCCTGGCATACCTCAGCCTGAATCCGCCGAAGCGCGAAGGATAGGAGAAAATAGGCCTGCCTGCTGCAATTCCCTCCAGATATTTGTCTTTCGGCTCAAGGCTTTCGCCTTTTTCCTTGCCGTGCTTTATTATCTGCTCAAGCCAGGACCAGTCCAGGCTGAGCATTTGCGCAAATTTTAGTATTTTTCTTGCCTTGAGCGCAATGCCTTCGCTTATCACAAGGCACATTCCGCCGCGCACCCTGTTGTGTGGGATTCTGTCCAAATCCCTGTGCACTGAAACTTCGCGTTCTTCGGTGGGTTCGCCGTTGATGCATACAGGGCAGCCTTCCTCGATTTTTCTCACTTCTTCTTCTGTTATCCTGTACTGTCTGCTCACAATCCCTTCATATATCTGGGTTTCCTCAACGTACCTTTCCACTTCATCTTTTGTGGGCCTGTAACGGTCCAGGCCCATGAGTTTCCTTGCGTAATCCCCGAGGATGAGCGGCAATACCTGGGAGGTTCCGCCGGCTGCCCTTATGGGGCCGGCGTAATAAATGTCGACATAGGGGCTGCCGTCCGGGTTTTTTGAAATAATGACTTTCGGCACGCCGTCAATCGGCGCTACAACAACGCCCTCTGTGTTCAGCACAAGCGCTGTCTTGATTGCCTGCTCTATCCTTTTCGAGTCGTCGGGGATAGAGCACCATTTTTGCGCGATGATTTCCTCGAAAAGCGTGAAAATGACCTTGATTCTCTTGTTGTCGCCCTCGGCTTTTCCGATCAGTTCGCGGTATCTTTTTGCAATGCCTTTCGGGCCTATGATTGTCTCAGCGCGGTCAGCCAGGTCTGCCACAGGCACTGTCTCTATTGAAGTGCTTATGTCAAAGCCTTTCCCCTTTGCCTCTGAGGCAATCCCCACCTGTTCGGAAACCTTTTTTTCAAGGCCTGAAAAATATTTCTGCACTTCGGGGGATGCTGCAATGTTTCTCATCAAAACACCTTTATTCTTTCTCCGGCTCGCTTTCAATAAACTGCTTTTCGATTATATTCCCTGTTTTCAGGTTTATCACAGGCACAATGCCTGGGGTTGGAATATGGCCTAATCTCACCTGGTAGTCCGTGCGGCCCTGCCATGTGCTGTTGTCTATTATCATTGTGCCGCGGTAGCATGTGTATCCTGAATGGTGCAGGTCCCCTATGAAAACAAGGTCCGGCTCTTCCCTTACAAGCATGTAGTCTTTTTTTTCAGGCACATAAGTGTGGCCTATGCCATATGCGGGCATCAAATCCCTTTTCTTGAGCAATTCCACGATTGCGTACTGCGGCTCGAGATATGATAAGCCGGAAACATTCGAAAAAAGCGTGTGAAGGCCCGAACCATGGTAGAGCAATGTTTTGAATCCTTCGATTTCGACCCAGCTCGGCGAGCCCATCAAATGCACGTTTTCGGCTTCATAGAGTTTGGGCGCAACCCTTTCCGGGATTGCGGGCTGCGGGTCGGCCCATCTCACCGCATCGTGCTGGCCCGGTATTATAAATATCTGGATGTCCTTCGGAATCTGCAGTATAAGGTCTGAAAATTTCGCGTACTGCTCGAAAATGTTTTTTATGCTGAGTTCATTGAACTGGTTCGGGTAAATTCCAATCCCGTCAACGTTGTCGCCTGTAACCATGAGATATTTTATTTTTTTTATTTCCTGTTTTTCCTTTTCGTCGCCTATTTCCCCGTTAATCCATTCGATGAATTTGTGGAATGGGGTTTCCAAAAAAAGCCTGCTGCCAACGTGCATGTCCGAAATGCTTGCGACCCTCACATCGTGTTTGCTTCTTTTCATTTTCCGCTGCGGCATGTCGGCCCAGAACAATTCCTTCACGATAACCATTTCATCGCTTATTTTTTCCACTCTCACTCCTATAACGTCGTCAAGCATGAGCTTTTCCCTTGCAGGCTCGAGCGACCTTTCGTTTTTTGAAATCACTGCAATGCAGGATTTTTCCATGTCCTCGAGCTCTATTGCAGTGTGGCCGTTTTTTGTCTGCCATTTCCTTGCAACCATGCCTATCAAATCGAACTGCTCTTTTTTCGGCATTGCCTTCAGCCTGCTTATCGGCCTCGGTGAAAGTGAATGGTGCAATTGGACCATTTTCCGCAGGGTGAGGTATTTGTCCTGGAACAAGTTGATGAAATCCTGCACTGTGCCCTGTGAAAAGCTCTGGTTTGTGACATCGTATTCGCTCATGATGCGGTAATGCAAATCAGAATCCGCTGTTTCTCCGCCGGATTTTTCTTCAGGCTGGTGCCCGGCCGGCTGTTCGTGCTCTTCCTTTTCCACAAGGCCTATCTTTGTCCTCACGATTTTCTTTTCAACGCTCTCCGGCTTTATGAAAAATTCGTTTTCCTTGATGCACTCCTCTATTATTTCCTTCCAGTCTTCCCTTGCCGCGAGGATTTGGAGCGCCTCGTTGCCGATGAATGCCCGTTTTTCGCCTACAAAACCGAGGATTTCCTTTTCCCTCACGCTTTCCTGCCCCAATTTTTCCCCTATTCCTTCAGTTTTTCCTTCGCGCCCTCAAGCCTGCTTATCATTGTCCAGATGCTTGTGCGCGTGTGCGAGGGAATGTTGATGTCGTTGCTTATGTCGTCAAGAAGGTATATTGCGTTCGAAAAATCGACCCCGCTCGGGGCTTCCTTGCAGATTTTGTCCTTTGCGTCGCTTACTGCCTTCCTGATGTTTTTCGGGACAGAGCGGTCGTCCATGACTTCTTCCATTATTTCGACCGCTTCATCGAATTCTTCTTTCGCTTCTTTCAGCATTTTCTCCCCTCTCTGTTCATTTTTACGGCAGCCCCTCCCGCCATCGCGGCTTTGGGGGCACGCCGAAACAGTTACAGTATACTGATAGTAAAAGAAAACAAATTTAAAGCTAACAAATTTAAAGCTAAAGCGGGGTTTCCCGGAGGCCGGTGCAAGCGCTTCTTCCCGCTCCCTGCCCTAGTTTTCCCAGCCTTTTTCTTCCAGCGCTTTCCTCTTTTCTTCCCTGTAAAGTATGGTCCAGAGCATTTCTCTTATCTCCTGGGCTTTTTCTTCAGGGAATTCCACAGCGTTTTTTCCGGCAAAGAGTTCTTTTGCGCGTTTTTTCTGCTCTTCTGAGGAAATGTCAAGCTTGTTTAAAAAAACCAAAAATTCCTTTTTCGCGAATTCTTTTTCCAGCGCCGCAAAGAGCCCTTTTTGCTGTTCGAGCCCGCAGGCCTGCTCAGCGCAGTCCGCTACAAAGCCGATAATGCCAGGCAGCAGGCCCAATGCCAGCGCTGCCTTCCTTTCGATTGAGTTTCTTTCCCTCGGCGGCCTGTCAAGCAGCCCAGGCGTGTCAATCACCTGTATTTTCATGAATTTCTGCTCGAAGTAACCCACATTCAGTTTTTTTGTGGTGAAAGGGTATGCCGCGATTTCAGGCTTCGAGCCTGTCAGCCTTTTCAGGATTGTCGTCTTGCCGACATTGGGATAACCGGCAAGCACCAGCGTTTTAAGTTTGGCGTCAATGCTTGGCAGCTCTTTAAGATTTTTTTGCAGTGAATTGAATTCTTTTATCGTTGTTCCAAGGCTTTTCATTATCGAAGCGCTTCTCCCTATAAGTTCCCTGAATATTTTTGCGCTCCCGACCTTGCTTGCGCGCGTGGTTTTTATCGCATCCCTTCGCCTGTAAGCGAGAAGCCTCCTGACAGTAAGGAAATGGTTTCGTATAGTGGTTATTTTTTCCTCGCTTTCAAGCGTTTTTACGAGCTCGAAATGGAAGGCGCTCATGCTTTCCCTTGTGGGGGTGGCCCTTATCGCCTTGTCTATGCTTTCAAGCAGGTAATTCGAGAACGTGGTTATTTTTTTCTCCGCAAGAAACTCCCTGTCGCCCAAGCCCGAGGTCCTGCCGGCAGCCCTGTCAAGCGCTGTTTCGACAAGTTTTTCAGGCTTTTCAAGGCTTATTATTTTTTTCATCCAAGGCACCGATTGCCCTACTGCAAGGGTTTTTAATTGTTTTTTAGCACGTTTTTATAATTGTTTTTGGTTGAATGTCCTTAATTGCTTTTCCTTTTGTTTTAGCGTGCATTTCAAAGATGTTCTGCCTAAAGTTGTTTGTTTAAGGTGTTCTTTTGAAGATAATGGATTTGGCGGTCAGGATTTACGGCGAGAAATCCTACAAGCGCTATCTGGTGATTCCGGCAGCGGTTGTCCTCATATGCCTTTTCCTGGCTTTCGTGTTTCCGGGAATAGAGCAGGGCATTGACCTCAAGGGCGGCACGCTTGTGGTTGTCGGCTCAAAAACGCAGGTCGACGCCTCTGCTATCGAAAGCGCGGTAAGGTCGCAGTTTCAGCTTACAGACCTGAAAGTCATTCCTTTCCAGGGCGGAGTGCAGGTCCAGTACGGCGCGAACCGCGCCCTTGAATCTGCAAAAACCTTATTGGAAAGCGCCAAATCATCGGTTGCAGGCAACGAAGCCCAGGCAATGGCTTCCTGCCAGTCCGCAATCGGCTCCCTGAAGGCATTCCTTGAACCTGAAAAAACCTCTTTTGACAGCGCTTCCTCATGCATTGAGTTTGCTTCGGAATTTTATGATTCCGCTGCTGCAAAATTCGACAGCCAATTGCAGGCGCTCTTGGTTTCAAAAATAGGGCAGGAAAACATAAAGGAAGGCGGTTTCACAAGAACCGAGATTTCGCCTGCGCTCGGGCAGATGTTCTGGTCTACGGCCCAGCTTATTTTCCTGATGGCGATAATCCTGATAATCATTGTTGTGTTTGTTAGTTTCAGGGCGTTTGTGCCGAGCGCGCTGGTAATCACCTGCATGGTATTCGACATGCTTGCCGGCCTCGCGGGAATGGCGATTTTCCACATAAGCTTTTCGCTTGCATCGATTTCCTCGCTTTTGATGCTGATAGGTTATTCGATTGACACCGACATAATGCTTACCGCGAGGCTCACAAAGCGCAAGTTCAGGAACATGACAGACAATGCCGCGGACTGCTTCATCACAGGGCTCACCATGACCGGCACGGCATTGGGCGCCCTGATTGTCATGCTTGTGTGTTCGTGGTTCTGGAACATCGATACAATGTTCAGCATTTCCGCGGTTTTGTTCTGCGGCCTTATCGGCGACATCATTTTCACGTGGTTTATGAATGCACCGCTGCTGATGTGGCACCTGGAAAGAATTGCGAAGAAGAAGGCAGGAAAGTGATTGGATGGCTAACCTTTTGAAAAGCTGGCGCATCTGGGTCCTCTTTGCAGGCATATTGCTGGCTGCAGGCCTTATCGCGTTCAAGGGAATAGATTTCGGCATAGATTTCCAGGGCGGCACGCTTTTCCAGGTCCATTTGTCTGAAGACGTGAACGACATGGAGCCTGTAATACAGGTAATAGAGAGCAGGCTCAACTGGAGCGGCCTGAAAGACATAAGGGTTTACGGCGCCCAGAAACAGTTTGTTTTTGTCATAGTGCCCGAAACAAAAGAGGATGACATCCTGAGGATAGAATCGCTTATCAAAAAGCAGGGCAATTTTGAGGTCGTAATCGACGGCAACGTGATGTTCACAGGCGATGGGATAATCAACGTGGACCAGGGCGGCGGAGTGCTCCAGTTTTCGCAGGCAAGCAAGGAGGCCTATGAGTGGCGGCTTCCCTTCATGCTCAAAATGGATGCCGCAGAAAGGTTCCGCGACTTATCCTTCCACAAGTGCAGCCTTGTAAGCTTTGAAAAAGCAGAATATGACTGCGCCCTCACGTATTTCTATATGGACAGGCCGAAAAAATCCGTGCTTGTGCTTTCACAGGGGCGCTTTGACGAGGACAAAAGCATTTTCCTGAACGGCGCCCAAAAAATACCGCAGAACACCGGCATCCAGGACATTATCCTGAACAGCGGGACAAAGTATTTTGCGGTCTCAGACAACGCTTTTTCCGCAGAGCAAATTTCCAGCCTTAAAAAAGAGTTCGCAGCCGGAAACAAAACAGCAATAGTGCAGGCGGATTTGCCTGAAGAGCTCAAGAAAGAGATAGCCTCGCTCGGTTTCACTGTAAGGGAAGTGGCTGCATTGAATGCGGAAACGCCCTGGCTTTACACTGCCACAGGCCTGAAATCAATTGTAAGACTGAACCCGGAACTCACAGGGAACAAGCCTTATGTGGAAAGGCCTGAAGATTCAAAGGCAGTCCAGGACCTTATAATCACAGGCGCTGAATCAGACCCTGTCCTTTCAAAAGCCCTGGAAATGGCGAAAGCGGAAAGGAATGAAACAAAAATTTTATTGAATTCCGGCTCGCTGCCTGTCTCGGTTGAAAGCATAAGCCATTTCTGGACTTCACCCACGCAGGGAAGGGAATTTTTGGTTGACGCGGCAATCATGGGCTTCCTGGCGCTAATCGCTGTTTCACTGATAATCTTTTTCAGGTACAAGCAGGTAAAACTCTCAATGGCAATCATTTTCACAGCAATAGTCGAAGCGTTCTGCACGACCGCCTTCACTTCAGCGCTCGGCCAGAGCATCGACATTGCTGCCATTGCCGGGGTAATTGCCGCAATCGGCACAGGCGTCAACGACCAGATAATAATCACCGATGAGCTCCTCAAGGGCGGCACAGAGGAAGAGCAGACCTCGGTTGCAAGGAGAATCAAGCGCGCCTTTTTCATGGTCATTGCTGCAGCCGCCACAATGCTTGCGACAATGGTGCCACTCATAATCTTCGGCGGGGCAATGGTAAAGCTCGTCGGGTTTGCAATAGCGGTCGTAATCGGCGTGCTTGTAGGCACCATGATAACAAGGCCAGCCTACGGCGAAATAGCCAGATACCTGATGGGCGAATACTGAGCCCAGCAAAAGCCGAAAACCTTATTCTTGCAGATGGCCTGATGGGCGAATACTGATTGTGCCAATCAAACAGGAAACCGCTCAAAGCAGCTCCGAGAACTCTTTTATCTTGGCCAGCCTTTTTGTAAGGTAATACCACAGCAGGATGATGAAGCCAGACATCACAAACCAGGAAATAGTGTGCAGGGTTTCGGCTGTATTGCCGCCGAAAGCGATTCCGGCCAGGAGCACAAAATAAACCCGGCCGAGGTTTATGAAAAACAATGCCGCCGCCCCAAGCATAAAAATCCGGATTTTCTGTTCCAATGGCGGCTTCCTGAGTGAAAAAACAATCGCTGCAAGGATTGAGGCCGAGACAAGCCCTGTGCAGTAATTTGTTATTGTGAAATTAGAATCCCCTGCCGCCAGTGTGCTGCCGTTCCTTTCAATTGAAAGCGCCCAAGACTCTATTCCTGCAATCCATTCGTTCAGGGGCTGGATTTCCGCAAACCAGAGAATGCAGTACAGCACGCTGAAAATCACGAAAAATTTTGCCAGAAACAAAGCGCTTTTCCTGTCCATCCGATTCCCCCGGCCTACCATGGCACGCTTTTTATTTTGCACTTGAAGGCCGCATAATTGGCAAGTCTGTGCATTGCAAGCGTCAAAACCACGATAATCACGGCTTCCTCGATTGAAGGAATCCTCATCCATGCTGTAAACGCAAGGCCGCCGGCAATAAAGTCAAGCTGGTCAAGGAGCAATACAGGCCGGCCCTTCTCCATGCCGAAACGCCTCTTCACAAAAGAGGCGGCAATGTCGCCTGAGAGCGCTCCGGCGCAAAGCAGTGCGCCGAACAAAAGGAAGTTTTCATGCACGAGCAGGGTTTGCTGCCTGAAAAAAAAATCCAGCATTAAAACTGACGCCATGCCAACTGCAAAGCCGGCAAAGGTCCCCTCGATTGATTTGCCTTTTCCGAAAACAGGCTGCCCGAAAAGCTTTTTGCCGAAATCAAGGGGGTGCTTTCCCCCGAAAAGGAGCGCACTCGCATTGGTTATGTATAAAGGAACAAGGTATAATGCCACTATTATGGCCGTCTCCAGCAGTTCCACCAATGCCACCGTTCAATTAAAAATTGTTTTTATTTTATATGGTGTTATTCTATTTTAAATATGTTGAATCCGTTGGTCTGTGAAATCCATGAAAGCGAGCACTGTTTTGGTTGTGGTTGCTGCGTGCATCCTGCTCCTGCTAGGCCTTGCCGTGGTCCTTTCTTTGCTTTTTGCAGGTTTCGGCACTGACATGGCACTTTTTTCAGGCGGGCAGGCTGCCCTGATTGAGCTCAAAGGCGATATTTCGAATGATTCAGGGCTTCTTTCCGCGAACTCTACTGCCGAAGAGACAGCCGAACTCATAAGCAAAGCCGACTCCGACCCTTCGATTTCCGGCATTCTTCTTGAAATAAATTCCGGCGGCGGCTCTGTTGTCGCTTCAAAGGAAATTGTAAAAGCGCTCAGGGAAGCAAAAAAGCCGAAGGTCGCATTGATCAGGGATATCGGGGCAAGCGGCGCATACTATGCAGCCTCTGCATGCGACTTCATTATCGCCGACCCTGATTCCCTCACAGGCTCGCTTGGCGTTATTTCCATAAGGCTCAACCTTGCGGATTTGAGGGATAAAATCGGCATAGGCGCGGATTCCTTCAGCAAGGGCGAAAACAAGGGGATGGGCGACCCGTTCTCTGAACTAAGCGGGGAAGAGCGCGCAATAATGCAGTCGATTGTCGACCAGGCCTGGCAGGGCTTCAGGGATGATGTCCTTGAATTCAGGGGAACCAAACTGAACAGTTCGAAAATGGATGAAATCTTTGACGGCAGGGTTATGAGCGGAAAGCAGGCTCTCTCCTACGGCCTCATTGATGCGACAGGCACCAAAGAAGATGCAGTCAAAAAGCTCGGCGAACTCACAGGCATAGAAAACCCTTCCCTTAAAAAATTCAATTCTGAAAAATCGCTCCTTTCAATGCTGGGCCAGATGGGATACTCGTTCGGCACAGGATTCAAGCAGAGCCTTTCAAGCGGGGAAATAACACTTCAATCCTGAAGCTGCAGCTTTGCCTTTGCTTATGCCTGCCTTATCGTGAACTCGTTTGAATGGGCGGTCATGCCTTCATTGCAGGAGGAACTGGCGGAAATATACAAGGACAGCCTGTATGTGCCTGGCTTTGCACCGTATTCTTCGATGTACTGGCAGGCATTTCCGTCGGCCTTGCCGTTGACTTTGTCGCAGGTTTTCATGTCCCAGTTCCATGAGTATTTCCCGAGTTTTGAGCATCCGGGAGGCCCGAGTTCCTCGCAGGGCACCGGCCAACCGGTGTTGCAATCAATGTCGCCGCACGTGAGAGCGCAGCCTTTCAACACTCTTGCCCACCTCCCGTTTTCCAGCATTTCAATCCAGATTTTCGGGTTATTCCCGTCGCTTGAAGACGGGTATCTTGTGGAGTCGTAAAAATATTCCCTGCCATCGGCACTTGCTTCCACTTCGGCCCTGATTGTTTCGCCCTGCGCGTATTCCGTCTTGTCGGTTTTGATTTGGGGTTTGGGGCAAGTACAGGAGCACACGCCGTTTTCACAAGCGATTTCAGGTTCAGTGCAATCGGTTTTAGGGCATTCGCTGTGCTTTCCAATGCACTCGGCATTGGCCTGGCATTTCCTTCCAATAGCATCGCAGCTTTCTTCTATGCATTTTCCGTTATCGCAATGAGATAAGCATTGCGAAACTGAATTCTCCGGGCAGTCTGCGTCTGTTTCGCATTCTTTGCCTTCTGAGGGCACCAACATGCAGGCATTGTTCTGGCAGGTGCATTCCATTTCAGGCTTCTTGCACTCATACAATGGGCAAAGCCCAGGCATTTTTACCGGCAGGCTAGAATGGAATTCGAGCATATTCACGTCCTTGTTCACGCAGAACGGCCTGCACATATAGGAGAGGCCCATGCCGCAGTCCTGCGCTGTACTGCAGGTTTTGTCCAGTTTTCCGATTTCCTGCTGAACATAATCCGCGTATTGTTCGCAGGTCATCGGTTGGCTGCAGCCGCTCAAAAAGAAAACCAATCCGGCCAACAGAATTATCCGGGCTATTTTTTTCATTCAATCCCCTCCGCTCTATGCCGATTCAGCTCCCTGTCCGCCATTTTTGCAGGCAGCCGCTGCATGCCGCATTGTAATCCCTCATGAAGGAAAGGGCGCTTTCGCAGTCGGTTTCCATCAGGCGGCCTTCGGCCAGCACTTTGTAAACCGAGGGCCTGAGGCAGGAGCACGCGTTTGTGCTGTGTTCGCCCACAACCGCTGTTTTG
This sequence comes from Candidatus Iainarchaeum sp., assembly GCA_026396995.1. Classification (GTDB taxonomy): domain Archaea; phylum Iainarchaeota; class Iainarchaeia; order Iainarchaeales; family DTGL01; genus JAPLVS01. The sequence continues at coordinate 12,216 of JAPLVS010000012.1, forward strand.
AGGATTTCCGGTATGTAAAGGTAAAGGTTGTTTACAGGCACCATTGCCTTTTCAACAAGCCGCGAATCATAATAATAGGCGTCCTCCCAGTTGTGCATGCACCTGCTGGCCTTGCCAACGCATTCTGGGTCTGCCATTATCACTTCCGCATCCTTTTTTTCCTTTTCGCAGGATGCAATGATGTCCGCAGGCGCCTTTATTGTGAATTCGTTGGATTCGATCGTTTGCGAGGTTCCCTGGCAATGGCTGTCAGTAAAATATAAAAGCGAAAACACATAGGTTCCTGCGCCTGATTTGAGGTCCATATTGCACACAGGCACTGCGCCCTTTTTCGCGACAGTTTTCCACTTGCAGTACGGAGTCCTTGAAATGCATAAGCCCTGGTCCCATGCCGAAAACAGGCCGGATTCGATTTTTTTGCAGGGTGGGCCTACTAGCTGAACCACATCCAAGAAGTCTTCGCAGGGCAGGCTTTCACCGCAATCGTGCTCCGAGTGGCAGTCCCCCCAGGCATATACCCAGCTTTCCCCGAATTTTTTGAGGAGTGTTGCTCCGAGCAAATTGTAGAATTCCTTTTCAGCCGATGCGCTCAGCTTTACGGTTTCTCCTTCGGCATATTCGAGTTTGTCTGTTTGAATCGAGAGCGGCACCCTAATCGTTATCTCTTTTTCCGCAAACTTTAATTCCGCAGGTGTTTCGGTCGGTTCTTTCTCGTTTATCTGCAATGCATACTCGAAGCGGATTTTGTATTTTCCGGAAGGCGCCTGCACCAGCACTGCGCAGTCCCTTTCCGCAATCTTCTCCGAAACGATTCTCTCCCCGATGCGCTTTATCTCCTTGCACTTGAAGGTTTTTGACTGCAATACAAGCGATTGGTTCCAAGCAAATTCCATTTTGCCTTCAATTGCCGCCCATCGCGGCAGTTCCTGTTCGAGAAAAATTTGCGGAGGGCATTCTTTTATCACCGTGAAATTCACGTCCTTGCACTCAGGCAGTCCGATTTCAGTGCCGACAAACGCGAGCTCGCCTACCGTCATGTCCTTCCATTCACCCTGTTCCAATTTCTGCACCGACCAATTCGGGTTTACTGAAGGGTCGGTGGAATAAACCTTCCCGCTGTATTCGAGCCAGGCCTTGATTTCTTCGCCTGCCCAGTATTCTTCCTTGTCGGTTTTGACCGCGATTTGCTCTTGCGGGACAGGGGTTGCCGAAGGCGCTGGCGTAGGCGTTGGAGTTATGGCTGGCGTCGGTGTAGGCGTGCCGCCCCCTGCCGGCTGCGTGCAGCCGCTGAAAGCCGTTATTGTAATCAGCCCTGCCAGCAAAATAACAGCAAAATAAAATTTTTTCATTTCAGTTTCCCATGCCTTCCTTGAGCGCTTTTTTTATTCCCGCTTTTCTTCTGCGCTATTGCCAGCACTGCAATCGCTATCAGTGCCACCAGCCCTGGGTGGATTTCCGGCGTGAACAATGCCGGTGTTTCAGTTCCGACCGCAATGTTTGTTGTTTTCGGGCAGTTCCCGCATGCCTCGCTCGTAATGGCTGCCCTGACAAGGTAAATGCCTGAATCAGGGAATATTTTTGTTTTTTTGGCCGGCGTCTGGCCGCAAGGCATGTTGTCCGGCAACAGCACCGGGGCGCCGTCCTTGTCAAGGTATTCGATTTTCACGTTCGCTATGCCCCTGTTGCAGGCAATCGTTATTTCGGCGGCTTCGCTTTTGTTTTTCGGGTTGGTTGCGGTGAAAGCAGAAATTGCCGCGAGTTCTTTTGCATTCAGTGTTTTTTCAGCTGAAACAGGGTCGTTGTATGGGTCTTTCACTGTAAGCCTTACGGTGACTGTTCCAGGCATCGCATAAACATGCGTCACTTCCTTCAGCTGGATGTCGACCGCAATGCCGTCTGCAGTGTTGAAGTCCCACCAGTATTGCAGGGTGTCGCCTTCTTTGTCGGTCGAAGTGGATTTGAATCCGACAGTGAGCGGGACGAAGCCTTCCAAAGGGTCAGCTGTAAAGGACACTTTCGGCGCCTTGTTGCATTTGTTGCTAATGCATTTTCCGGCAGTGCAGGTTCCGCAGTTGAGTGTTGTGCCGCAGCTACCTTCGGTTACAGTGCCACAGTCGAATCCGAGCTGTGCGCATGTTTTCGGGGCGCAGCACGTGCCGCTGATGCATACTTCTGAGCCGGTGCAGTTGCTGTTGCAGTTAATTGTTCCTCCGCAGCCGTCCGAAATGGAGCCGCATTGCCCTGGAAAGTCAGCGCATGTTTTTGGAGTGCAGCAATCGTGGCTGATGCAGACTGCTGTTCCAGTGCAGCCCCCGCTGTTCCCGCATGAAATTGTAGTATTGCATCCTGTTTCTGTTCCTGTTCCGCATTCCCAGCCCATTTCAGTGCAGGTTTTTGGAGTGCAGCATTTGTTGCTTATGCAGGTTCCGGCAGTGCAGGTTCCGCAGTTGATGCTTGTGCCGCAGTTTGTTTCTGTGCCTGTCCCGCAGTCCCACCCCATTTGCGTGCATGTCTTCGGCAGGCATTCGCATTTGTGGGTGGAGTTATTGCATGTTTTTCCGGCGGGGCAGGCAGGGCAGGTGAGCGAGGTGCCGCATTTGTTTTCTGTTCCGCTTCCGCATTCCCAGCCCATGTCACCGCATGTTTTCGGCGTGCAGATGCACTGGTGGCCTGTGCACTCGGAATAGCCTGTGCAATTTGGGCAGGAAAGATAAGTGTTGCAGTTTGTTTCTGTGCCTGAACCACACTGCCACCCCATTCCGGGGCAGGTTTTCGGCACGCAGACAGGATTGCACTTGCGGGTTGCAGTATCGCATGTTTGCCCTGAAGCGCAGTTCCCGCAGGAAATTGCGGTGTTGCAGTTTGTTTCTGTTCCTGTTCCGCAGCTCCACCCCATTTGCGAGCATGTTTTCGGGCTGCACTGGCACTGGTGGTTCGAGCAGGTATAGCCTGACGGGCATGTTCCGCATGAGAGTGTTCCTCCGCACCCGTTGTCTCCAGAGCCGCAGCCCCATCCGTTGCTTGAACAAGTCGAGGGGGTGCAGTTGCTTATGCACTGGTGGTTCGAGCAAGAGTATCCTGATGTGCACGATCCGCAGTTAAGTGTGTTACCACAGGAGTCTGTTCCTGATCCGCAGCTCCACCCCATTCCAGAACATGTTGATGGGGTGCAGTTGCTTATGCACTGGTGATTTGTGCAGGTATAGCCTGACGGGCATGTTCCGCATGAGAGTGTTCCTCCGCATCCGTTGTCCCCTGTGCCGCAATCCCAGTTGTTCCCAGAGCAGGTTGAGGCTGTGCAGCTTGGAACGCAGGAATGGTTTGTGCATGTATAGCCCGAAGAGCAGGACCCGCATGAGATATAACTGCTGCAGTTTGTTTCAGTTCCGGAACCGCAGCTCCAGCCCATGTTTGCGCAAGTGTACGGGGCGCAGGCAACGCACTGGTGATTCGAGCATGTCTGCCCCGAAGGGCAGGTCCCACAGGAAATAGTTTTATTGCAGTTTGTTTCTGTTCCTGTTCCGCAGCTCCAGCCCATTTCAGAACAGGTTTTTTTGACGCATGTGCAGCTGGTGCAGACTTTTTTGACGTGCACGGTTTTTGTGATGGAGGCGGTCAGGCCGGCCGAGTCTTTTACCGTGAGTGTTATCTGGACATCAACTTCGAGTGTTCCGCTTGACGGGACATCATAACACCAAAAGCTGTTTACAACAGGCGAACCAGTGACTTTCGGGCTCCACCAGCTCGTATAGTGGTGGCAGGAACCAGGAACCGATTGGTCTAAAATCACCCAAGTAAAGGCATCCGTGACATTGGTTCTTCCATTCGGGAAAGTGCTTGAACTCGCGTCAAGCGTGAAAGAGCCGTTGTCTGTGCCGCTGTAAGTGAAATTTGCTGTCGGGGCGCCAGCCGCCAGCACCGTCGAGAACAGCAGTATTGCAAAAAGCATTGTCGTTAACCAAAGCGTTTTTTTCATCCGTAACACTCCGCTACAATTTTATTATAGTATTTTGCCGCCGGCGAAAGGTTTTCCGAGCGGTTGTAGTAAATGGCAAGGCGGTTGCATTGGCGGTAAAAGTCAAGCGTGAAGCGGCCGTCTGTTCCAGCCAAATCCTGCAGCGCTTTTTCCGTGCAGTTGTTTTCGTATCCTAAAAGGTCGCCGCAGTATTCGGAGTAGCCGTCAGCAATCGTTCCAGAATTTTCAATCCAGCATTTTTCCATTTCCGCCCTTATGTCTTCGCATGTTATTTCATTTCTTGCGATTGTAAGGCTGCATTCCTTTGACCAGAGGTTTTGGTCGTCAGGGCTTACCTGCCAGTAGTATTCGCCGTCCCCGAGCGGTTCGCCAGGCCTGAATTGCCCGCTCATTGTTTCCTCGGCTTCGATTGCAATAAAGTCAGGCGTCCCGCGCCTGCTTACCCTTATTATATGCTTTTCCGGGCTTGCAGGCGTCCATGAAAATGAAACCTGGCCTTCAGTTGTTTCAAGGCCGCAGGCAGGCGATTCAGGCTGTGCCGCCTTCTTTTCCTCTGTGCAAGTGTTGTTTTTGCAACTGCATCCTGTTTCAGGCTTTGGCATCATTACCTGCGGGCAAATAGTATCAGGCAGGCATTTCAAGCCTGATTGTGCGGCATTGATGCACTCCCATTGCGCTCCGGCTGTTTCAGGGCAGCAGTTTGTGCTCACCCATCCGCAGTCAGCGTTTTCAGTGCATCCTTTTTCAATTGTTTTTTTCTCTTCGGCTGTTGCAGGCAAATCGAACAAAACCCATAATGCCCTAAGTGTTTTCTTCGGTTCAGGGCTGAATTCCAGTGAAATCCTTTTGTCGATTTCTTCGGCCGGCAGCCTGTAGGAGAGCCTTGCGAATTTCCCGTAGTTTTTCGGGAAAAAGAAGCTTTCCTGCCAGAGCGCGCCGAATGATTCGGATTCCTTTTCAGTGAATCCTGCGGCCATCATCTGCTGCTTCAGGTCCAGGAATTCCGCATTCTCCTTCAGCGCCAGCTCTTTTTCCTCGCCTGCTTTCAGCTCTCCGATCGAGCCTGTGAGGGCGCTGAAGGAAGTTGGCGCCATGGCTTTGCTGTTTTCCTTGCTCACGGCGACCGCCAAATCGTAAACCGCATACCCTGCATTGTTTTTCACTGTTGCTTTTCCTGTCGCGGTGTTGTATTTGGCTGAAATTTTGTTTTCAAAAGGCATTTCGCCTTCATAAAACAAAAACCTTGCCTCTGTCCCTTCGAACTGCAGGCAGGCGGAATCCACATCGTTCAGAACCGGTATTATTGATTCGAGCGGCACAGGCTCAAAGCCCTTTGTAAGTGGGGCGTTTTCTTCCGCTTTCAGGCAGTTTTGGAGCACCTTCACTTTTTTCCATTCGGCCGAATCTTCGGTCATTGCGGTTGAAGGGTAGGTCATTGTAGGCGCGCCTGCTATAAAGTTCACCCGCAAATCGAATTCGTTCAGGTCTTTTGAGTGAATGTATATTACCGGCTGTTTTACAAGCATTGCCTGTTCAGGCCTTGAAGTCAGCAGGAACTGCCCTGATTCGCTGCAGCCTGCCATGACGCCCCATTCGTGCACTTCGAATTCCGCTTTCATTTCAGCCGGATTTTCGGTGCAGCCGCCCAAGAACGCAAGCAGGGCTAAGAGCAAAACAAAAATGATTGTCGCTTTCTTCATGAAGTCACCGGTTTGGCTGTTAAATTATAGGCTTTTCCTGCTTTAAATATTTCCTTTTAAGCGGAAATGCCTAGCGGAGCAGGCTTTTCAGGAGGATTGCGATTGTTGTGCCTGACGCCGAACCCAAAAAATTCACCTGTGCGTTGTTCAGCATTTTTTTCAGTTCGAATGCCGCCCCGAACACTGAATCCGCTATCGAGCCAAAAAATCCGCCGAGTATTATCACCAATGCAATGGCTGGTTCCTGGAATTTGAGGAAATGGAATATTCCGATCATTGCCGCGCCGAACAGCGCGGCATAGCAGCCCAAAGGCGTTATTCCGCCGTCAGTGCCGTGCTCCACTTCCTTTAAGGTGGTGACAAGCCTCGGCTTTTTTTTGGAAAGCATGCCTATTTCAGAGGAAAGCGTGTCCGCAAGCGCGGCCGATACCGCGGCATAATACCCGAAAGGCGAGGCAAAGTACAGGGCGAGTATGGCGGCGGCGCTGTTGCCGATGATGTTTCCGGTGGTCCTTTCCTCGTGCTGGTTTTTGGACTGTGACCTGCCGAATTTGGTTGCAATTTCAGCGGCGACAAAAAAGAACACAATCAAAAAAAAGCATTCGAGGCCGCCCATCAGGTAGATTGTTATGCCGACAATGGCCGCTATGAGTATGCCGTCCCTGTCAAGGAGCCTTTTCCTGAAAGAGACAATGGAAAAAATAGAAAGCGCTAATAGGAGGACTAGGGCGTTGGCCATCTGGTCCATTCTTATTTACCTTCCAGGATTCTGGTTTTGGATATTTCTATTTTCCTGAGCCTGTCGATGTCCTTTGTCCTTTTTATGATTTTTGCGGTTGTAATCCCGAAAATCAGTTCCTGGACAAGCTGGTCGAAGGTTTTTTTCTGGATGTCCGAAGCCACGGTTTCGATTATGCCTTTCCTTATCTCCTTTTCCTTCCTTTTTTCCAGCTTCCTGCTTGAAATCGCAATCACTTTCACCCTGGCCTTCTTGCCGTCCTTTGTGGTGTCGGTTGTCACTGTTTCAATCTTTGTAATCCTTCTCCTTATCATTCTCCTTATGTACGACTGGTTTACCTCGAAGCCGACCGCTTCAGTGAACGCCTTGGATTCCTTGACTTCTGTTACCTTGAACTGCACCGCAATGTGCCTTAATTTCCTCTGGCCTGTGAGCTCGTCCACGGTGACCCAGACTGTCCTGCCGACAACTGCCTTCCCTTTTTCTGCAGGCGTTTCGCCTATCACCCTGTTTTCGAATATTTTGGGCGCTACCAGTTCGAACCATTTTTTCTTTTTCCATTTGTCGACTGTTTTCTGCACTGTAGCCATTTCACTCACATTCCTTCAATGCGTTTTCAATCATCCTGTCGCCTGCAGCGAGAACAAGGCCTGAGGGAGCGTCGCCGCATTCCTCGGTTTTTTTCCCGCAATATTCAAGCGTTATTGAGTATTTCATTCATTTCACCAAAAGCTTTGCCTTTTCCTCTGTGAAATTCCATTCCCCGGGCAGCAACCCTTTTTTCTTGTAGTATTCGACAAGTTTCCTTATCTTTGAAACAGTCATCTGGTAACCCCTTTTTGCCGTCATGTCCTTGGGGTTTGGGCCCATGTGCTCCTTTATGGTGACGCTTCTCCTGATAAGGTTCATTAAGTCTTCGGGAATTTCTTCCCTGGTTCCCTGTTCTTTGAGGATGTCAGAAACAGTTTTGCCTGTAATCGCCCTTACTTCCGGAATGCCGTGCTGGTCCCTCAAAATCATGCCGATTTCGCTCTTCGGCACGCCCTCGTTTGAAAGCTTTTTTATAAGCTCGATGATTTCTTCGGGCTTCATTTCAACCCAGTCAAAGGCCTTTTTCTTCCGCGAATGCTTTTCGGGCTTTTCGCTCTTCACGGTTTCCGCAACCTCTTTGATTTCCGCGGTTTCTTCGTTTTCTTCAGCCATTCCAAAAACCTTTTTCAAAAGACTTTTTGATTTTTTTTAGCACTTTTCCAACCTAACGGCCTGGAAAAGAAAAACTCCTAACAAGATAATAAACCCTTCCAGGAAAGGTTTAAATAGGTTTCACCGGGTTCAGTCGACCTTGCAAACCTTTGATCTGCCAGGCATCTTGGAGAATGAAAGCCTTAAATATAACAAAGAATATAAGTGTAATTGTGAATTTGAATAAAAAATATCTCCTAGGCGCTCTGGCTTTAATAGCGGTCTTTGTCATTGCTGGCTATTTTTATTTGAACCAGTTGCCTCCTACATTTGCAGATTGTGATAAAATCGAACGCCAAGTGGTCAAAGATGAATGCTATTTCACGGTCGCTGTCGCCGAACAAGACCTTTCAATCTGCGACAAAATCCAAAACCCATACCAAAAAGGAGACTGTTATGGGTATATTGCCTCAAAAAAACAAGACCTTTCAATTTGTGACAAGCTCCAGGATCAGAGAGATAGGTGCTATGTCAAAGTTGCTGTTGCCAAACAAGACCTTTCAATTTGCGACCAAGTCCAAGATCAAAACGTAAAAGACGGATGCTACACTGAAATCGCTGTAAGAAGAGAAGACCTTTCAATTTGCGATCAAATTCAAAATCAAGAAAACAAAGATGCTTGCCGGCTACAGGTTGATTCTTTAAGAACTATGATCTAATTCTTGAATGCTAATCGTGTGCTTCATCCGGGTATCTGCCGCCTTTGGCTTAATATTTGCTGTTGCCTTTCAGGCATATCTTCCCCGCCTTTCAATCTCTTCAATCTTGCCTGCAATGCCCTTGCAGCCGCCTGCTGCAACGTATGCCTTCAGTATCGCCTTCCATTCTTTTTTCAGGGAAGCATCGCCTGCGAGCAGGGTTTTCTTCAGGTTGATAAGGTCGACTGCCTTGTCCTCTTCCTTGTTCGAATTGAAGCCAAGGCCAAAGTCAATGAATACAATGCGGCCTTTCCCTGCGGCAAGAATGTTGTCTGTCGTGAGGTCGCCGTGGATTATTCCTGCGGAATGCAGTGCTGCAATTTGTTTTCCGATTTCCCTGCACAATTTCAGGTTCCCTTTCACCGAGAATTTCGCATTTTTTCCTTCAACGAATTCCATAAAAATCGATTTTTTTTCCTGGTCAACGGCAAGAACCAAAGGCGTCCTTACCCCTGCGCTTTTCGCCCTGTGCAGGAGCATGGCTTCAAGCCTTGTCCTTTCAAGCCTTATTTTTTCGTCCAGTTCCCTGCACCGGTAGCCTTTTGCAAGCCTGTGCTTTTCTATGGCCTTTGCCCCGCGCAGCCCTGATTCGAGGATTTCAGCTTCGGCGCCTCTTGCAATTGCCCTTTCAGCCACAAAAAAACCTGTTTAAAAAATTTAATTATTTATGGGATTCTTTAATCAAAATCTTTTAATGCCTTTCCGCTCTCTTCTATTGTATGCCAGCACGTTCTTTTAGGATTACCATACGGAAAATCGAGCCCCCGTTCTCCCAGAATGCAGAGGAGGAATTCGCTTTCCTTTGCCGTTCCCTCGGCTTTTTTGAGGAAATCGACAAGGAAAAGACAGCGAGCGCTATCTTCAGGCTGATTGTTAAAAACTATGACAAGGGCAAAAGGCTCACTTCTACAGACCTTGCGGCACTGGTCAAAATGAGCCGCGGTTCCGTGATAAACCATTTGAACAATTTAATCACTGCGGGCCTTGTCCTAAAGGACGGCCGGTATTATGTGCCGCGCTCCAGGAGCGTTTACCGCACTATCACCGAAATCGAGGAAGACATCGACAGGGTCTTCCGCAGGATGCAGGAAACAGCGAAAAGAATCGACAGGGAATTCGGGTTAAGGCTGGAATAACCTGCTCAAATCCAGCCTTCGTGGTGCTCAATGTAGTGCATTATCAGGTCGGCGCACGTTTTCAGCACAAGAAACAAAATAACACTCTGCACTTCAGGGCCCGTGGTCCAAATGGCGCCGCCGACCATTAAAAAATGCATCGGGATAATCCTGGCGTAAGGGTAAAAGAAGATGGTGCCGATGTTGTGCTTTTTCTTAGATGGTTTGTTTTTGTAGTACACATATGAATAATAGTGGTTTGCCAAGAATGCCAAAATCGAAACCAGCATCCAGGGCAGGACACTTAAAGGCAGGGTTGGAGTCCAGCCCTGCGGATTGTCACTTAAAGGTCTATTCGGGGGCCGATTCTGTGAATATGCTGCAAACATTTCTTCTTCACTCGGCAAAATTATCGGTTGAAAACTCTTTGAGGTTGAGTATCCTCAGATAATTGAACACGCCGATTATGACGCTCTGGAACCAGTAAACCCAAAGCAATTGAAGCAGGCCCCAGCCCTGTGTCACGGCAATGGCTATTGTAAACAGGTTGGCCGCCAATAGCGAGATGGCGGTCGGAGCGTAGCCCTCAAATTTCATGCAATATATTATTCCGCCCAGAGAATTTAATTCTTCCCCCGCCAACAGGCCCTGGATTCCCCGCAAAAAATATTTATACTGGAATGCCCCTTGTAATAGCTGTATGCCTAACTGGAAAACCGCAAGGGCGATGAAGGCAAAGCCTGCGCCTGAAAAGCTTGGCAGGAGAGCGCTCCTGGTTATTGCGATACAAATCCTTCTCGTGGTGCTTTTCGCTTTCGAATTGTTTGATGCAGTTAAAATCGGCTGGAAAGAGCGCACCATTGATTTTTCGCAGGACCCATCTGTTTACATCATGCTGTGCCTTATAGCGCTGGCCCTTTACTCTATAAATTTTGTCGCCAAGAAAAGGAAGGCCAAGGTTTACGGCCTGCAGGCCGAAGTGCAGTCCCTTATAAAAGACACAGCACAGGCCAAAATCAGGCGCTCGAGGGAAAACCCGTTCACAATTGCACTTTTGATGATTGAAATCGTTTATGTCCTGGTCCTTGCTGGCGCGATATACCTTTATTTCGACCCAGACCCAAATCTTAACAACGACTGGCTTTTGGGCTGGCTGGTTCTCCTGAGAAAGTCGGGCGCCGACGTCCAGCCGCCGCTCAGCGATGCCCTGAAAATCATTACTTTTGCTGCAATAACAGGTCTTTTCCTTTACATGCACAGCCATGCCTTGAAATTCGACGCCCTTGACAGGCATGCCAGAAAAAGAAAAATAGAAGAAAAAAAGAAAAAGAAAAAATAAAAAAAGAAAAAGCCGCTTGCTTTACAGCGGCAGTTCAGGCGGTGCCCCTTCTTCTCCTGTGTCTGTCGGCATCGGGATTTTCCCTGAGTCTGCTTCGCCGCCTGCCGGAGTTGGCGTAGGCGTTGGTGTTCCGCCGCCTGTTGTCATGCACCCGCTGAACGCTGTTATGGCAATCATGCCGATTAAGATTATTGCGATTAATTTCCAGTTCATTTACCCCACCTCCGGGAGCGCTGGCAGTTCAGGAATGTCAGGAATGGGCGTGTCGGTGCCTGCAAGGATGCACTTGTCTTCGGCGTAAACAGCAAGCGCTTTTCCAAGGTGTTCTGCTGCAAGCGTTGTCTCAAGCGCGTTCACCCACTGTGTTCCTTCGGTGTCGTAAAAGAAAGCGCCTTTCAGTTTGCAGTCGCCCATTTTCCCTATCTGTTTTTCGAACATGTCCTTGAGCACAGGCACGAAATTCCATCCTTTTTGCAACGGCTTCAGTTCAAACAATGAGGTCGGCGCTACGAGCTCTGCCTTTATGGTGCAGGCTTCTTTTGGATTATAGAGCCAATAGGCCTTTCCTGCTTCGGCCTTTTTGGCTTTCTCGAACTTGCCTTCCTTGTATTCGAAGAGCCTGAAATCGCCAAGGCTGCAGTTGCTCATTTCAATGGTTTTTATCTCGCCTGGAATCGAGAACAAATTCCAGCCTTTTGCGATTGAGATTTTGAATTCAAGGCCTGTGCCTTTCTCGGTCACAATGAATTCGGCGTAATCCGACCAGATTGCCTTTGCTGTGATTTCAAAGTCGCCGACTGTGACCGACTGGCCTTCCTGCAATTTGTATATCTGGAACGGCATAGGAATCTCTATCGGCGCAACCGGCTCAGCCTTCTGGGGCTGGCTTGCGGATGTGGCACCGCTTATGGCTGCAACCAGTGGAACCGGCATAGTTGCAGATGCTTGGCCTCCCGAAGTCGTACTGCCTGAATTCGATTCGATGATTGAGCTTTTCGAGTTTTCCGAAATCTGCTGGCTGCTTACTGTTGTCCCCATGCTTCCCTTTTCAAAGAGGTAATTGCTTACGCCGATTTTGACTGTCGGCGTCGAAGTGCAGGTGCTGCTTGTTTCGGCGCAGGCAATGTCTTCTTCGCCTATGCCGAGCATGTCTATCAGCATGTTCGCTTCAAGCACCCTTGCCTTCATGTTTTCCTTCAGTTTGAATTGTTCGCCTACCTGTACATTGATTGTGTCGTCGCTGTACGGCAGTTCTTCAGCCAAGAACTTGGCGCTGCCCCCGGCAAGGCCGAGCAGTGAAAGCTTTATCTCGTAAATCTTGAGGCTTTCGCCGAGCTTCAGCACATAGGTTTTCTTGTAGAACACTGCGCCGCTTGAGCCGCCGCTTATAGCCGGCATTTCCTGTGTGCTGCTTTGCACTCCGGCGGTTGCCATATTTTCCTTTATGGTGTCGGTTTTCTGCTTTGCCTCTTCAGTCAAAGGCAAAGGCACGACGCCCCAGCCTTTCTTCCAGACAGAAACGATTGCATAACCGTCTTCAGAGGCTGCAACCGATTGCTGTAAAGTGACAAAGATGTCCCTGTCTATTATCAATGCGGTCTGACCGTCTGCCAATTTGAATTCTTCGCCGAGCGCAACCTTGATGTAGTCGATGTCGTCCTCGATTTTGTTCACCACAAAGACCGCGTTGTTCCCGTTAAGGCCTGCGAAGTAAATCTTGTATTCGCCTATGTTCTGGGTTTCGCCTTCACTGATTGCAATCGGCGTGACCTTGTATTCCCCGCCTATGCAGTTTGTTTCCCCGATGCAGTTGGCTCTGACCGGAATGCTCACAAGCAGTTTTGCCCTTGCCCTCATGTCGCACCATATCTGTATGCATTTCCCGCTTTCCTTGCATTTTTCCTGCACCGGGCAGTCTGCGGCCATATCGATGCCTTCGAGCATTATTTTCATCAGTTCTTTCTTTTCAGGCGAAAGGATTTTTGCGCTGTCACCATTGCCAATTTCGAATTTGTCGCCGAGGAATGCGGTGATTGCATTGCCTGTTTCCGCCTTTGTTATTGTCAGGTTTGCGTAAGGCTTTCCCCCGATGCATTGTGTCATGTTTTCTGTTCCGTCTGTCGTGGTCGTGCACTGTGGGAAAAGGACGCTGTTCAAGGTTATGGTGTGATCGAGGATGGTTGCGCTTTCCCCTGCTTTTATTTTCACCCACTGGTCAGAACCGTATGTTGCGCCCCTGACTGAAAGCTTTACGGTATAAGATTCGACGTCCATGCCTTCAAGTTTTGCTGTGAGGCCTGTTTCGCTGACTATTGCTTTTTCCCCGAGGGAAAGATTGAATGGTTCGCCCAATTTAACCCATTTCTCGGTGTCATAATTGCTTTCTTCAAGCAATTGCCTCCATTCTTCGATCATTTTGAGCGCGTAAGTTATTGCTTCCGGCTCTTTTGCCAGAAGGCACCAAGCAACACTGTTTTCCTTTGGTGAAATGGCGTACATTTTTTGTATCGGCATGTCCGCGCCGCACTGCATGGTGCCATTTTCGAGCGTGATGCAGCAGCTTGTATCGCTCAATTGGAGCTCGAAAAAGCCTTTTGCGTCAAGGTTTTTCAGGAATTCTTCCGCCTTTTCGCTGCTTGTGTAGCCTTTCTTTTTTGACCTCTGCCCGTTCAGGTAAGTGGTTTCCAAAATCAGCCCGCTTTTGTACAATTCAAGGGTTTTTTCCGAGTATGCCAGCCCGCCTGCCGAAGCATAATAGAAAACAGGCATTTCGTCAGCCGGCTCTTCAGACCCGCCCTGGCAGTCGTAACCGACAATGCATTTTTTTCCGTTTATTTCCCCGTATTTGGGTTCTATTGTGCCGTTCGGGCAGAATTCCGGGGATGGCGTTGAAATGAGCGGGCACGAGCTGTCTGTTTCCTCCTCGCATTTCCCACTCACGTATTCTACAACCAAATCGGTTTTTGTGGATGCAGCGCATGCAGCGCAGGCGTTGCTGAAAGTCTTTTTGTATTTTGTGTAACCGCCGTCAGTATTGAACTGTTCTATTGTCGCGCAGACAGGCGCGTATTCCTGGGTGCAAATTGTGGGCTGGGCTTTTGCAGAGCAGGCCCCGACAGAATAAACCGTTGTCGTGCTGGCGCCCCCTCCCATTGTTGTTGTCGTCTCTGTCGAAACAACAACATTCGGCTGCGTGACAGTTTTGCATTCTGAGGTGGTTTCTTCAGGGCATGGCTTGAATTCGCAGTTGTTGTTGGGGTCCCTTGCGACATATGAGCCGTCGGAGCAGATTTTGGCTTCCTGCGTGCAGGCTACCGGCGAAAGCGCTTTCACGCATTCTTCCTTTGTTTCGAAGGTCTGTAGTCCATAATACATGTAGAGGCCGCAGAATTCCTTGTAACCGCATTCCTTTGTGGTGCTGTCGAACCAGTAAAGGTTTTTGCATTCGCTTTCAGGCGTTGGCGTCGGAGTCGGCTGCACTGTCGGCGTGGATACCACAATGCAGGTCACTTGCGTCGGGAATAATTTGACCACAGTGCATTTTTTTGAAGCGCAGTTCTGGCAGGGGTCGCCGTAATAGCAATAGGCTTGTTCCGAATCCTCGAACTTGTAGCATTTCAGGTTGGCGCTGCAGTTTGAAGCAGCATCGCAGTACTGCCTTTCAGGGCATGGCTTGAATTCGCAGTTGTTGTTGGGATCCCTGGACACGGATGTCCCGTCCGGGCATTTTTTCGAATCTGATGTGCAGGAAGCTGCAAAAACAGCCCCTGCAAACAAAACCGTTAAAGCCAAAATTACCAATAGCCCTTTCTTCATCAAACCACCTGCCAATTTTCTAAACAGAATGCAATCCATTACGCATTCATTGTATTTATTCTTAACGCATTCCAGGCTAAAAAGCCTTTTGGAAACGTTCGGCTTTCTGCGAATCCGGCGAAAGGAGCATTTTTATTTTTTTTCTGCCCTTTTCTTGCGGTGATGTTTATGAAAAGGGCTTACAAGGAAGTAATGGACCAACTCATTGAATGGGAATACCACGAATTATTGGAGCAGCACACGCTGGCGGAATTGAAGGCGCTACAGAAAAAATTCGAAAAGCACAGGAAAGAATTACTGAAAGCGCTCAAAGAAAAAGAAAAGCACGGCGAAAGGGATTAAGAAACGAAAGTGATTAGGAAAATCAAATCCATTTGACTTCTGTCTCTTCGACCCTGAAGTCCTGCCTTACAGCGCTCTCCGCGATTTTTGTGCGCTTTCCGTGGGCGAATTCAAGCAATCCCTGCCAGGCAATCATTGCGCCGTTGTCCACGCAGTACTGCATTTCAGGCACAAACAATTTTGCACCGCGCTCCTCGCACATTTTGCCGAGCATTCCCCTCAGCGCTTTGCTTGAAGCCACGCCGCCGACCAAAAGCACTTCTTTGCGCTCTGTGTGCGCGAGCGCCCTCTCTGTCGCCTCGCAAAGCATTGCGAAGGCCGTGTGCAAAAGGCTGTAAGCCAAATCCTTTTCAGGCACTTTCCCTATCTTTCCTTCTGCTGCTGTCTGCAATCCTGCAAAAACCAAATCAGTGCCTTTGACAGAATAAGGCAATTCGATGTAATTTTTTCCCTCGAAATACCATTCGTCCAGCACTGGCCCTGCTGGGAAACCAAGCCCCAGTTTCCGCCCGAAAGAATCGAGCAGGTTCCCTATCCCGATGTCGAGGGTTTCGCCGAAAACCGCATAATGTTTTTTTGTGAGGCCGATTATCTGCGTGTTCCCGCCGCTCGCATAAACCACAATCGGATTTTTTGCGCCCGTGAGCAGGCGGCCGATTTCGATGTGCGCGATGCAATGGTTCACTCCAACCAAAGGCAGGTTATGTATAAGGCTCAATGTGCGGGCTGCAGTTGCTCCGACTTTCAGTGCCGGCCCCAATCCTGGGCCCTGCGCAAAAGCGACCAGTGAAATGTCTTCAATTTTCAGGCCGCTTTTTTCAAGCGCCCTCGAAATCACCGGCACCGCATTCTGCAGGTGGAAGTCGGCTGCCTCCTGCGGCCTTATGCCGCCTTCTTTTGTCCTGAATGCGGAGCGCTCGTTTGCAAGGATGCAGCCTCTGCTGTCGGCGATGCCTGCGCTGAAAGTATGTGCCGTTGACTCAAGGCCAAGGCAGACAGTTTTCTTGGCCTTCCCAGGCCTTTTTCCTGCGGTTTTCTTGCTTTTTGCGTGCATTTTTACCACATTAATGACAAAAATATGATGAAATTATATGCCATATGTGCTAAAATATTGATTGTGAGGTTTTTTGAGCGATAATAGAATGCAGCAAGCAAGGCTCCAAGGGCGAGTGCCCCGATTATTTCCCCGATTGAGCCGTAGCCATAGTGGGCAAGCGCGAACACAAGCGATGAGCCTATTATGCCGATTGCAGGCCCGGATTTGCTTAGCTCCCGAAACAGGAAGCCGCGGAAGAAAATTTCCTCGCATGGCACCCTTACCAGGAGGATGTATGCCGCAAGCAGTGGCACTGCAAGCACTTCCAATGCAGTTTTTTCAACAAGCGCGGTATCGTTCAGGCCTAAAAGAGTCAGGGGAATCCCGAGCAGGAATGCTGCAAGCAGTAGAAACCCAAGAAGCGTGGCTGCCTTTTTCAGGGTTGCGATTGCATTTTCTTTCCTGAGCCCAAGTTCCCTGAGAAGCGCTCCGGCTTTCTCTTTTGAAAGCGGCGGCTTAAGGCCTTTTTCTATCCAGAGCCATGAAAGCGGAACGAAAACGAAAAATATGTCCAAAAGCCAGTAGACCATGGGAATGCTACTTTGTCCATTTGGTGTAAGAGCAGTGCCCGCAAACCAGCCTGTCCTTGTGCTCTGCCAGGAAAACCCCAGGACCGCACTTCGGGCATGTTTGTTTCTTTCTTTCAAGCCTGCCTTCCTTTATTTCGTAGTAAGCGGACTTCTTCATTTTGAGTTTTTTCTTTTTCTGCTTTTTCCCTGATTTTTCCCCTTTTTCAACCATTTGTGCTCACCTTATTTTCCCTCACTTTTTCTCGGCTTTTTCCGCAGGCTTTTCAGCCGGCTTTGCCTCTTTCTTTTCAGGCTTTTCGCTTTTGGCCTCTTCCTTTTTTTCGGCGCCCTTTTCTTCCTTTGCCTCTTCTTTACCTTTTTTCTTGCCTTTTATTTCCCTTTCGGCAAGGAATTTGGGCTCAACCAATTTGAACGTGCCTTCGTCGGAATAAATGAATGCCTTGCCTGTCGCCCTGTGTTCGCCGAAGCACTGCCTTTCCCAGTAAATCGAAATCAGTTCTTCTTTTGCGTTTTTGAGGGCTGCAATCCTTCTCCGCAATTCGACCCTTGCCGGGGTTTTTTCCGCATCTTCTATCTCGAATTCTATTTCTGTCCTTTTCAGCAGCTTGTCCTCTTTTTCCCTTGTAATCTTCAAGTCCATTTCCCTCACCTGCTAAGCCTGAGCGCGTGCTTCCCGATTGTGGAAACGCCCATTTTCTGCGCAATCTCGGAATTCTGCGGGTCGAGTATTGCGACATACCCGCGCCAGAATGTCGTGAAAGAGGTGCTTCCGCAGACCGGGCACTCCTTTCCCTTCTCTATTATTTTCCTGCAGTTCCTGCAGGCTTTTCCCTTGATCGTCATTTCTTGCCCCCCTCTCTTCTTGCTCCGCCCCTTCCCTGCTTTTCCATTTCTGGCTTCTTTGCCTTCACGGTTCTTTCGGTTTTCCTGGGTTTGCCTTTCCTTGTGTCCTTTATTTCCTGTTCAACCCATGCGTCTTTTCCGAGGAACGGCTGCCTCATTGTAAGGCCGAGCTTCGAGTCCTGCAAGGTGCCTTTCAGGCTTATGGTCACAATCCTTGCAAGAACCCTGTCCTCGACCTTGATTTTTTTCTTGCTTTCCTTTCCTGTGAAGCATGCGGCTTTTGAATCGTAATTGAGGTATTCGTCCATTATCTGGCTTACGTGGATAAGCCCTTCCATTGGCCCGACTCCCACGAATGCCCCGAATTCAGTTATTTCGCTTACCTTTGCCTCGACCAGTTCGTGCATTTCAGGCTTGAACACGAGCAGTTCAATGTCTGTTTTATAGTATGCCGCGCCGTCCCCAAGGACAACCTTTCCTTCGCCGCTTTTCACGGCGCTTATCACTGCAACGATGACCCCGAGGTCCTCGTCTATCAGGCCTTCGTATTCTTCCTGGGTCAGGTTGACCAGCGCTTCTTTCATCTGCTTGCCGAATTTTTCCGGCGGCACCCTCACAGTGTCCTTTATTTTCACAACCTCAAACATTTTGCATCCACCTGCTGTCATTCGATTTCAATCAGTTTCCCTTTTTTCAAATAAATAATCCTTCCACCAAAGCCTTTAATTCTTTTCTTAAGCTCGCTGTCGCTTGTCGCCACAATGAAACCGCCAGATGCCTTTTCGGCAAGGCAGTCGTCAGCATTCGCGCAGCCGTTCTCGAGCGTTTTCACATTATTGGCCTTTAGGGCCTTCCTTACGATTTCCACATCCTGCCTTTTGCCTTTCCTTCCCTTCAATGTGTCCAGCTCCCTCAAAACGCTTTCAGTGACAAAAAACTCAGCATCCGCAACTTTTTCCTTTATGCCTTCGAAAACGCGCGCCTTGTTTTCGGGAATCGAAAGGAGCAGGCTGGTGTCGAAAACAACCCTATTCGGCCCTTCTGCGCTTGCCGCTTTGCCAAGCACCGCCTTACTCGACCTTTCCAAAGGCAATCAGCCTCCATTTCATTTTTTCCTTCCTGCTTACCGCGGCATTCTGGCCTTTTTCCGCAACCACTGCGCGCGGCAGCATAACCGTTATCTTGCCTGGCCTTGTCTCTTTCACGTTTGCAATCACTGTCATTGTGCCTATCGTCAGCACAATCGATTCGTTGATTTTTATTTCTCCGGGTGTTTCAGTTACCTGTCTTTCCAGCAGTTCGACGTCCAGTTTCAGGGTATTCCTTGGTTCTGGCAGCGAGTCCACTGCGCCTATGACCTGGCCTTTCATCTGGTCGTTCTGCGCATAACTCGGGTCGAGCAGTGTTTCAATCGCGATAAGGCCGCCCGGCTTTGCAATTTTCAATTTTCCGCCTGCGCAATTTATGTTCTGGATTTTTGTGACAATTTTTTTGCCTGCAAACCCAGGCGCGATTTCAACGCTGTCACCGACATTGAGCGTGCCCTGCAATAATGTGCCGCCGAGCACGCCGCCCTTCATTTCCTCTGGCTTTGTCCCAGGCCGATTAATGTCGAAAGACCTTCCGCAGTACATTTTGTCCACAAGGTCTATCTTGTTCTGTGCGACCACAATGTTCCTTATGCCGACGATTTTCATCGCGTTAAGGTGCTCGACTGTCTGCGCCTGCGGGCAGAACTCGTTCGCCGCAACGACCAGTACTGCACCGTTCATCATTGCAGCGCCGCTCAGCATTGTGGTCATGAGCGTTTCGTGCCCTGGCGCGTCCACAAACGAAACCTTCCTCAAAGGCACTCCTTTGGCCTTGCATTTCGGGCATTCCTCTTTCACGGAATAATTCAGGGAACAGGCAGGGCATTTATAGAATACAGTGTCAGCATAGCCTATCCTTATGGAAATGCCGCGCTTTAATTCCTCGCTGTGCGTGTCCACCCATTGCCCAGTCATCGCTTCCACAAGGCTTGTCTTGCCGGCATCAACATGCCCTATCATGCCGATGTTTATTTCTGCCTGCACTGCTTCCTTTGCGGCCTTCGGTTCAGCCTTCTGCACGGCTTCCTTTGCTGCTTTCGGTTCTGCCTTGGGCGCCTTTTCCACAGCAGGCTCTCTCCTTTCTTCCAGTGGAACCTGCTTCTTTTTCGACGCCTTCGGCTCCTTTGCCATCGGCTCTTTCGGCAGCTTTGCCTCTTTAGGCTCTTTTGCTTCCTTTACAGTTTTTTTTTCCTTCAACAAAACCACATTCTCCGTGCTTATTTTTTCTCTTCGGCCTTCTGTTCTTTCTTGTGCTCGGCTTTCTCTTCTGCAGCAGCCTCTTTCTTCTCGTGCTTTTCGTGTTTTGCCTCTTTCTCTTCAGCCTTTTCCTCAGTTTTCTTTTCTTCGCCTGTTTTCTTGAATACATCGGAAAGCTTGTCAGGGCCGTATTCCGTTATTTTGAGGTTCAGCTGGTGGATGTCTTTTGCCACTGTGTTGCCTCTCACCCTTTTCCTGCGCCTTTCCCCCTTCATGAGGCCTTTCACGCCGATGCCTTTTGTCATCAGGATTTTTTTCCTGCCCTGGCTGTCGATCGAAGGCTTCATCGGGAAGCCGTCCTTGTCGCTTCCGCCTGCAATGACAGCCTTGTATCCCTTAAGGCCGATTATGTCGAGCGAAACAGTTTCGCCGAGTTTTTTTCCGATGAAGGCAGCTTCCTCGGTTTTTTTATTGTAGGCCTTGCCTTCCTTCGGGTCGCTTAAAACAATGTTCATTCAACTACCTCCTCCGCTTCTTTTTCCTCCATTTTCCTGATTTCTTCGAGAAGCGCGCTCTCGCCTGCGCTGAGCCCTAGCGAGCCGAGTTTCTCGAAATTGTTTTCCGGAATGAATGTGAAAAGCACATCGCCTTCCTTTATGTTCCTGCCGACGACGCCGCCGTCCAAAGACAATGCGAGTTCCTCGCCTTCTTTCCCTTCGAGCGCGTCCTTGCCGTTGCACTGCAGCCCTTCGACCCTGCCTATTTTCCTGCCTTTTTCATCCATGAGCCTCGTCCTTCGCGTAAGTGTCTGTATCCACATTAAACCCGAGAACAACGCCGTGCAATGGGTCGCTTATCCTGACAGAATCGGCCTCAAGGACATCGTGCTTTGTGATGTTGCCAAGGTCTCCCTTTTTTATCGGGATGTTTTTCTCTGAGAAAACCCTTGTGAGCGCTTCAAGCGAGCCAAGCGTGTCCGCCTTTATGACAATGCCGCTTGCGCCCCTCACTTTGATTGATTCTATTTCGTTCAATATTTCGCTTTCCGCTTTCCCTTTTCCTGCGGCCATCCTTACAGGCGAGCCTGCGAGCGCCTCGTCAAGGCCTGGCGCTGCAATCTTTACCCCGCATGCCGCAACAGCTTCCTTGACTTTCACGAATTTCTTTTTTGTGTCGCGCATTTCCTCGAGCGGCATCGGCTTCAGCAAAGCGCGCACTTTTGTTTTGATGATTCCGTTTTTTCCACCCAAAACTATGTCGCTTCCTGTGCGGATCTGCCCGTGGTACAATATCACGTCCGCAGTGGCACCGAAGCCTTTCTCTTCCTTTATCTCAAGAACAGTGCCTTTCATTTCTTCTTTTTCCGATACCTCTAATTCTTTTTTCAGGAATTTCTGGCTTAAGCCTGCCAGCAGCATTAATATTTCCGGAATGCCTTCGCCTGAAATGCTTGACACAGGCACGATTGGAACCTGTTTTGTGAAATCCTCGCAGCGGTCAATCCTTTCCGATTCAAAGCCGTACTTGAAAAGCGAGGTGACAAGCGCGTAAATCTTTTCGTCCAGTTCGTGTTCTGCGCCGCTTGACTGGTTTTTCAGGTTTTCAAGGAAGGATCCTTCCTTTGAATTCCATTCCCTCAACCTGTCAATTTTTGTCGCACCCACAATGAACGGGGTTTTATAGGAGCGCAGGATTTCTATCGCTTCGACTGTCTGGTTCTGGAAGCCCTGCGTCACATCGACAATGAGCACCGCGAGGTCTGCAATCGAGCCGCCCCTTTTCCTGAGGTTTGTGAAAGCCTCGTGCCCTGGCGTGTCAATGAATAACAGGCCTGGAATGTTCAGCGAGAAGCCGAACCTTGCCATGAGTGTGCCGCTCAGTTCCTTTATCGTTTCAATCGGCACCTCTGTTGCGCCGATGTGTTGTGTTATCCTGCCTGCCTCCCTTTCAGCAAGCGCTGTGCCCCTGATTTTGTCAAGGAAAGTGGTTTTGCCGTGGTCGACATGCCCCAAAACAGAAATAATCGGTTCCCTAATCATAAAATCACTTCAATCCTGTTGAGCCGAACCCTCCGGCGCTCCTTTTCGTTTCATTCAATTCCTTTGCTTCCTCTAGTATTGGGCATTCCACTTTTGCGAAAACAGCCTGCGCTATCTTCGAGCCCTTTTCAACCAAAAATTCCTTTTCGCTGAAATTCACCATTATCACTTTCACTTCGCCCCTGTAGCAGGAATCGATTGTGCCTGGGGTGTTCAGAACTGAAATGCCGTGGTTTATTGCAAGGCCGCTTTTCGGTCTCACCTGCGCTTCAAGGCCTTCAGGCATCTCCATTTTCAGGCCTGTGCTTACCAGCTTCCTTTCGCCTGGCTTCAATTGCACTGTTTCACTTGCGAAAAGGTCGAAGCCGGAATCCCCGCGGTGCGCCATTTCAGGCATCCTTGCGTCCGCGCTCAGTTTTTGCACCTTGACAGTCGGGCATTCCAGCAAATTCACACCTCACTTGCCTTTCTTCGCTTCCTTTTTCGCCTTGTCCGGCTTTTTTTCCGAGCGGAATGCTGCGGTCCATTTCTGCTTTGACGGCTTTCTCCCGAGCTTCAGCAGGTTTTTTTCGCATTTTCTGGAGCAAAAATTATGCCTCTTGCCTGTCTTGAAGACGAAAATCATTCCGGTTCCTTCAAGGATATCGCTTCCGCAAAAAGAACATTTCATTCTTCCACCTCTTTTTAGAAAATTCCCGCGGCTCTGCAAAGCAGGGCCTGACCGGAATTCATTGTGCCTTGATTTCTGCCGCTTCCCTTTCGGTGTTCAGCAAAATCACGACATCGCCCTTCTGGAC
This sequence comes from Candidatus Iainarchaeum sp., assembly GCA_026396995.1. Taxonomy (GTDB): domain Archaea; phylum Iainarchaeota; class Iainarchaeia; order Iainarchaeales; family DTGL01; genus JAPLVS01. The sequence continues at coordinate 34,776 of JAPLVS010000012.1, forward strand.
GTTGCCTTTCACGTTGCGCCTTTTGACGCGGCCTTTTTCCGGGCCGTCCATTATCTCAAGCATTACCTGGACGATTTCGCCCTGCACGCCTGTCCTCTTCACTATTTCAACGACTTTTGCCGGCGTTCCCTGGTCCATGCAATCACTCCTTTACTCCCTTCAATTCAGCCAGTTTTTTTATGAGGTCCGCGAGCTCTTTTTTTGCAACGCCAGGGTCGAGGATTGCAATGCTGCTTGTTCCCACTTCAATGCCTGCCTTTTCACCGAGCTCTTTCTTGGTTTTCACCGGGCAGT
>JAPLVS010000063.1 GCA_026396995.1 Candidatus Iainarchaeum sp.
CCAAATACTCTAATATGCCCTACATTTGGCTTAACTCCGAAAAATAACTCATAGGGTGTGATTTGCTGTTTGTTGGCTCTAGTTCCTAATATACGCTGCATTCTTTATTGCTCTACCCCCTTCCTTTTTTTCAATTTTTGCCTTTTTTTCCTTTGATGACATGTTCACACCTATTTTGACGCGTTAAGCGCTTCCTCGATTATGCCGTCCAGGTCGATTGTTTTCCCTTTCCGGCTGTTCATTGGGAAAACCCCGTCTTCCCCGTAAATGTACTGGATTACCTTATGGCCGCTTGTCCTCACAGAGCCGTCCTTTGAAACGCTTATGTCCTTAAGCGAATTCGCCAGCCTCCTGTACAGGTATCCTGAAACCTTGGTGCTGACGCCTGTGTCAACTTCTCCCTGCCTTCCGCCGATTGCATGATAGAAATATTCGGTGCCATTCATTCCGTCCATGAAATTGCTTGTAATAAAGCCGCCTGCCGCAATGCCCACATCGCCCTTCTTGTTTTGGGATATGAGCCTGTGGTAAAAGCCGCGCTTCGGCCTTCCCTCCCTCACCGAGGCCTGTCCCCAGAAGCCGCCGATGTTCATGAGGTTTGTGCTGCTTCCCCTTGAACCTGAAACAATCATCACGCTTGTGTTGTACTGCGGCTTTTCTTTCAGGACATTCTCGAGTTTTTCCCTCAAAAGCGCTTTTTCGACCTTTGATTTTATTTCCGAGGTCAGGCGCAGCAGGTAAATTTCAAAGCTTTCGTCAAGGCCCCTTCCCGGAATGAGCTGGAGCTTCTTGTCCTCGTATTTTTTGACGATTTCCTCGGCCCTTTTCTGGACGTCCTTCAAAGCCTCTTCCTTCAGCCTCTTGATGTTGTCGCTTATCTCGTACTCGTCAAGGCCCACGGTAACGCCGCGGGTTGTGAGGAGATCTGAAACAATCCTGCTCATCTTGTCGTAAAATTCAGTTATCACTTCAAGGGGATATTTCCTTGTGAGGACGTCGACCAGCTTTCCTTTCCCTTCGCCGAGCGAATTATCATCAATCACTCCGCTTACCAGTTTTCCCTTCACGATTTTCACGCAATACTTGCACTTGTCGCCCCCGCACTTGTAATGCGGGTCGCTGTGCGCCATTGTCTCGCACATCCTCGATTTGTAGGAAAGAGTGAGATCGGAAGGCAGCATCTGGCTGAATATGAGCTTGCCCGAATATTTGCTGCCGCGGTCCGGTTTCGGGAAATCCTTCATGCCCAGTTCATAAAAATACTGGAATGCCTTTTCCTTGTCGAATTCAGTCTGGTCCATTGTCAGGACATATGCGCCTGAAATGCCGTCCTCGTCAAGAGTGATAATCGGCGCCCCGTACCTTGGGCTTATAATCTGGTTTTGCACAAACATGAGCTCCTTTGCCTCGGCCTGCCCTTCCTCTGTCTGGGGCACGTGCAGGTTCATTTCATCTCCATCAAAGTCCGCGTTGTAGGGCTTGCAGACAATCGGGTTCATCTTCAATGTCTTTTCAGGCATTATCCTTGCATTGTGGGCAAGCATTGAAAGCCTGTGCAGCGAAGGCTGCCTGTTGAACAGAACAATATCGCCGTCCTGCAGTTTCCTTTCCACCTTGTAGCCTATGTCGATTTCCTTCGCGATGTCGGCCCTTGTCTCTTCGGTGATGCGCTTCCTTGTGCCGTCAGGCCTTGCGACTGTGATGATTTTGCCGGTTTTCAGCACCGACTCAACAAGCCTTTTCTTGTTCCATTCTGTGACCCTTTCAGGCACTGTCAATTCATCGGCGATTTCCGCAGGAACCCCGACCTCATTCACAGAAATATACGGGTCAGGGCTTATTGTCGAACGGGCAGCATAATTGACCCTCTTGCCTGTCAGGTTATGCCTGAACCTTCCCTTCTTGCCCTTCAATCTCTGGGTGATTGTCCTCAGCGGCCTTCCGGAGCGGTGCTTTGCAGGCGGCACTCCCGCCATCTGGTTGTCGAAATAAGTGGTGACATGGTACTGCAATAAATCCCACAGGTCCTCGATAATCAGCTGCGGCGCTCCCGCATCAATATTGTCTTTCAGCCTTGCATTGATGCGGATTATGTCGACGAGCTTGTGCGTCAGGTCATCCTCTGATTTCACGCCTGTTTCAAGTGTAATCGAAGGCCTTATCGTTATCGGCGGAACCGACACAACAGTCAGGACAAACCATTCCGGCCTCAGGATTTTAGGGTCGACGCCGAACAAAGGCAGGTCTTTGTCAGGAATTTTTTCCAGCCAGTCCCTTATCTCGGTTGGATAAAACCTGTTCTTTTCAATGTAAAAATTTGTCGGCTTGTCAAGGCTGATTTTATCGCGCGGCGCACCGCAGTGCGGGCATTTCTTCGCGTTCTTTGTTTTCGCCTTTATTTTTTTTGTGAAATCGAAAGGCTTCGAGATTTTCTTCAGCAGTTCCTCGATTGCTGCTTCCTCCAAAAGGATGCGGCCGCAGTTCCTGCACGTGCAATGCAGTAATTCCTCGACTTTTTTGCTGAACTTCGCGTGCACCACAGGCCTTACCAGTTCAAAGGAGCCGAAGTGGCCAGGGCACTGCTTCATTTTCTGCCCGCATGTCTTGCACCTTAACCCGGGATTTATCACGCCGAGGTGCGGATCCATCAGGCCTTCTTCCATCGGATAGCCGTCCTTGTCATAGGTATCAGCGGCCTTGATTTCAATCGCGCTCATTTTCCTGATTGTCTTCGGGTCCATTACCCGGAAATCAATAGAGCCGATTTTTTTCTGAAGCATCATTCCACCTAAGCCTTGTCCACCAGGTTCAGTTTCGGGTAAACGCCAAGCGCTTTCAGTTCGTCAAGCAATAATTTGAATCCGTAGCTCATTTCCGCCGGATACACTCTCGAACTGCCGCAAACCGGGCAATACCTTTTGTTCCTGATCCTGTCGTTAACCGCAATGATTCCGCATTTTTCGCACACAAGCTCTACAACCTTGTCCGAATCGTCGATGAATTTTTCCTGCAAAAGCATGCTTGCCCCGTGCCCAACCAGTGTTTCGCCTTCCATTTCCCCGAACCTGAGGCCGCCTTCCTTTTCCTTTCCCTCTGTCGGCTTCCTTGTCAGGATCTGCACTGGACCGCGCGCCCTTGCCTGCAATTTGTGGGCAACCATGTGGTACAATCTCC
>JAPLVS010000077.1 GCA_026396995.1 Candidatus Iainarchaeum sp.
GCCCAATAAGAGTTAAGGCAGTGGGCTACAGGTCAAAAAAGGAAAAAAACATTGCAGGTGTCAGGCAAATGGTTTTGGAGCATGTTGCAAAAGCCGAAAAGGAAGCCGGAGTGGAGGTTAAAATCGAAAAACTTGAATTGGGTAAAGCGGACAGGCTAACCGAGGTTTTTCCCACGAACGGGGAAATCAGGAGCATCAAGTACGCCAGGCAAAAAAGAAAAGAAGGAGGCTCCCGGAAAAAGGAAATAGAGCGGTTTTAATATCAAAAGCCAATTAAACTTTTCCCCGAACTCTTATTATGATTGGGCCCATGGTCTAGTGGTATGACGCAGCCTCCGCAAGGCTGAGGCCGCGGGTTCGACTCCCGCTGGGTCCATCTCTATCCTTTCTTTTCTTTTACGAAAAGAAAAGAAAGCCTAAGTTTGCCAAAGAAAAGAAAACTTGCCTAGGTTGGCCAAATAACTAGTTTTATAAATTTCGGCTGCTTCTTATTGTATTATGGCGCAAAGAATCGGCTCAAAGCATCTCCTGAGAAGCATGAAGCCGCTCTCAAAAAGCAGGGCTTATGCCGAAGAAGGCAAAGTGAAAAGGCTTGCGCGCCCGATGGCAGTCATGCACATGGGAAAACTCCGCCTTTCCCTGGAAGGCAGGGATTACTATTTGAAGAAACTCGTCGAAAGGACCGCTCTCCCTGTCATAGACGCCTTTCTTCCGAAACTGCCCGCGGTTGAGCGAGAACGCTTGCTTAAATTCCTTATAAAAGGCACAAGAGGGGCGACCGCCCAAGAAGAAGCCAATATGAGCAAAGCAAGGGCAAGCGCGGTCACTATTTCAAGTTTGTTCAGCATAGTTGACCCTGATTTGGTTCAGGGAAAGATGAAGGAGATTGCAGAGCAAGCCAGGCCTCGGATAGTTTTTTCCAAATTTGCGGCCGAATCCGACTTTTTGGATTTGACAAACAACGGGATTGCAGCCCATGAAATCCTTCATTTCATTTACGGGCAGCATCCGATGCCGGGAATGAATTCTTATCTTGGCGTCGTGGCACTTGGGAATTACTTCAGCTATCTCGGATTGGCTTTTGACGCCAAATCCATGAAAAGAGTTAACCAACAAATTGAACTGGCCAAAGACAAGTTAAAGCCGATGGAACCCGCGAAGGTCATGGAGTTTCAAACCGAGGCGGTCAGGTCCGGAAAATCTTTTTCGGAAATTGCCGAACGCCATTATGCCGGAGCTGGGGTATTGCTGGCACTGAAAGCAGCCTCCATTGAAGGTGAACTCGGGCAGCCAGGCGCCGGATTGTTCTTTATCAGGGAGGTCTGCAGTGGGAGAAGCCTGCAGGAGGCAGAATCTGCCATGAGGAATGATCCGCCTGCCGAACTCAAGGATTGGCAGGAAAGGCATGGGAAAAGATGGGAAGGCATAACCTACCGCCATGCCCTGGCTGACAAAATCGCGTCCGAACAGCGCTTCAGGGAACTGCAAAGGAAAAGGCTGGCCGGCCTGAAGAAATAGGACTGCGTGTTTCCCAAAACAATATTAATCCTTTTCCCTTTCCTATATACTGGTTTTTCTTATGGTTTTGGTTGAAAAGAGGGGCGCAGGCTCTTTTGTTATTCCGGACGAGCAGGCAGAAGCCCTCGGCTTGGGCAAAGGCAAAAAATACGAGATTTCAAAGGCAAGGGACGACCTTTTCATTCTTGCGGAAATCACGTCCAAAAAAAGCCAGGCTGAACTTGACAAGGCTGTTTTTGCCCTCCTCGCTGAAAAAAAACTGGCGGACAGGGTTGAAGGAAAATTCGAGGAATTTTTGTCTTCAGATGAAAGGGCAAGGCTCGCAGAACTCATAAAGGAAGGAAGGGTCATTCCTTTCAGGCTGAGCGACCAGTACAGGAAGGCTGTTTACAAGACAAAGGATGAGGTGGAGCAGGCAAAGCCTGAACCGTTCGAGCCTGAAAAACTGAAAAAGGCAGTCGGCACAACCGCACCTGAAAAACAGGCCGTGCAGCAAAAGCCTGTTGCCGAATGGAAGGAGCCTGCAAGGAGCCCTGTTAAACGCCAGCCCGAGGTTGACCTGCAGGCAGAAAGCGAAGAGGACACCGAAAAGGTGCCGATAAGGCCGATGCTTGTCCCGTTCAAAAAGGAAGCTGCCCAGCAGGCGCCCCAGGCACTCAGGCCGCAGGAAACCCAGGAAGCAAAGCCTGCTTACACGCTTGAAAGGGACAATTTCACTGTCCTTGCATCGGAGGCAGAGGCAAAGCAATTGTGCAACGAAAGGAGCGAAGAAATAAGGAGAAGGGAACTGTTCGGCATCAAGTCCTTTGGCGGCGAATACTTTGTGATAAAGGCCGCAATGTACGAAAAGCAGGCTCCAGAGGTTTTGGGCCTCATAAAGAAAAAATCCCCGGTTACGGCTGAAGAAATTTCTGCTTCCCTGAGGCTGAACAAGCAGCTTGTCAATGTCATCTGCGAATTCCTGAAAGAGGAAGGTGAAATAACCGAGAGAAGGAAGGAATTGTTCGAGTTTGTTTCATAGGTGTGCGAATGAAGGTCCTTATCCCGCTTCTTTCAAAAAAAGAAAACAGCGAAGAATTCCTCGAACAGGCAACAGACAAGGCAAATGAAATAGTTCTTCTCCTGCCGGTGGACACGCTTGCAAGGGCCACCTCCGGCTTCACAATGGCCGAAGTCGGGCTCGGGGAAAACCTCATGCAGGAAATACAGGCGTTTGTGGGAAAAAAGAGGAAAAAGTGCGAGACAGTGGTGCAATGGGGCGACACTGCAAAAAACATAGACCATGTTGCAAGGCTCAAGGGGATTGATTTGATAGTTCTGGTGAAACAGGAAAACGAATTCTTCAGGCAGCTTGTTGAAAGCCTGCGGAAAAGCAAGGAATATGCCCTAAAAATAATAGAAATCAGGGAAAAAGGCCCGACCAAAAATAATTAAAAGCATTTGCTGTCCAATTAGTTCTTCAAATTTTCAGGGGTAATTTTTAGGGGTGATATCATGGTTGAATTCGACGGCTACGGTCCTCAAAAAATCGTCCAGGTTTACAATCCGAAAGTGGGCTTGAACGGGTTTGTGGTTATAGACAACACAGCGCTTGGCCCCGGAAAAGGGGGCTGCAGGCTTACGACAACTGTTTCGGTTGACGAGGTTTCAAAGCTCGCAAGGGCAATGACCTGGAAATGCGCGCTCGCAGGCCTTCCGTTCGGCGGCGCAAAATCAGGCATTATCTCTGACTCTGATTTTCCGACAAAGGAAAGGAAAGCCGAACTGATAAAGGCCTTTGCAGAAGGCCTGAAATGCGTTGTCCCGAACGAATACGTTTCCGCGCCTGACATGAATGTCGGCGAGGAAGAAATGCGCATTTTCTCGGAAACAGTCGGCTCGAAAAAGGCGTGCACCGGAAAGCCGGCGGACATGGGCGGATTGCCACACGAATTGGGCTCGACAGGCTTCGGCGTATTCCATGCGACAAAAGTCGCTGCAAAACATATGAGCCTTGACCTCAAAGGTGCAACAGTTGCAATCGAAGGCTTCGGGAATGTCGGCAGCTTCGCAGGAAAATTCTTATCCGAAGCAGGCGCAAAACTGGTTGGCATTTCAGACATCAAAGGCATGGTTGCATGCAAGGAAGGCCTTGACTACGATGGCCTTATGAACGCAGTAAAGGAAACAGGCTCGATTATAGGCTATAAGGGCAAGTGCGAAAAGCAGGACAGGCACGAAATCATAGGCGTCAAGGCAGATATCCTTATCACCGCCGCTGTCCCTGACCTCATAAAGTCGCACGAGGTCGGCAAGGTGAAGGCAAAGCTCATTGTAGAGGGCTCGAACATTCCAATGACCCTTGAAGTCGAGGAAACCCTTGCAGACAAGGGCATACTGATTGTGCCGGACTTTGTGGCGAACGCCGGTGGCGTCATTTCAAGCTATGTGGAATACATCGGCGGCAGCGAGAAAGATATGTTCGGGATGGTCGAGCAGAAAATCACTGAGAACACGAAAACAGTGGTCGAAAGGGCAGGCAAAAAAATGTACACGCGCAGTGCAGCCCTCGAACTCGCAAAAGAGAGAGTGCTCAAAAAATGCACCTGGTGCGTCAAAGACCACAAAAACAACAGGCACTGAAAAACAAGGGGGCGAAAGCCCTCTTTTCTATTTTTTCCTGTACCTAAATATTTTGTCATATTTCTTGTGGTTGATGATGTCAAGGACATCAAGCCAGATGGATATTATTTCGATTTCGGTCTGCTCCCTTTGCGGCTGCTTTAACGTGTAAATCAAGCGCCAGTATCCTGACAAATTGACTTTCCACAGGTTTGTGACACCGTATTCCACGGAATATTTGCGCGGAATGAATTTTTTTGGGATTTGTATCCCGTAATCATAATTGGCCTTGAGAAGAGCAATCTTTGAATCAATCGACCTTAGCAGGGTTTGGTGGAAGGAAGAAGAAATGCCTTTTTCTTTTTCCAAGCGCACTGTTTCCTGCAATTCCAGGTATTCTTCCTTGGCTTCGCCGAGCAGTCTCACTGCAACGCGCTTTTCGGCCATGCTTACACTTCCAAGCTGGCATCTTCGGCCTTGACCAGCTTGGCGCTTGGGTTGAAAGTCCAGATAAAGCCTTTTTTGGTTTCAAGGACAAGGCCGCGCTTTTCAAGGTAATCGAGCGCCAGGTTAAGAGTGGAACGCATGGTTTTGGTCTGCAGTTTTGCCAAAATCAGGTTCCTGCTGACCGCCATGTCAGCATTCTTCACGACTTCCTCTATAGCCATCACAGTCTTCAAAGTCGGATAATGGACAATCTGCATTTGAACCTGCCGAGCCATCAAAACACCGCATATATTTATACCCTGATAAATATATAAGGCTATGCTGGCAAGCCCTTTTTTCTATTTTTTCCCGTACACAATTTTTTCCGCTTTCTTCCTGTTCTTTTCCACTTTGACCTGGTGCTCTTTCAGGAACTTGTTCAAAAATTCGATTGTGAATTGCTTGGTTTCACCGCACATGCGCTTGCCTGCCCTGCAGTCGGCCATAATGCGCTCGACTTCCTTTGTGTCAGGATAATGGAAGCGCAGGATTTCGCAGACCTTGCAGATATCAGGATTTCCGCCCAATTTTTTCTGCAATTCAACTGTTTCTCGGCCGCCGGTGAAAGCGCTTGAAATCTTTTTCTTCACATCCTTTTCCGAATCGCCCAAAAAAATCGCAGTTTCAGGCGCGGAAGAGCTCATCTTGCTTTCTTCTGTGAGCCCTGACTGGTGCCTGAAATAAATGAAAGACGGCATTTCAAGCGGATAAGGAAGCCTTTTTGCGATATCCCTTGTCAGGCGCGCGTGCGGGTCCTGGTCCAGGCCGATGCCTGTCACAGAAGGCATCTTTCCAGACCATTCCTTCAATTGCGGGTGCAGGATGTCCGCGTATTGCAGTATTGCCGCGCTCACTTTGCCCAAATCCACATGCCCATAAACAGCCTCAAACATGTTGTTGGTGATTTTCTTGCTCAGTTCGAAAACAAACTCGTAATAGCGCGAGTCCATCTGCGACTGCACATAAACATCCTTTTCATCCAGCCCCAGTGCAAGCGCGTGCGCAAGGTTGTCTGCTGCGATTTTTTTCGCGTCATCCATTGTCGCGATTTTTTCCCTGCTTGTGTAGCCGTCGATGTCGGCAATGCAGAAATAATTGTGAGCGCCCAATGATTTGAAGAACAGGAAAAGATCGATGTCCGCCTTGTGGCCCAAATGCAGCGGGCCAGATGATGCGATGCCTGTCATGTTTATGAACGGCTTTTTTTCCTGGATGCGCTTCATAACAGGTTCAAAGTCGCGGTGCGCGATTATTATGTTGCGCTCGAAGAGCCTGTGCTTGAGCGAATGCCTCCATTCTTCCGGGAATTCGCTCAGGCCGAATTCCTTGAATACATGCTCGTAATCCGAAACGCCTTTGCTTGTCCACGGGTTTAATTCCATGCAAACACCCTTGTTTTATATTCTTTTATTATGAATTCCTTTATATTTAATACTCTGCGTAGGGAAGGCGTTAAAATGGCTGAACTTGTGGAAAATAAGGTTATTGTTTCGGAAAAAAGGAAGCGCGACCAGTTAATCACAAAAGGCTTCGGGGAAAAGGAAGGCAAAGACCTTGTCCTTGACCTCAAGGAAGCGATTTATCTCATTGGAAAGGAAAAGCTCGAAATAACGAAAGGCAAGGCCGCGGTGACAGAAAAAAAGCTTTTTGAAATCGGGGAAAAGGCAGACCCGAAATTTTATTCCAAGTACCTGGTTTTCAGGGATTTAAGGGAAAAAGGCTATGTTGTGAAAACAGGCTACAAGTTCGGCTTTGATTTGCGCGTTTACCCAAGAGGCAAAAAGCCAGGGGAAGAGCACTCACAGTATGTCCTGAATGTTTCAACCCAGGACGAATTGTTTTCAATGCCTGAAATCAGCAGAATGGTGAGATTGAGCGCAAACCTGAATACTACTTTCGTGCAGGCAATAGTGGATTCCGAGAACGACGTAAACTATTATCCGATAACGAGGCTGCTGCCTTAATGCGCCTGGCATGAATCAGAAGCAGGAAATAAAAGAAGCGGGCTTTTCAAGGAAAAGCCCAAAATCCGAATTTTGTGAATAACAGCTTGTTTACAGGTCGCAGGCTTTGATGGTCTGCCTTTTGTTTTCTTTAGCTCTCATTACTGCCTTGTCGAGCTTTCCGGCAATGACCTTGTTCATTTCGTCGAACACTTCGCCGCTCAACCTTATGTCTTTCTTTTTTGCGTATTCCCTTATCTTTGACTTTACAACCAAGTCTTCCATCCTAAAAACCTCCTTAAAGCCATTTAAACATGCTTTAATTGTTAGAATTTGAGCGATAAGGTATTTAAACTATTGCCCAAAACCGCCCTAAAACGCTGTTTTAAGGCATAAAAACGGCAATTGTCGTTCGTGAAAAAGCGCCCCTCAGTCCGCCCATCAATCATCACAGGTCAGATTCATCGTCAGTTCATCATTGAGGCAATAATAATCAGTGCGGAAAGAATTTTTAAGGGAAACTTCCGCTTTTTTTGGCCGACCGTCAAAAAAGGGTTTTTCAAAGGTTTTGGTTGGGCGGCCTGCGGCTTCCTCTAAGGCGGGCTTCGCCAACACCCATTATCCCGCCAAGAATGTGCCTAATCCGCTCGTCAGCTTTTCTTCCCTTTGGCTGAACCGGTCTTTTTTTCGGAATCATAATCTCTAATTAAAATATGCCCCAGAATGTTTTAAAGGCTTGCCCTGGCAGGTTTTAAATAGTCTAATGGTTTTATTATAGTAAACGAAGCACAGCACTGGATCTGGTTGAATGGCAGACTATATTTCGCTCGGCATCCTGGTTTTTGTACTGAACATTATCCCTGCCCTGATGCCGCCGACCTGGGTCGTGCTTGCACTGGCCCAAATCAATGACACTTCCTTCAACCCTTTCATGCTCGCATTTGTCGGCGCTGTTTGCTCTACTTGCGGAAGGGCGGTCCTGACCTTTTACAGCGGTTTTTTCAGGCGCTTTTTCAACAAGGACCTTGCTGCCCACGCTGATGAAATCAAGGGCTTTTTTGACCAACGGAAGAAAGCGGTTTTCATGGGCTCTTTCCTTTTCGCCTTGAGCCCGATTCCAAGCAACCTCTTGTTTGTGGCAAGCGGGCTCACAAAAATCAAGACAAGATTGCTCCTTGCAGGCTTCTTTTTCGGCAGGTTCTTTTCATATCTGGCGCTTGTCATCCTCTCCCACGGGCTTTTCTCGGCTGTAGAGCAATACACAGGCCCAGGCAGCGTTGACACCCTGAAGATTTTGTTCGATGTTCTGGGGATTGCAGCCGCATTCCTCCTGATATTTGTTGACTGGAAGCAGGTAGGGAAGCACGCGAAAGCCTTCGCCAGGGACCGCGTGCAAAAACCGCCTGAAAAAAGCAAAAAAGGAAGAACAGGGAAAAGGAAAAAGGCATTGCAGGCTCAGGCACCGGCTTAAAATCGGAAACAATTAAATATTGCTTCAGGCACATATAGTTTATGCCGACAGCCACTGCCAGGGCAAGGCCGACTAGGGCAAGAAGGCCGACGCCAAGTTTAATTGCGAAGCTTGACCCTGTCCGGCCGAAAGTCAGATTGCCTTCCGGCAAACTGGTTTCCCTGGAATCTGCTTTTGTGAGGGAAGGGCAAATTCCTGAAGGGATGGATGTTGCAAGGGCCAAACGGCTCGGGACAAAATTTTTGAGCAGCGCATGGTATGATGGCGCGAAAGCCAAGGGCTTCAAGACAAGGCTTTCCCTTCCCACTTATGCGCAGAGAGTCAGGGGCGGAAGGCTCCCAAAAGCAGATTTGGCTTTAATCCACGGGCAGGTTGATTTTGCAATTAGCCTTTTTGCAGGCAATCTTCCGGCTGAAAGGCAGGCGCAATTGGCCAGCCAAGTCAGGAACAAAGTCACGGGCAGGATTCTTTCAGTGAACATTGCGGTAAGGGAAAAGGCAAGGACCGACCCAAGGCAGATTTGGGAGGATGGAAAGGAATTGAAAACTTTTTTTAAGGAAGAGGGCGCAGGCTATACAGGGCTGATGAAAGAAACAGATGGCCGGCAATATTTTGCCAAAGGATTTTCTTCACAGCCGACTGCAAGATCTGGGCCTTTGCATGAAACTGTGCACGCCCTTTGGAAGCTTGGGGTCATTAAGATTGACGTGCCTTTCGCGCAAGCGGTTGACAGGCTTTATGCGCTCGAAAAAGGCCACATCAAACCGAACCCTTTTATGAGAACTCCGACCAAAGAAGAGTTTGATAGGAAGCCGAGTTGGGACAAAGAGCTTAAAACTTTCAACGAACCGAATTGGGCCACGGATATCGGTAACCGCATAGCCCAGTGGGCTTTCCAGGCGATTCCCGAGAGCAGGCGGCGCTGGGATTATTTATATCAACGTTGCATGGGTGCAACTCATGCCAATGCAATGCGCGCGATTGGCCTCAGGGTGTAATGTAAAACTATAAAAACATTGCCCTGTCTTATTATTGGAACAGAAAATTGTTTTGAAGGGATTTAGAGAAATACTGGTTTTGTTTTATGGCAAGGCTTCATGCAAATCAAGCGCGCAGGGCAACGCCTTCAGGGGAGCACTCTTTGGATGCTGCATTCGGCTCCTCCGACATTCCCCCTGATTCAAGGTCTGAAATCGTCAAGGAACTGCTGGCCGGGTTTTTGAGCAGGGCCTGGCACGAGGAAGCCAAGGCAAGGAACGGCAGGACAAAACTGCCTGTGCCGAGCTTAAGGGAAAGGCTTTACGGCGGCAAGCTCCCCAAAGCGGACCTGAAGGAAATAGAAAAGCAGATGGCTTTCGCGATGAACGTTTTCACGAACGGAATGCCGCAGAAAAAAAAGGATTCTGTCCGCTGGCGCGTGAAAAGCCTTATCACAGGGAAAACTCTTTCTGTCAGCACGGTCCTCGAGGAAAACGGCAAGGACATAAAGGAATTGTGGGACGAGGCAATGGAATTATACCATTACATCAAGAGGAAAGGCGAAATCTATCCCGCACTGATGCAGGACGCGACAGGAAAAATCTATTTCACAAAGGGCTGGAGGAAGGACAAGCATTCTAAAAGCAGCCCGATACACGAAACAGTGCACGTGCTCCAGAAACTGGGCGTGATAAAGGTGGACGTGCCTTTCGCGCAGGCCGCGGACAGGCTTTACTGCCTTGAAAGGAAATTCCTGAAGCCCAGCAGGAAAATAAAAGCGCCGACTGCAAAGGATTTTAACCGGAAAGCGGTCTGGAATAAGAAAGACAAAACCCACGTGGAAGCATACTGGTCGAAGACCTTGGGCGATAAAATCGGCCAGTGGGTTTTTTTGAACATTCCCAAAAAACAGAGATGGCGCTATTTGTACCAGCGCTGCATGGGCAAAAGCCACAAGGCCGCGCTGAAGCGCATCAGTTTTGAGGAAGCAAGTAAATCCTTTTCCGCCAGCCGGCAAACTGTCCGCCCGGCTTCTTCAGCATAACATTCAGGCCTGAACCCGCCCCACGGCTTCCGGTACGCAAGAGATAGCGGGCTTCCCTGAATTCAGGAATCCCGCAGTTTCACAGTTCTTTCAGGATTCTTGCCCTGAGCTCGGCGCCTTTCGCTGATTTTTCCAGGGATTCTATGCGGTCCGCTGTCCTTTTGTCGTAGAATTCGCGCAGGTATTTGGAGAAATCGTTGTGCTGGGCGTGGTGCTCGAGCGACTGGTCGCTGATGGCTTTTATTGCGTCCCTGAATTCAGCATAGGATGCAGCTTTCCTGTCTGAATACCAGAAATTAAAAGCCGACCATTTTTCTTGCTGTTTTTTCTTCAAGTCCAAATCAACCTCCTTTGGTTCAAATTGCTTTTGAGAATCTGCAATCTTTTCTTCGCCTGCAGAAGCCTGCGCCTTGATTTCGGCAAGCACTTTCTGCACGATTTCCTTTTTTTCCTCGGCTTTCTGCACTGCAGGCCTGAATTCCTCTTTTTTCTCTGCAGCCTTGATTTCGGCAGGGACAGGTGCCTCTTTTTTTTCGTCAGGCTTCTGTGCAGCCGGCTTGGGCAGCTCCATTTCTTCCCTTGCCTGCCCTGCAACCGCCCTGAGGCCGCTTTCCCTGTTGCTTCCCGGCCATTTTTTTTCCTGCTTTTCCTCTTTGGCCGGAGCTTCAGGCGGCTTTTTTTCCTTTGCCTGGACAAGCTCTTTCTTTTCAATCAGTTCTTTTTTTTCTGCCTGGGCCTTCTGCTCTTCCTTCTTTTTTTCGCCCCCGAACGCAAGCCCCATGACTTCGGCAAAGGCCTTTTCGAATTCCAAATCAGCTTCCCTTATGCGGACCTGCGCCTTGTGCTCTATTGCGATGTCTGTGCCAACGCTCTCCTTGAGGCCCTGAGCTTTCTCGTCCTTTTCCTTGGAATTCCTGCGGAAAGGCAGAAGTAAGTCTTCCATTCCCAACCACCAGCGATTGCAAGTATTTGAACCGAACAGTATTTAAAGTTTCTTTGGATGCGGGTTTCATGGTGCGGAAAAGAATAAAAACATTCAACTTCCATTATTCTGAAATGCACGAATTCGGCATTGCAAGGAAATTGCTCGGCGATGCGCTCGCGGAAGCCGAAAAAAACAGGGCTGAAAAGATAAAAGAGATAGCCATAGAGCTGGGCGAGATAGCCGATGTCACGGCCGAAGAGCTGAAGGAAGCGTTCGGCGTTGTCGCAGAGGGGACGATTGCAGGAAAAGCAAAAATAACAGTCGAGATGGAAAAGCCGAAGATAAAATGCCTTAAAGGCCATGAAAGCGAATGGAACAGGGAAAAGGAATTTTCGGATGGCCTTTTCCTTGACTGCCCTGTATGCGGGGAAAAAGCAATGCTTTCCGGAGGCAACGGCAGAAAAGTGAAAAAGGTGGTTTTCGGATGATGTTCGAGCCAAAGGGGCCGGCAAGGAAAATCAGCATGCTTATCGGCATGGGGCAGGAACTGAACGGCGACGACGCTATAGGGTGCGCAATAGCCGACAATTTCAGCGAAAGGGACTGGCTTGCAGTGAATGCAGGCACGGTGCCTGAAAATTTTACAGGCATGGTTAAAAGGGAAAGGCCCTCAACCTTGGTCATAGTCGATGCAGCGGAAATGGGGCTTCCTGCAGGCGAAATAAGAAGGATTGAAAAATCAAAGGCGAACTCGGCATTCTATTCCACGCATTCAATCCCTGTTTCCCAGACAATCGCGCAGATAGAGCCTTACGTGAAAGAAGTGGTGCTCATCGGAATCCAGCCGAACACAATGCAGCAGTTCAAAAGGCTCAGCCCGCAGGCAACAGAAGCCGCAAAAAAACTGATGGCGCTGCTCAAATCCAACAGGCTGGAAGAAATAAAAAGGCTGTGAATCACTTTTTCCTTTTCGCCTTTTTCTTGGGCTTTTTTGAAGGCTTTTCCGCAACAATCGGCTTTTCTGATTCTTGTTTTGGCTCCTCTTCCTTTTTTTCCTCTTTTTTCGGAATCGCAAAGCCCATGTTTGTGTCGTATGCCGAGAGCAGGAATTCGTCGGTCATTGCAAGGCACTTGGTCGGGCAGATGTCAACGCACTGCGCGCAGAAAGTGCAGCGCGCCACATAATGCTTGATTGCGTTGGCAGGCTGGTCGAATTCGAGCGCGGCTGCAGGGCAGACCCTTATGCACTGCCTGCACAAAATGCATTTCTCGCGCAAATACGAAAGCCTTCCCCTGAAATTCGGCGGCGTTGGAACAGGCGGATTGATTTTTGCCTCGCCCTTTTCCACTTTCTCCAACAATTTTGTGGTTGATTTGGGCGCATATTTTACCGGAAACTGGTTTGTGGCGCTTTTTTTGAACATCTGCTTGAATAATTCACCAGCCATTCCCATTTCATATCACCATCATTGCGCCGAAGATTGCGAGCGCCATTCCAACAAGTGCGATGCCGAGCACAGGCCCCCAGTATGTTTTTGCGGCCTGGTCCACCCTGAACCTTGCGACCGCAACATGCACGAAAATCGAGCCTGCGAAAACAACAATGAAAAGCTTAATGAGGAAAAATGCCGCGTTGGCAATCATTCCTGCCGAGCCTTCGAGTGTGATGAAATGCGGCGCAATATTGTACGGGAAAAAGAAAGCAACGACAAGGGCTGCAAAGGCGATTGTCCTCACGTCCTGCGCCAGGTTGAACAGTGCAAGGTTGCGGCCGCTGTATTCCACCAGAACGCCGTCTGCAATTTCTGTTTTTGCTTCCGCAATGTCACCCGGAATCCTTCCGAGCTCTGCTGGCATTACAAGCATCAGTGCAAGGAGCAACAGCACCAGGCCGATTGCCCCGATAGGCCCTGCCAGTTCCCATACAGGCAAGGCTGCAAGTGTTGCAAGCGAGAAGGCGTTCAGCAGCGGGTTTGCGAGCGAAACAATGAAAGCGATTGTCACTGTCACCACTGCAAGCGCGAACTCATAGCTCATCATCAATACAAGCTCCCTTTGTGCTCCGACAGAGGCATAGGTCGAGCCTGAAGAAAAGCCGCCTATTGCGAGCGCTATTGCCGGAACCATGAGCAGGTACATTATGAGAATAAGGTCGCCGTAGCCTTCAAGGAGAGGCGCAAAGCCGAACAACGGCAGGTAAAGCAATAAGAGCAGTGCTGAAACAAGCGCTATCACCGGCGCGGAATTGAAAACCCAGCCTATCGCGTGCCTTGGCACCATGTTTTCCTTCATCAAAAGCTTTCTCAGGTCGATGAAAGGCTGCCTTACCGGAGGCCCTACGCGGGCCTGCATTCTTGCCCCTAATTTCCTGTCGATTCCCCTGAACAAAAGGCCAAGGAAAATTCCGACAACAACAAAAATCGGGACAAGCAAAAGCGATGCAATCGCCCCTGTCAGGAGATTCATTTGGAGGCCTCCTTTTGCATTGCAAGGGTTTTCCTGATGCTCAGTTCCCTCAAATCATCCATCGACAAAACAGAATTGCCCTTGTCTGTGATGATTGCGCGGTTTGTGCAGGACATGCAAGGGTCGATTGATGCCACAATGATCGGTATGTCTGCGATTTCGCATTCCGAGAGCATAGGCACAAGCGGCGGCAGGTTCGCATAGGTCGGCGCCCTGACCTTCCAGGCATACGGTGATTCCTGCCCTGTCATTTTAATATAGTGGATGAGTTCGCCTCTCGGCGCCTCCTGGAATGCAACGCCTTCGCCCTGTACATTCTTCAGCTGCACTAGCAGTTTCTGGAGCACTGGCTCCGCAAGGATCGGGCCAGGCTTCATTTTGTCCAGGCACTGCTCTATCAAATCAATCGACTGCTTTATTTCAAGCAGCCTTACTATTATCCTGGTGTAAGTGTCGCCTGTTGCCTTGAAGCCTGCTGTTTCAGGCAGCACCGGCTTGATATCGAGGTCAGGGTATGCGGCATAAGGCCAGTCAACCCTGACATCTTTTTTCACTCCGGAAGCCCTTGCTGTCGGGCCGACAGCG
This sequence comes from Candidatus Iainarchaeum sp., assembly GCA_026396995.1. Lineage (GTDB taxonomy): Archaea > Iainarchaeota > Iainarchaeia > Iainarchaeales > DTGL01 > JAPLVS01. The sequence continues at coordinate 14,019 of JAPLVS010000077.1, forward strand.
CACAATTCAAGAGCGTTCTTTTTCGTTAGAATGCCGATATCTTTTGTCCTTGCCCTTACAGATGCGTCGTTCAGCATGATGCCTTCGAGTTTTGCGTACAATTCCTTGTAATAGTCAAGGGCTTCCCTTACTTTCCCATAATCTTTTTCCTGAATGTCTCTTCTCACTCCGCCGACCATAAGGATACCTTTAGTGATGCGGTTGCCGTTGAGGTATTCTATGATGTCAAGGACTTTTTCCCTCACGCGCCAGGTGTAATGCATTACAGAATCAAAGCCCAATTCGTGCGCTGCAACCCCTGCCCACAGGATGTGCGAGTGAATCCTTTCAAGTTCCACGTTTATTGTGCGGATATATTCCGCCCTTTCAGGCACTTCGATGTTTGCCGCATTCTCCACAGCCATGCTGAAAGCCATCGGATGGCACATGTTGCAGATGCCGCAAATCCTTTCAGCCATGTAGAGAACCTGTATCGGGTTCCTTTTTGTCGCAGCCCACTCTATCGCCCTGTGGACCTGGCCTAAGCTGAAGGAAACGCCTTTCACGCGCTCCCCTTCGACAGTAAAATCGAGCTTTATCGGTTCCTTAAGCGCAGGGTGAATCGGGCCAACACACAATTCAAAGGAATTGCTCATTTCTTGCCACCTTCGTGGATATTCCTTGCGGTTTTGCCAGGCCTCCTTCCATTCCTGTTGTTCATTTGCCTTCACCTTCGTGGAGGTTCCTTGCAATCTTTTCCGGCCCCTTGTCATCTTTTCTCCAGGGATAGATTCCTGCTGGCATGCTTTCGTCAGTGAAAACCCTTTTCTTTGGCACGCCCTCAATTTTTATGCCGAGCATTTCCATTTTTTCCTGCTCGGAAATTACGGCGCCAGGGAAAAGGCCGGTGATGGAATCCATCACAGGATTCCCTTTCGGCAGTTTCACTTTGAGATGGAATGGAACCTGCTCGCCAGGTTCCCCGTAATTGAGCACGAAATGGTTGATTATTTCGATTTCCTTTCCAATATCGCTGCCTGATGAAACAGAAAAGTGCGGGTATTCCTGGATGGTGAATAAGTGCTTCACCGCATTCTTGAAATCCTTCACTGCGACAGTCGCCCAGACCTGCACTTTTTTGTGCCTTCCTGCGCCCTGCTCTGCCAGGCTTATCTCGATGCCCGGAAATTCCTTTCTGAAGGATTCAATGACCTGCGCGGCGTTCATTTTCCTGCCTCCAATGATTCAAGCTTCTTCCATGCCTTTACAACGCCCTCGATTATTGCCTCAGGCCTTGGCGGGCAGCCTGTGACATAAACATCCACAGGGAACAATTTATCCACAGGGCCATCAATATTATAGGATTCGTAGAATACCCCGCCTGTGCTCCCGCAATTGCCTATGACCATGACCACTTTCGGGTCAGGTGTCTGCGCATAAACCCGCAAAACCTCTTCCTTCATCTGCTTTGTGACAGGGCCTGTGATGAGAAGCACATCCGCATGCCTCGGCGTTCCGACCAATTTTATGCCGAACCTTTCCGCATCATACCTCGGTGTGAGGGCTGCGATTATTTCGATGTCGCAGCCGTTGCACGAACCGCTGTTGACATGGAAAACCCAGAGCGACCTTTTCAATGAATCTATGCCCACAGGCTCACCCCCATGCAGAGCGCTATCAACAGCAGTGAAACGCAGAAAAGGAACCAGAAAATATAATCGTTGACAAAGCCTGTGTGAATTGCAAGCATTTTTTCATAGTATCCCTTAAATGCCTCGAAAAAGCCCCAGAAGAAATTGCTTGCTTTCACGTCGTGCTTTTCCATGGGCTCGTTCCCTGAAAGGAACGCATCCGCCCTGAATTTTCCCTCTTTGAAGCCTTTTTTGCCGAAAGACCTCAATGCAATTACAAGCATGAGAACAATCGCAAGCGCCCCGATAAACATTAGCGGGCTCCAGCCTGTTGCCATGATTCCGCTGAACCCGGGAATTTCTGCAGCCATCAGAGAATCATCCCCCAATAAGCGTTCCAATTAAGCAGTGCCTCTGCGGCAGGCCTTGCAACGAATTCAACAATAATTCCAGGGAACAGCCCGAACAACAAAACTATTGCAGCAAGCAAAAACATCGCTAAAAGCATTCCCTTCGGCGTTTCCTTGATGCCTGAAAACTTTTTCACCTCTGGGCCGAGGAAAACAGCGCAAAAAGCCTTCACCAAAGGCACAGTTACAATCACGCTCGAAACAAGCGCTATGACCGCAAGCAGCGGATTGAAGTAATAAACTGACTCGTAGATAAGGATTTTTGAGGCGAAACCATTAGATGGCGGCAGCCCTGCCATTGCCATTGCGCCGACAAGGAAAAGAATTGCAGTGAGCGGCATTTTCCTTGCAAGGCCGCCAAGTTCATCCAAATCCCTTGTGCCTGTAGCGTAAATTATTGCGCCTGCCGAAAGGAAGAGCAGCGCCTCATAGAATGCGTGGTTTATCATGTGGAATATTCCGCCCTCCATTGCCTTCAGGCCGAAATCCGCAAACATCGGGTGGCCGATTGCGGCAAGGCCTGCGCCCATTGCCACAAGAATAAATCCTGTCTGGGAAATTCCGCCGTAAGCGATAAGCCTTTTCAAATCCCTCTGGCGCAGGCACATCGTCGAACCTACAAACAGCGAAAGTGCGCCTAAAATTATCATTGCCCAGGCGATTATATCAATAAGCGGGAAAGAGCCGAACATCGTGAACGAAACCCTGAGCAATGCATAAAGGCTTGCCTGGCTTGCCACTGCAAGTATTGCAGTGACAGCTTCAGGGGATTCGCCGTAAGCGTCAGGCACCCAGTAATGCATCGGCACTGCGCCGCACTTCATCAAAAAGCCTGCTGCGAGCAGGCCCAAAGCAATGACATCGACTATCGCAAAGCCTGAAAGCATGACATCCTGCGAGATTGCCGCAATATTGAGAACGCCGTGCTGCGCGTAAAGCAGGCCGATTGCAAGGAGAACAAAAAGGGAAGCAACAGCGCTGATTGAAAGGTATTTGAAGCCTGCCTCGACCGCTTCCTGCTTATGGAGCCAGAACGCAATCAAGCCGACAGAGGAAATCGAAAGTATTTCGAAAAACACAAAGATGTTGAAGAAATCGCCTGTGAACACAAAGCCGATAAAACCCGTGAGCATCAGGAGCATGAGGCAGAAAAATTTCCCGTCGGCCTTGTCCCTTACCCCCTGCACAGAATAAAGCACAGAAATCAAGGCGATTGTCGCCCCGACCAGGCCCATTATTGCGGACAGCACATCTATTTGCAGTATGATTCTTATCGGCACCGAGAGGCCTGAAGGCAGAGTCCTTTCCGGAATGTCTGCGCCCATAGCGTAAACCCTTGTGCCGCCTGAAAGCACGCTGAAGAAAACAGACAGCACAAGGCATTCAGTCAAAAGCAATGCAATAAGCGTGAATGCAGCCGACGCCTTTCCCCATTTTTTCCTGAACAAGGGCACAATGAAGGCGCTCAGCAAAGGCACTGCAACGCAGAGCGCAGGCGCATTCTGCAAAATGAAGGAAATGAACTCAGGAGTCAACCTTTCAGCCTCCTGGATTTTTCGGAATCAAGAGTGCCCGAATGCCTGTAAGCGAGCATCGCAAGCGAAAGCATCAGTGCTGTCACAGCAAGGCTGATGACAATGCTTGTGAGGGTCAAAGACTGCGGCACCGGCAAAGCCATTTCCACAGCCGCCTTCGATGCCTCGCTGAGCGGGGCGTTCGTGAAAATCGGGGCAATGCTGCCGAACCTGTAGCAGGTTGCGACAAGGAAAATGTTTATGCCTGAACCCATTACCGAAAGGCCGACAGCCATCTTAATCATGTTTTTCTTGAACAAAAGCGCTGACAGGCCGACCATTATCATCAGCACAGAAACAATGAAAGGCAGGTTGCCGATTATTTCTGCAGTCATTTTCCTGCCCCCTTCCCTTCTTCCTTGTCAGAGAAATACATGAGCATCAATACAAGCGACAATCCAACTGCAACCTCTGTGCCGACAGCAAAGTTCATTACAGCAATCGTGCCGGAAGTGTAAATGAAGCCCTGGTTCACGCCGAAAGCAATCTTGTTCCCGAACAAAAGGCCGGAATTAGCCAAAAAGTTCGCGAAAAAGGTCGTGCCGAGGCCGAGGATTGCTCGTGAGCTATAACATAAAGGCCTGTGATGACCACAGGCACGAGAAGGATGGCAGCAACGCTTCTGACAATAGTTGAAAGGCCGTTCATTTTTTGACCATCCTGAAAAGCAAAAACACTCCGCTGACCGCTGTGAAAAGCACTGTGCCTTCGCCGAGGGTATCATAGCCCCTGTAATCGAAAACAATGGATGCCACAATGTTGTTTGCGGCTGTTTCCTTCTGGCCGTTCATTATCATGTAATCGTCCATTGCTGTTTTTGGGGGAATTCCGAAAGGCCTCATCGCGAAAGCGGTGAAAACCAGGAAAAGCGCTGTAACGCCAAGCACAAGCATTTTCGCTGATTGTTTCATTCTTCCATCCTCTTTGTTTTTTCAACCGCCACCAGGTATATTGCCGTGGAAAGCCCTGCCCCGACCGCAGCCTCTGTTATTGCGACATCAGGCGCCTGCAGGATATAAAACTCGGTTGCAACCAAAAGGCTCATTGCCCCGAGCATCACAACCGCAACCAAAAGGTCCTTTGCCCTTACCGCGATTATTGCGCAGGCAAGCGCGCCCAAAAGCACAAGCGCATGGAAAATGTCGGCTATCATTTTTCAGCCTCCCGCAGCCTGTCAACTATTGCTGGTTTCGGGTAAACGCCGCTCCTGTGCGCGGCCCTTGCTGTTGCGTGCGAGCTTGCAGGCGCAGCAAGCAAAAGGAAAGCGAGCGCGATAAGTGGATGAGCGGCCAGGGCGAAATCGTTTGCCAAAAAACCGTAAAATGCCACACCGAGAATAACGAAAATCGAGCCGAAGGTCGTAATCATTGTGGTTCCGTGCATCCTTGTGTAAACGTCAGGGAACCTGAACAATGAAATTGCGCCCAAGGCGTGGAATATCATGCCAAAGGCGATGAGGCCGTAGGAAATGAGCACAAGCCCGCTCATTTTTTCGCCTCCTTTGCCTCAAGATATCTTGCAAAGAAAAGCGTGCTCACAAACGAGAGGAGGCCGTAAACTATTGCGACATCCACAAAAATCGACTGCCTGTAAAGGGCCCCAAGCACTACCAGAACGCTTACGGTTAGAGCGCTTGCCGCATCCGCGCCGACCATCCTGTCAGGCACAGTCGGCCCTTTCGCAATCCTTGCAATGCAGACCAGAATCAGCACCACAATGGCGGCCACGATTGCCGGAAAGAAAATCATTCGGCAACCCTTCCAGCCCATTCAGGGAAATTCCCGCAGATTTCGCTTATAGGCGCGTCCTTGCCTGAAAGGCTTATGCCGTGAATGTACAGTTCCTTTTTCTTGTCATCAATTGAAACGCTCAGCGTGCCTGGCGTAAGCGTGATTGAATTCGCAAGCATTGTCATGCCAAAATCTGTTTTCAGCTTCGGCGAAATTTTCACAATTCCAGGATTGATTTTGCCTGTTATGACCCTCATTGCGACATCAAGGTTCGCCTTCACGAGCGCGGGAATAAAGGATACAATAATATAGATGAAGAATAGGAGCCATCTCCTCGGGCTCAAAAAAGCCGTGCCGCCCTTAAAGCCGAGCGCCGAAAGCATTCTTGAAGCAATAAGCCCGGTCGGGACAGCGAAAATGAATGCCAGCGCGATTTCCTCAGGCGCCCACAGGCCGATATTGCCGGAGCCTGCGGTAAGGATAAGGTATAATACAAATGAAAAGAAAGCGCAAACAAAGAAAAGCATCCAAAGCCACCTGGTAATGCAATATGCCCCGGCAATCCAAGAGAAAAGATATCCAGCAAAAGATTTAAAATCCATCTTTTTTTCACTGGGAACTTTCGGCAGGAAAAGCATGGGAATCTTTTTATTTGTTTCCCACACAACACATAGGATATGGAAAACTCGAAAGGCATCGCACTGGTTTTGCTCACCGCAATAATCAGCGGATTCAGCATTTTCCTCAACGCATTCGCGGTCAAAGGCATTGAGCCTGTGCTGTTCACGGCGCTCAAGAACTCGCTTGTTGCGGTAATGCTCCTTTCCCTGCTTTTATTGCTCAAAAACAAAAACTTGCACAAAATCCTGGATAAAAGAATTTTCGGCACCCTTGTTCTGATTGGATTGGTCGGCGGCAGCATTCCGTTCGCGCTGTTTTTCATCGCGCTCCAGTCCGCGAATGCCGCGCTCGCAGGCTTCATCCAGAAAACGCTTTTCGTTTTCGCAACGCTTTTCGCAGTCATTTTGCTTAAGGAAAAAATAGACTGGAAATTCCTTGCAGGCGCATTCCTGCTGCTTGCAGGAAACGCACTCCTGTTTTCCCCGTCACTGGCGTTCTCTGTCCCAGTCATCCTAATCCTTATCGCCACAGTCTTCTGGGGCCTTGAAAATGTCATTTCAAAGCACGCCCTCGAAAAGCTTGACCTTGACGGTTCCGCAATCGCTTTCGGGAGAATGTTTTTCGGCGCACTGTTCCTGCTCGCATTCCTTTCATTCACAGGCCAGATTTCGCTTGCCGCAACTCTCTCAATCCAGCAAATCGGATGGATTGTCCTCACATCGGTTTTGCTCTTCGGTTACGTTTTCACTTATTATAACGGCCTGAAGATTTTGCCTGTGCACAAGGCCACCTCTGTACTATTGCTCGCACAGCCGATTACTGCAATCCTTTCGTTCGCTTTCCTTGGCACGCAGATAGGCTTAGTGGAAGGCGCAGGCCTGCTCCTGATTTCAATCGGCGCTTTCTCGATTGCCGGTTTTTCAGTTGTTTCGCGCTTCTTGAAACTGAGAGGCGTTCAAGTTGCAGGAAAGTGAACTGCAAGCCATTGCAAAAGCCTGCAGGTATTCCTTTATTCCAAACGAACTGGGCTATTGTGGAGCAAGGGATTTCTCAAAATTGTTTGTTTCTTTTATCAATGAACCGAAAGAGGAAAAAGCCGAAGAGGTCAAAAATGCCCTGCGCACTTTCACCAGCGAACAGGCATACATCGAGCTGATTGCGGAACACCATTCCCTTCCCGTGTTTGATGCAAGGCCGATTGAGGCTTACTGGCTCGGCTCCGAATTATTGGAAGGCATTTCAAAGGATGAAATCAAAAACCTCATAAATGAAAAATTCCGGACCCTGCCTGAATCAGTGCGCGCTAAAAAAATCGCAGGCCTGCCTGCCAAAGCATTCATCCACCATTCCTTCCATGTCCTTTATATTGAATTCATCACCCAAAAACTGCCTGCAATTGTGCCGAATCTCGACAAGTGCCTTATCGGCTGGGGAAAAGTCAAGGGGGAAAAGAAAGGAAAATTCGAAATAAAGGGCATTGAATTGTTCAAAGAGGCAGGTGAACTGAAATTAGTGGAAAAGATAAAAATGATAGAAAACCCGTTTTCCCTATCCCTGAAAAAAGGCTCCCTGGTTTCGGTGCACTGGGACAATGCGGTGGAAGAAATCACAGAAAAGCAGATGAAATCGCTGAAAAAATACACTTTGAAAAACATGGAACTCGCTAATTCTGTGCGCTGATTCCTACTGCCCGCGGTTCAGCACTGCCCGCTGACTTCATTCCACGCCTTGAGTGATTCCTTTGCCTCTTTCTCGGAAACTTTCTGCACTGCCATCCTGAACTGCACTAAAACCCATTCGCCCTTTTTTGCTTTCAGGAATTCGTTGTTTGCCTCGCGCTTCTCGAAGCCGTAGTCTATGACCGCGGTTTTCCCGCCGTCCTTCAACTCGGCAATTTTTCCTGGAATCGCAAGGCACATAAAATTCACTGAAATGAATGTGCCGGCATTTCCTTAAAATGCCTTTCATTTTAATGTCTAAACATGAAAAAGCGCATGGATTGGGCAAAAGCGCATTTTCCGCAGCTTGCCGTAATTTTCCTCATCCTGCTCTTTGTGCTCATTTCCGCTTCAAGTGTTCTGCACAAATACCTTACGGTGGACGAATCGGTTTACATTGCCGGCGGCTATTCTTATTTTTTGACAGGGGATTTCAGGCTTACGGCTGAGCATCCCCCGCTCGGAAAGCTTTTGGTCGCTCTCCCCCTGCTGTTGGTCAGCCCTAGGCTTCCTCTTGAAAGCGCGAACTGGGTTTCTTCGGAAAAAGTCGGGGATGTGGGTGCGAATTACGGTTTCGCAGCCGACTTCTTCGGGGCAAACCCTGAAAGTTTTTTCCCGATTGTTTTCAGTGCGCGCATGGTCACTCTCTTGCTGACTGTTTTCCTTGCTTTGCTGGTTTTCCTTTGGTCCAGGGATTTGTTCGGTTGGAAAGCCGGCCTGCTTTCCCTTTTCATTATGGTGCTCGAACCGAGCATTATCGCCCACTCCCAGCTTGCAACGCTTGACATGCCGCTCACTGTTTTTTCATTTGCGTCTTTTTATTTTGCCTATGTTTTTTCGAAAAGCGGGAAAATTAAATTTTTGGCGGCATCCGCGCTTTTCTTTTCCTTTGCGGTCATGGTTAAATTCTCGGCCTTGTTTTTCTTCCCGCCCCTGCTTTTGTTCCTTGCGCTCCAGCACCGCGGGCTTTCAAAGAACAGGGAGGGCATCTTCAGGCAAAAAAACACCTTGCTTTACTATGCGTGCATTTTCGCAGTTTTCGCCCTCATGCCCCTGCTTTTTGCAAACATCCTTTATTCCTTCGACAACTATGCAAAGCCGCACTATTTTGGGGTTCTTCCCCCGCGGATGTTTGAAGGATTCCAGTTCAGCCAGAACTGGCAGGAATCCGGAAGGGAAGGATACCTCTTCGGGGAATTCAGGAGGTTCATCCCCGAATATTTCCTTGCGGCGTTCCTCATGAAAACAACAATCGCCTTCCTTGTGCTGTTGGCTGCCGCTTTTTATTTCCTTGTAAGGAAGCCGAGGCTTGATGCTTTTTCCCTTCTTGTGCCGGCAGTCGGTTTTTTCCTTATAACTTCGCTTATGGTCAGATTTTATCTGGGCCTCCGCTATGTTTTGCCGGCGTTTCCCTTCCTGTTTGTTTTCTGCGGAATCCTGCTCGATGAAAAAAGAGAAAAACCGTTGATTGGAAGCAAATTTGCTTCCTATGCCCTCCTGCTTCTCCTTGCCTTCCACGCTTTTTCCTCACTTTCAATATATCCGCACTACCTCGCTTATTTCAACGAGTTCATTGGGCCAGGGAACGCCCCGCTTTACCTGACTGATTCGAACCTTGACTGGGGCCAGGATTTGTATTATTTCATGGATTTCGTGCGCACCAACAATATCGACAAAGTCGATTTCATTTATTTCGGCTGGCCGTATTATGGTGCCGATTTCCCTGAGGCATATTACGGCCCTTCCTGCGAGCCTATAACTGGGAAAATCGCCATAAGCGCCACATCGCTTACCGGCGTGGATTCGGGCGGATTCAAGTGCTATGAATGGCTGAGGAAAGAAACCCCGAAGGCAAAAATCGCATGGACTATTTACTATTACGAGCTTTCCTGAACAAGCCGCTGGCTTTCCTCTGCAGCTCGGGGAAAAAGAAGGAAATGAAATAAAGCGTTGAAATCAGCGAAACAAAGAGAAGGATTTTTTCGTAAAGCATTTCCCTGAATTCCAGTTTCACTATGTTTTTTCCGGCAGGCAGTTTGAGCGCAATCAGGTTGTCCTGGTTTTTTCCAATTTCTGCCGGCTGGCCGTTTATTTGTGCGGTCCAGTTTGGGTAATAGTTTACAGGCAAGGTTGCTGTCTTTTCCTGCGGGTAATTTGTTTCGAAAGAGATTTTTCCGTTTTCTTCCGAGAAATCTGTGAGTGCTGCTGTTGTTTCTGTCGGGTTTGCTTTTTCTATTTTGAATATTCTTACGCTTCCGTCCTGGAATTGTTTTTCGTATTCGCTGTTTTGTTCAAGTGTTTTGCCTGTTGTTTCGCTGTATGTTACGATGTATGAAGCGCCGAGCGAGCGCAGCCTTCCCGGAGTTTCCCAGATAAGCCTTTCAGGAACGAATTGGAGCGTGAGAGTGGTCTTGGCACCCTCTGAAAAGTTCCCGCCGATTACCTTTTTCCCTGAAATGGCCGGAAGCACCTGGTCCAAAATATGCGGGCTTGAAAACCTGCCCCATTCCCCCCAACTGAACTCGTTCATTATGATTTCCTGCTTGCCTGTGTTTTGTTTAAGCCAAACCGAGGCATTGGCTACGCTGGCGCTTGTGGCGAAATCGCTTTCAAGCGGGATTCTCGCTTCCGACATGGCCGCCCAGTGGAAATAGAAAACAGCGGCCAATGCAATTAGTGCAATTCCCGTTTTTGCCAGCGCTTTCGTATGCCCTGCCTTTTCGGCCAATGAAAAAATTGACTCAAGGAAAACGCCTGCCGATGCCGCCATGAATATTGCAAGCGCACCGAGAATTCTTGCATAATGCGTCGAGCCGAATAGCTCCCCCTCGCTTAAGCCAAGCCTCAAAAGGCCGCTTGAGCCAAGGAAAAGGAGGATTAATGCGAGGGCGATAAAAAGGCCCGGCATGCGCCTCCTGAAAACAGCGACCGCAATCCCTGCAAGGCCGAGGAAAGAGACAAGCCGGCTCTCTATCGTGCTTCCGTCAAGTACTCCGTTTATCACGCCATCTATTTTTGGAGCCGCCCATTGGCCAAGCAGGCCGTGCTCTTCATATTTGGCAATTGCCGGAATCCACCACCACGCGGAAACAACCGCCGCAATTCCGGCGATTTCAAGGAAAACAACCGCATTCTCCTTGAATTTCTTTTCATAAGCGCAAAAAACAATCAAACAGAGAAGGGAAAGCCCGCCAGCCATGATTGCGGAAAAAACATGCGACAAAATAATCAATCCGAAAGCAAGGCCAGCCAGGACCGCGCGCTTTTTATCTTTGGATTTCAGTGCAAGGAAATTAAGGCCGATGCAGAGCGGCAAAAGCATCAAGCCGAAAGTGTTCGGAATCAGGCCCATTGTGAAAGTTCCGGCAATGCCGCCGCCATAAAGGCTCCCGACAAAGAGCGAAAGAAACCCTGAAAGGAAAGAGCTTTCCCTCGAATAGCCGAAACAGCGCATCATAATGAAAACCGACACCGCGACCAGCGCATAGGAGAGCATTGCAGCAAGCTTGAAACTGAAATCTATGCCGGGGAGCCCGAAGGAAAAAATATTCAGGAAAGCTGCGAACAGGTAAAAGCCCGGCGGGTAAAACTGGAACAGCTGGAACCCCAAATGCCAATACGGGAACCATCCGTCTATTTTCCAGCTGGGCAGGAGTTCTTCTGCGAGGAATTTTGTTTTGAGGAAATGCCCTGCCGGCTTGTGGAAGAAGCGGAAAGGCTGAAATAGGCCGGCAAAAGCATTATATACATCAAATGTATATACAATTGATACATGGTTAACAGGATAGTCAACCTCCGCCTCGGCTCGAAGCTGCTTAAGGAAATAGATTCTATTGTGAAAAGCGAAACCTACGAGAGCCGCACCGAATTCATAAAGGATGCGCTGAGGAAGGCGGTTGAAGAGCGCAGAAGGGAACAGGCTGCCCAAAGCTTAAGCAAGAAACTCGGCCTGGAAGGCCCGAGCCCTGCAGAACTGGAAAGCATAATGGACAGCGCGGGCAAAAAAACCGCAGAGAGAAAGCACCCGACAGGGATTTCCTGAAATCAAACTTTTCCCACGGCGCCTTTATGCAGTTCCCTTATTTTCCTCAGGGCGTTAAGGTAAAGGATGAATCCGATTATTGCAAGTTCTGCAAAATAGAGCAGGGCAGCGACTTTTATTGATGGCGCCCGTGGCGAAGCAATGAACGCCAGCAAAGCAGCCAGGATAAAAAGTCCCATCAGCAAGCCCATTCCCGTGAATATCGCCTTGGGGGCAGGCGTGTAATTGCCCTGGAATTTTTTAGTGTAGGGCTCGCGCTCGGAATCGAAAAAGAAATACGAGAGGCCGACAGAAAAAAACGAGAGCAGAGATGAAAGGATCACGGTGCCTGCGAATATAAGGGCTGTTGCCGCCGGCGGCTGCGGGTAAACAAAGGACATGACTGCAAATGCAATCAAAGAAACTGCTATTGGAGGGGCACTCCAGAGAAAGATTTTGGCCAGCAGCAGGTTTTCCGGCCTGAAAGGCGTTGAGAGCGCAAGCCAGAACCTTTTTCCGTCTATTTGCGCGCTCAATAAAGTAATGGAAAGCGCGGAAACTCCGGCGGCAAGGACAATTGCGTAAATTGTTGCTGTGGATTTTTCAAGCAGGCCAGGAAGCTGCACATCCTGCGAGGATTTTCCCATTGCCCCAGCAGAGGTAAGGCCTGGCGAAAGGACAAGGACTGCGGTAACCGCCAATGGAACGAAAAAATTCGCCTTTAGCTGCGTGTTGCGCCTGAATTCTATCAGGTCTTTCTGGACAAAGGCCGAAAACTCGGGGTTCAGCAGCGAAAATTCGCGTGCCCTCTTCCCGCCCCGGGATTCGCTTGAAAGTATTTCTGCCTTTTCAAGCGAAGAAAAATATTGCCTTGAGCTGAGCCTGCAGGCAAGCCAAGCCAGCCAGAACAGGCCGGCGCTTGCAATGCCGACAAGAAGGACACCAGGCAAATCGAAACCGAAAGAGTTCGAAAGGATTGCCAGGCCGAGTTCAGACAGCACCGGCAGGTTAACAGCCAGGCCTGGCCCGTTTTGGGCGTATGCCATGAAATAAAAGGCAAACCCGAAAAGCAGCGCAAAATACGGCCAGATGTTTTTAACCCTTGTTTTTCCGAATACCGCAAAAAGGCCAAGTGCGGCAGCATTTATGAGGGCTGCAAGGAAAAACATCCATGAAAACAGCAATGCCGCCCCGAGTGCCAGGCCCAAAAAATTAAGGTTAAGGAGATAGAATATTACGGCGGCGAAAGGAAGCAGGATTATGCCGAAAATGCCAAGCAACAGGGTCGAGGCAAAAGTCCTTGCAAAAAGAATGCTTTCCGGCCTTACAGGCAAAGGCAAAAGCGCCTCTATGTCCTTTATCGAAGTCAGCTCGAGTATGACGCGGTTGAATGCTGTCATCGCCATCATCATTCCCGCAAAAAAAAGCAGGTAGAGCATTCCGGCGCCAGCATCCTCATATAAAAGTTCCTTGTACCGCAAAAACTCGCCTGGCGACGGAATGTTTGCAGCCAGAGACAAAAGCGCAAATGCGGTTATTGCCACAAAGAGCAGAAGCGCCAGGCCGAACCTTTTCCCGACATATTCCCTGATATCAAGCTCTGAGAACTTCAATGTCAGGAAAACAGTCTTGTTCATTTTTTCACTTTAGGAATTCCGCCAATTCCTTTTCGTCTTCCCCGCCGGTGAGGCCCAAAAACAGCTGCTCCAGGTCCCTGGCTTTTGCGCCTTTCTCCATTTTCCTAAGGTCGCCTATGCCGACAATGCTGCCCTTGTCGATTATGGCGACTTCCTTGCAAAGCTCGTCGGCAATCTCCATTATATGGGTGCTCATGAAAACTGTTTTGCCTTTTTTCGAAAGCCCGACCAATAAATCCTTGACCATTTTTGCGCTCCTCGCGTCAAGGCCGGAGGTCGGCTCGTCCAAAAACAAGACCTCCGGGTCGTGGATGAGCGCTGCGGCAAGCGAAGCCTTCTGCTTCATCCCTTTGGAGTAAGAACTGATTTGCTTGTCTATTTCCTCCTCCAAACCGAAAAGTTTTGCCAGCCTCTCAGACTGCTTTTCAATAAGCCCGGAATCCATCGACCTGAGCCTGCCTATAAATGAAAGGAACTCCCTCAGGGAAAATTTTTCGTAAAGTATCGGCGTTTCAGGCAGGTATCCGACCTTCCTCTTGATCTCCATCTGCCCGGAAAGAATGTTATGGCCCAGGACAGTTGCATCTCCCCCAGTAGGCCTTAAAAGGCAGCACAGCATTTTTATCGTGGTGGTTTTGCCTGCGCCGTTCGTCCCCAAAAAGCCGAAAACCTTGCCCTTTTCCACCCTGAAAGAAATGCTCCTTACCGCCTTCACATCGCCGAAATCCTTCGAAAGGTTTTTCACATCAACAACGAATTCTGCAGCCATATCCTCACCTGAAAAAGCAAAGGCAAAAGTTCTTTAAACTCTTTTCTTCTCATTTTTAGATTCTCATGCTTGAAACCTCTTTTTGCGGCCTCAAAATGCAAAACCCTTTGATTCTTGCCTCTGGCGTCCTCGGAGTGAACAAAAACAATCTTTTGCGCGCCGAGCACGGCGGCGCAGGCGCTCTCACAATCAAAAGCATCTCCCTTGAGCCAAGGGAAGGCCACAAAAATCCAATAACCGCGGTTTTCGAATGCGGAATGCTTAATGCTGTTGGCTACTCTAATCCCGGTCTCAAAGAAGCAATGAAAGAATTCGCAGACTTGAGCGAATTTTCAGTTCCTATAATTGGAAGCATCACGGCAGGCAACGCCGAAGAATTCGCCTCGCTTGCAAAAGAATTCGAAAAGCTTTCCTTCAGCGCACTTGAACTTCCGCTTTCATGCCCCCATACGCCGGGCTTCGGCCTCCTTGCAGGGCAGGGCACCCCTGAAGCCACAAAGGCAATCACTGAAGCAGTGAGAAAGGAAACAAGAAAGCCCTTGATTGTGAAAATTTCCCCGTCGATTCCGAACATTGCTGAAATTGCAATTGCTGCGGAAAAAGCCGGAGCAGACGCAATCAATTGCGGCAATACTTTAGGGCCTGGAATGATTATCGACATCAATTCAGGAAAGCCTGTGCTTCATTTCAAGGTCGGCGGAGTTTCAGGGCCCGCAATAAGGCCGATTATTGTGCGTTGTGTCTTTGACCTCTACCAATCTGTCAAAATCCCGATAATCGGCTTGGGCGGAGTTATGAATGGAAGGGATGCAATCGAGATGCTGCAGGCAGGCGCCTCAGCAGTCGGAGTGGGAACAGCAATCCATTACGACGGGCCTGAAGTTTTCGGCAAGATTTCAAAAGAAATGGAAGCGTGGATTAAAGCGCATAAGTACAAGTCAGTGCAGGAGCTGGTCGGAATTGCCCACAAGTGATTATCCAGTATCTTACCCGATTAAAAAAATCGTTTCCGAAACCCCTTCCATTAAAACCTTTTATCTCGATTCGGAAATCAGCTCTTCGCCAGGCCAATTTGTGATGGTTTGGATTCCTGGCTTTGATGAAAAGCCATTCGCGCTCACAAAAAACGGAAAAGAAATCGCAATCACCGCAAAAAAGCGCGGGGCTTTCACAGAAAAACTTTTTTCGCTCAAAGAAGGCAGCCTTCTCGGGATAAGGGGGCCTTACGGGAAAGGCTTCGAATTTAAGGGTGCGAAAAAGGCCTGCATTGTGGCAGGCGGCATCGGGATGGCTGCAGTAATCCTGCTCGCGGAAGAGATGGCAAAAAAGAAAATCAAAATCGATTTCGTGCAGGCGTGCAGGTGCAAGGAAGAGGTTTTGTTCGAAAAAAGAATTGGAAAAATCGCAAAACTGCACGTTGCGACGGATGACGGTTCCTGCGGTGTAAAAGGGAACGCCTGCACTGTGCTGGAAAAGCTCCTTAAAGAGAAAAAGTTTGATTGCGTGTATTGCTGTGGGCCAGAGCCGATGATGGTTTCGGTTCTCGCATTGTGTAACAAATTCAAGGCGCCTGCACAGTTCGCTGTGGAGCGCTATATGAAGTGCGCGCACGGCATCTGCGGAAACTGCTCTTTGGACGAGCACCTGTGCTGCAAGGACGGCCCGGTATTCGCAAGAGAGCAATTGGGCAAATCCAAAGAATTCGGGAAAACTCACTATGAAAAGAGCGGGAAGAAAACTGTAATATAAATGGGCGCAAGCCCTCATTTTTTTATTTCATGGCAATGTGTCAAGCTTAATTTCTTCCAGCGATTTGACCACCTTGTTCGCTTTCGAGAAATCCTGCTTGCCAGAATAACCACTTTTGAGCGCAATCGCTTTCATTCCAGCGCGCTTTGCCGCAATGATGCCATTCTCCGCATCCTCTAGGACAAGGCAGTTCTTCGGCTGCACGCGCAGGCGCTTTGCGCATTTGAGGAAAATTTCAGGGTTCGGTTTTCCTTTCTTCACATCATCCGCGCACAAAACCAAATCGAATGTTTTTTCGAGGCCCATTTTTTTCAATATCGGGAAAACGAATTTTTTGCGGGAACCGGAAGCGACCGCAATTTTCAATCCGCTTTTCTTTGCTGCTTTGGCGAGTTCGATGGCGCCTGGCAGTGGCCGGATGCCTTTCTCTTCAATCAGCTTTTCCAGAATTTTGTATTTTTGTGCCATTAATTTTTCCCAGTCAGCTTTCACCCGATATTTTTTCAGCACTGCCTGGATGAATTCGCTCACTTTCATCCCGAAAAAGCCCGCCAGCTCGCCTT
>JAPLVS010000061.1 GCA_026396995.1 Candidatus Iainarchaeum sp.
ATTCCAGAGGCGTTCGGAAAAACCGGAATCCTTGGCGAAAAAAAGGCCGATGCAGGAAGAACGCAGCAGAAGGAAAAGCTGATGCTGGCCTGCGGGGTAATCAGCCAGCCAGGGGAAACGCTCAGGACAAGGCTTGAGGTTGAGAAAAGAATCGGCGGCAGGCTGGCCGGGATTGCGGGCATTTCGGTAAGGCACGGATTCCTGCCTGCGCTTTACCTTGCGGTGGACGAAAAACACCGCAGCAAAGGCATAGGCACCGAGCTTGTGAAGAAAGTGCTGGAAAAGAAAAAAGGGATATTGTTCCTTACGGTCGCAAACGATAATGCTGCAGCAAAAAAGATTTACGTGAAATGCGGTTTCAGGAAGATAATGCCCTGGAGGAAAATCAGGGGAAAGCCGCACGAGTTGATGATTCACTTCTAATTATTTTTTTACGAAGAGTTCTCCGTTCAATACGAGCGCGTCTATGCAGCCCTGCTCGAAGGACATCAGCGCGTCATGGGCTGTGCAAACAATCGGCTCTTCGTGCACATTGAAGCTTGTGTTGACCGCGCATGGGATTCCGGTTTCTTCCCTGAAGGCGCGCACCATCCCGAAATACGCCGGGTTTGCCTTTTTTTCGATTACCTGCGGCCTTGCGGTGTTGTCTATGTGGACTATTGCCGGGGCGTTTTCAAGGCCTTCCGTGTAAAATGTTATCGTCATGAATTTTGCAGGATACTGCCCCCTGACGTAGTTTATAAGGTGCGGCGGCGCCATTTCAGGCTCGAAAACAGGGGCGAACGGCATGAATTCGGTGCGCTTGAGCCTTTTGTTGAGGTCTGCGTTTATTTCGTTCTTGCTCGGGTTGGCGAGGATTGTCCTGTTGCCTAGGGCGCGCGGCCCGTATTCCATGCGGCCGTTGCACAACCCGACAACAAGCTCTTTTTTAAGGAGCGCCGCGACTTCGGTTTCAGGCGAATTGGTTTCAACGCGGCGGTATTTTTTTTCAATAATCTCGGAATCCCTGCTGCCTTCCTTTATTTCGCCAGGCTCGTTCCCGAAATAAACGTCATCTATGGCGAAGGGCTCGAGTTTTTTTTCAAGCGAATATGCGTATAGTGCGGCCCCGAGCGCAAGGCCGCCGTCCCCCATGTGCGGGTGGATGAAAACGCTTTTTGCGCCTGTGTTCTCGAGGAGTTCCTGGTTTATCCTCACGTTTGCAAAAATGCCGCCTGCAAGGACAAGGTCTTCGATGCCAGTCCTGCCGATCCAGTATTTTGCGAATTTTTTCATCTCTTCCTCTGTGAACTGCTGGACGCTTGCAGCCAAATCCTCTTTTTTTGCAGACGCATCGAATTCCAGAATGCGCTTTTTTGCAGCCTCGTGCCTCAAATGTGATTTGTTCGAGAAGCCGCCGTTCCTGAATTCAATCATCTGCCCCAGGTTTTCCAGGTAAACAGGCTTGCCGTGGGCTGCAAGGCCTGTTATTTTGCCCTCGTGCCTGCCTTCCTTGAAGCCGCAGATTACTGTCACATAACTGTAATATTTTGCGAGCGAGTTGAAGGAGCCGACCTCTTTAAGGCGCATTAGGTGGCCGTCTTCCCCGCGGCTGACTGTTGCCGACAGGGCGTCGCCTGCGGCATCTGAAGTGATTACAAGCGCGGTTTTTTTGCCGCCTGTGAAATAGGCGCTTGCAGCATGGCACTGGTGGTGCTCGAAATATTTTACAGGGCAGTTGAAGCCCATTTTCCTGAAAATTGCGCCAAGGGCTTTTTTTCTTGAAAGGTATTTTGGGGTGCCGAGCAGCCTGTGGGCGCGGACCCAGTGCTGTGTTTCGAAAAACCAGCCCATTCTTCTTCCGAGCTTTGATGCAAGCATCCTGTTGGATTCCTCGAACAAAATGCCTTCCTGGTAAGGGTGGGCTTTTTCTGTGATAGGCAGGTTTTTCGAGGCGACAGCAATCAGGTCGATGTCGCCTGGCGCGAGCTTTGCAAGCTCCAAGACCTTGATGATGGAATTTGATGGAAAG
Organism: Candidatus Iainarchaeum sp.; assembly: GCA_026396995.1. Lineage (GTDB taxonomy): Archaea > Iainarchaeota > Iainarchaeia > Iainarchaeales > DTGL01 > JAPLVS01. The sequence goes on from JAPLVS010000061.1 coordinate 2,012, forward strand.
CCCCAGCAGAGCTTGCTGCGGATAAGGCGCTCTTCGTTGACTGCCGCCAGTATTGCGCCGTCTTCTATTACGGCAGCGCCGGAATCATGGGAATCGCTTACGCCCAGTATCTTCATAACTTACCACTTTAAGCTGAATAATTTAAAAACAGTCACTTTTTGATGAAATACAGGATTTCGTCCTGCGCCTTCCTTGAGAATTTGACCATTTCCGCGACAAGGCCTATTATTATCACTTCAAAGCCGAGTATCAAAAGGAGGCTTGCAAGGAGCGCTGTCGGCAGGTAGGGCTGCACCATGCCTGTCTCAAGGAAATGCAGCAGAACCCTGGTTCCCGCGGCAAGGCCGCCAAGGACAAAGAGGCCGCCGAGCGAAAGGAAAAACTTCAGCGGGTGGTAATTCAGGTAGGCAATCAGGAGTGTTATGCCTGCGCGCTTTGCATAGCCCCAGATGCTCCCGAAAAGCCTTGACTTGCCTTCGCGCTTCCTGAAATCCACTGGCACTTCGGCAATCTTCAGCTTGTATTCCTGCGCAATAAGCAGGGATTCCTGCGTGTAAGTGAAATCGCTAGAAATGTTCATCCTAAGGGCGGCTTCGCGCGAAAAAGCCCTGAAGCCTGTCTGGGCGTCGCTTACCCTGAGGCCTGAAACAAAATTCACTATTTTTGTGGCAAGGATGTTGCCGAATTTTTTCGAGAAAGGCATTTCCTCAATCCAGCCCTTGAACCTTGAGCCTAGGACAATCTCTGCATTGCCGTCAAGTATCGGCTTTACAAGCAGCGGAATCTGCTTCTGGTTGTACTGGAAATCGGCATCCGTGTTCACGATTATGCCGGCGCCACTTTCAAGCGCGGCATCAAGCCCTGTGCGGAATGCTTTGGCCAGGCCGCGGTTGCCTGAATGCCTTACAACTGCAGCGCCGCACTTTTCCGCGATTTTGCCTGTATTGTCTGTGCTTCCGTCGTCGATAACAATGATTTCGATTTCCTTTATCCCTTCAATCCGCCTTGGAATCTCTCCAATGACCTTGGCGATTGTTTTTTCCTCGTTGAAGGCAGGAATCGTTATCGCAAGCTTCATTCAGGAGGGCCCCACGGTTTTTTTGAGTTCATTGCAAATAAAATCTATTTCATCGTTTTTAAGGCTTGCGCCTGACGGAAGTGTCAGGCCGTGCGCTCCAAGGAATTTGCTGGCCGGAAATTCTTCCCTTGTTTTGTAAAAAGGGAGCTCTGAAAGCGGCGTGAAAAACGGCCTTGTTTCGATGCCTTTTGCCTTGAGCGCAGCCTCAACCTTTGCCACCGGCCGGAAAGGCTTTTCGAGCACAATGCTGAAAAACCACCATGCGCTCTTTGCGCCGGCCGGAATTTCCTGGAATGAAATCCCGTCAGTCCCTGAAAGAATGTCAATGTAATGCTTCGCTATTTCCCTTTTCCTTTCGAGCAGCGCATCAATGCCTTCCAGTTGCGCAAGGCCGAATGCCGCCTGCAGGTTTGTGAACCTGAAATTATAGCCGAGGACATCGTGGTAGAATTTGCGCGTTTTGCTCTTGCCCTGGTCTTTGAGTATGTTCACCTTTTCAATGAATTTCCTGTCGTTGCTTAAAACCATTCCGCCTTCCCCTGTCGTGATAAGCTTGTTCCCGTAAAACGAGAAAACAGAGGCGTCAGAAAGCGAGCCGCATTTTTTCCCTTTGAATTCCGCGCCGTGCGCTTCGGCCGCATCCTCCAGGACAAACAGGGAGCGCTCTTTTGCAATCCTGTTTATTTTGTCCATTTCTGCCGGGCAGCCGTACAAGTGCACAGGAATGATTGCTTTCGTTTTTGGAGTGATTTTTTCCCTGATTTTTTCAGGGCCTATGTTCCATGACTTCCTGTCCACATCCGCAAAAACAGGCTTTGCACCGCAGAAAACCGCGGCGTTTGCTGTCGAAACAAAGGTCATGTCCGGCACTATCACTTCGTCGCCTTTCCCTATCCCCGCGGCAAGAAGAGCGGCATGTAGTGCCGCAGTGCCGTTCGAAACAGAACTGGCAAATTTCACCCCGCAGTATTGCGCGAAGGAATCCTCGAATTTCTTGACAAAAGGGCCGAGGCTTGAAACCCATCGGGTGTCGACGCATTCCTTAAGGTAGGCGAGCTCGTTTCCCACAATGACTGTGTCGGAAACAGGAATCATTTTTCCCAAGGCCATCTGCCCCCGCGGTCCCTGAAATCCTCTACGGTCCTTTCCAGGCCTTCCCTGAAAGAAATTTTGGGAATCCACCCTGTAAGCCTGAAAAGCTTGAAATAGTTCGCTTCAAGTGTCTGCACGTCAAGCGGGCGCAGCCTGCGCTTTTCCACCTCTATTTTAAGGCTCTTGACCTTCATGATGTCGGCGAGCATTTCGGCCATTTCCTTTACGCTCCAGCATTTTCCTGAACCTGAATTGAAAACCTGGCCTTCGGCTTCCTTGTGCTTCATCAGTTCGATTGCAGCCCTTGCCGCGTCATCGACATATGTGAAATCGCGCTTTGCATCTATGTTGCCAAGGTGCAGGGTATTGCCTTTCGAGAGCTGTGAAATCAGTTCAGGGATTATGTAGCGGTGGGTTTCCCTCGGCCCGAAAACATTGAACTGCCTGAGTATTACCACCGGAATGCCCTGTTCGTGGAAAAGAGTGAAGCAAAGCCTGTCGGCAGCGACCTTTGCGACAGCATAAGTCGACTGCGGGTTCAACGGATGGGATTCGTCCATCGGGACATACTGGGCCGTGCCGTATGTTTCGCTGGTGGAATACTGTATCACGCGCTTTACGCCGGCTTTTTTTACAGCAAACATTACGTTCATCGCGCCTGTGGCATTGATGTCCATGAAATCCTTCGGGGTTTTATAGCAGTCAGGGATATACGGCATTGCGGCGAGGTTGAAAACAAACTCGGCGTTGTTTTTTGAAAAGATGCCTGCGAGGTTTTCGTCGCGGATATCGCCTTCTATGATCTTTATGTCTTTTTCGCATCCCTTAAGGTTTTCCCTGCTGCCGCTAAGGAAATTGTCCAGAACTGTAACGTTGGCACCTTCGCCGACAAGCTGCCTTACCAGCGTGCTCCCGATAAAACCTGCCCCGCCTGTCACAAGCACGTTTTTCCCTGAAAAATCCATCAAGCCACCTCAGCAATTAATAATAAAACAACCGCCAACAAATATGTTAAAAAGGTTTTAAAAGGGAAATTATGGCGAAGGTTGTACTAATAAGCCCGGTGAAACCTTTCCGCGGCGGGATAGCGCATTCAGGCACCATCCTGGCTGAAAGGCTGGCTGAAAAAAACGATTTGCTTGTACTGAGCTTTTCAAGGCTTTACCCGAAATTCCTCTATCCGGGGAAATTCCAGAAGGAAAGCGGAAAGCCGCCCAAAGGCATCAATGCAGAATTTTCCCTTGATTCTGTAAACCCTTTCAGCTGGGCCAAGGCAGTACGAAGGATAAAAGAATTCGGGCCTGATGTGGTTGTGTTCGAGTGGTGGACTACATTCCTTGCGCCCTGCTATTCATATATTGCGGGAAGGGTGAGGCCTGCGCGCGTTTCGGTTGTCTGCCAGAACGTGCTCCCACACGAGGGAAGCGGCATCCACTCGTTTCTCGCAAAATCCTTCCTTTCAAGGGCGGATTCGTTTGTGGCGCTCGCAAGGTCGGATGAAAAAATCCTGAAGTCGATTGTCCCCAAAGCAAAGGCAAAGACAATAATAGAGCCGACATACGAGTCAGTGACAGGCAGAAAGGCGGTGCCGAAAAAGGAGGCGAGGAAAAGGCTCGGGATAAAGGAAAAAAACGCAATCCTTTTCTTCGGGTTTGTAAGGCCTTACAAGGGCCTTGAATTCCTGCTCAGGGCAATGCCTTCTGTCCGGAAAGACATCATCTTGATGATTGTCGGAGAATTCTGGGAGCCGAGGGAAAAATTCGAGGCACTGGCAAGGGAACTCGGCCTGGAGAAACGCGTCAGGATTGTCGACAGGTACGTTTCGGACAGCGAGACAGCGCTTTATTTCGGCGCCGCGGACTGCGTTGTCCTGCCTTACACTTCAGGCACAGAGAAAAGGAAAAGGCGGTCCTGGGGGAATTTTGATGCCTGAAATTTCGATAATACTGCCCACATACAACGAGGCGAAGAACATCTCAGAGCTTATTCCGGCACTCGAGGCAGTGATAAGGAAAAACAGGCTGGATGCGGAAATAGTTGTGGTGGACGACAACAGCCCGGACGGGACTGCGGAAACAGCAGAAAAACTGAACAAAAAATTCAAAAACATCAGGGTACTCAAAAGGCAGGAAAAGGAAGGCATAGGCGCGGCTGTCAGCGAAGCCTACGGTTTCGCGAAAGGGAAAATACTTCTCTCCATGGATTCGGACCAGCAGATAGCCGCTGAAGACATAATGAGGCTGCTCAAGCACATTCCGGAATACGATTTTGTTTTCGGCTCGAAATACCTCAAGCCCCAGCTTTACCAGAAGGAAGGCACTGCAGCAAAAATCCGCTATATCATAAGCAGGGCAGGCAACAGGTATATCGGAATCGCCAACGGCGTTCCTTTCATGGATTACTCGCTCAATTTCAGGGCGCTCAAGAGGAAAGTATGGCAGGCGATAAGCCCTGAGGACAAGCGGAATTTTTTCTTTGCGGAAATGATAGTGCAGGCGCACAGGAAAGGCTTCAGGCTCAAGGAAGTGCCGATTGAATTCAGGAAAAGGCGCCACGGCGATTCCAAAACAATGGTCATGAACCAGATGAGTGTCTTCCTGGTGAAAGGCCTGCTGCTTGCTTTCAGGCGCTGAAAAAAGATGACCTTTTTCAAGAACCAGCGGTTGGCTTTCAGGCGCCGAGTTCGCTTTTCCAGTATTCCACAAGGTCTGAAAGCGTTTTTTCAAGTTTTATTTCTGGCTTCCAGCCTGTCGCCTTCCTGAGCTTTGCATTGCTGCCGACCGCATATGGAACCTCTATCCGCACAATCTTGTCCTTTTTTGTTATTGTTTTGACTTTTTTTTCTGAAATCCCTGAAACCATTTCAAGCACTTTGCCCATCTTGTAGCCTTTGCCAGAGCACATATTGTACGGTTCGCCTGCCCTGCATTTGGCGGCCGCAAGCCA
>JAPLVS010000039.1 GCA_026396995.1 Candidatus Iainarchaeum sp.
AAAAGGAGAGGCAAAAAGGCCGTTCCAGAAGGCAAAAGAAGCAAGGGAAGCCGCGGCGGTAGTGGCTGCAAAGCCAGAGCCTGCTAAGCCTGCGAAAGAGGAAGGCCAGAAAACCTATAAGTGCGAAGAGTGCGGCGAGGAATTCCATACAAGAATCGCATTGCACGCCCACAAAAGGCGCCACCAGCACGCAAGGTAAGTTTTTGAATCCACACCGCTCTTTTTTTAACTTTTTTCACTCCTTTTGTTAATGCCAAGAGAGGGGTTGGATGCGGTTACGCTTTGATTTAGGCAAGTGCGCGGGCTGTACTGCAAGGGAGTGCGTTGAAAACTGCCCTAACGGCCTGTCCTTTGAAGCGCTTTCCTGTGCGCATTGCAGGCCTGAAAAGGCGGATTGCGCTGCAGTATGCCAAAAAAACGCTTTTTTCGAGATAGCCGAAGGCATCTTGTCAATCGACAGGGGGAAATGCAATGGCTGCGGGAAGTGCGTGCAGGCCTGCAGGATGAAAGCGGTTTCAGTGAGGAACGGCAAGGCCGCAAAATGCGATTTGTGCGCTTCAAACGATTTTTTGGTTGCCTGCGCCGAATCCTGCGGCCGGCACTCTATTGCTGTTGAGAGGTCCGAGCGCGAGATAAGGGTTGCGGAAAAGGCATTGGGCTGGCGCGTGTTCAGGCCTGAGGAAAAAGTCAGGAGAATTCTGTCGCAGGGCGAACGGTTCAGGGTTGTGGAATGCCTGAAAGGCGAAAAATGGTATCTTTTAGAGGAATTCCCTGAACTTTCAAAAGAGGAAGCCGTGCTTTTGAAAGGCATTATCGAGGAATTCAGGGCGGATTCCGGCGCAAAAAGGGAGGGAATCGCGGGGGCAATGGAAAAATTCCTGGAAAAAAACCTGGTCGAATTGGACGAAAGGCAAAAGCAGTATTTTTTGGCGATTATTTTTTCGCAGGTGAACGGTTTCGGGCCGATTTCATTGCTGCTCGAGGATGAGGCGCTGGAAGAGATAGCCCTGACCGGCACAGGAAAGAATTTTCCGCTGAGGGTGTTCCACCGCCTGCACGGCTGGTGCAAGTGCAATGCCTATTTTTATGACAAAAAAAGCGTGGTGAATGCGGTAAACCGCATGCTTTTGAAAACAGACCGGAGGCTGAGCCTCGGCAACCCGAAAGTGAACGGCGTGCTGCCTGACGGCAGCAGGCTGAATGCAACAATTCCCCCGGTTTCATTCAGGCAGCCCTCGTTCACGATAAGGAAATTCAATTCCAAAAAATTCACCCCCTTGGAGCTTGTGAAAAATTGCACTTTTTCAAGGGAACTGATGGCTTTCCTCTCAATGGCGCTGGAAACAGACTGTTCTGTGCTTGTCGCAGGCAATACCGGTTCAGGGAAAACCACCACCCTGAACGCGCTTTTTTCGTTTGTGCCTGAAAGCGAGAGGATTGTATTGATAGAGGAAACACCTGAAATGCAGGTGCCGCACTCGCACACTGTGAGGCTGAACACCTGCCCTGAAAGGAATATCGGGATGGCTGACCTTATCGTGGATTCGCTGAGGATGAGGCCTGACAGGATTGTTGTCGGCGAAGTGAGGAGCAGGGAGGAAGTGAATGCATTTATTGACACGCTGCTTGCGGGGCAGGGCAAGGGCAGTTATGCTTCCTTCCATGCGGCGTCGGCAGAAGAGGCATTGAAAAGGCTTGAATTGCTCGGCGTGAAAAGGATGGATTTGTGCAGCATCGACCTTTTGCTGGTGCAAAAGAGATGGGACAGGATCCGTGCAGGCGGAAGGGCTGAGATGAGGAGGGTTGTCGAGGTTGCGGAAGTCCTTGAAAAAAATGCCGAGCCGAAGCTTAACCTTCTTTTTGGATTCAACCATGCAAAGGAAAGGCTCGAGAAAAAATGCGAAAGCGTGAGGGTAAAGCAGAAAATCAAAAAAGCATTTTCCCTTACAGAGAAAGGCTTTGAAAGGGAGCTCAAAAAGAGAACCGTAATGCTGGAAAAAAGAGGCGGCTTATGATTGATGTTTTTGCGTATTTGAAGGCAAGGAAAAAAGCGCAGGACACAGAGAAAGAGCTGCCTTTTGCATTGATGCACCTGCGCACAAGGCTTGCATTGGGCGAACAGTTCGAGGAGGCCCTTGCTGCAACCGCTGCCACGGCAAAGGGGGCGCTCGGCAGGGAATTCGCAGAGATAGGGAAAGAAATAAGCCTGAAAGGCGCAAGCGCCGAGGAGGCATTCCTTCATTCAATGGACAGGGTTGATTCACTGCAGTACAGGAGGGCATGCAGCCATCTCGCAGGCCTTTACGAGCAGGGCTTTTCAGGAAAGGAACTGCGGTCGCTGGATGCATTGCACCGGGAGATTGTGTCGGTGCAAAGAGCGAAACTGAAGGAGTTTTCAGGAAAAATGGCAGTATTCTCGCTTTTGTTTGTCACGTTTTCAACTGTCCTGCCTGCATTGTTCCTTGCGCTGATTCTTGTGGGCTCGATGTTTTTGGAGCTCGATGTTTCGCCTTCAAGCGCTTTTCTTTTGGTTATCGTCTTGTTTCCGGCGATAGACATTGCAATGCTCCTGTTCATCCGTGAAAAAACCCCGGCTTTTGCGAGGCCTTGAAATGAGGGAGGCATGAAATGAAGGCATTGAACCTGCTGTTCCCGGAAGAAAAAACAGAAGAATTCAAAGCGCAGCTACAGGAGCATTTTTCGGTGTCGCTTGAAGGCATCTGCGGGAGGTCACTCATGCTTGGCGCAATCGTTTCGATTTTCTTCCTGTTTGCGGCTTTTTTCCTTGAGCTTGGAATGCCTGAAACAGTGATTGCCTTCATTGCATTCCTTTTCCTTCCGCCGCTCCTGGCGGTGCTTTATTACGCGTATCTTCTTGAGAAGAGGGAAAAGCGCCTTGAGCAGGAGGCGCAGCTTGCATTGCTGCAGGCATCGGTTTTTCCGAAGGGAACGCCTGTCTCTGCAATTGTTTCCTGCCTTGCAAGGAAAGGCAACGGCCTGATAGGGAAAGAATTTGCGAAGGCAAAAAAAGAAATGGGAAAAGGCGCTTCGGTGGAGGAGGCGCTGAAAAAATTCAGGGAAAGGAACCGCGGCATTGTCATGGAAAGGCTTGCGGACATCCTTTTGGTGGCGTATGAGAGCGGCGAATGCATGGGCGAAAGGTTCAGGGAACTGGCCGAAGAAATCATTGAAATGCAGGCCATAATCGCCGAGAAAAAGGCTGTGCTTTCCGTTGAAAAGGCAACGCTTTTGATGGGATGCGCGGTCATAGTGCCGTTCATTCTCGGCATCCTGACAGGCCTTGTTTCGGAATTCGATTTTGAA
>JAPLVS010000072.1 GCA_026396995.1 Candidatus Iainarchaeum sp.
TTCCCCATATAGCGGCCCGCGATATTGTGAAGAGCTTCACCACCGTGGCGGACCGAGGCGAAGAGAATGACGAAATCATGAACGGCCCCGGCCAAGACTGCCCCAAGCACAATCCACAGCGCTCCCGGCATAAAGCCGAACTGCGCTGCGAGGACCGGCCCGATGAGGGGGCCGGCGCTTTCGGCCAGAAGGCGCTTTTTTGGAACCAAAGCAGGGCAGAAAGTAAGGAATGCACTGGATAAGCGCGCCTGGGAAAAGCGCAAAAAATCAGCACCTCAATCCAGCAAATGACCCATTTTTTCCTTTTTTGTGGCGATGTATTTTGCCATGTCCTTTGAGAGCTTCACTTTCAACGGCACCCTCTCCGTGATGCATAAGCCGTAGCCTTCAAGACCCACGATTTTTGCAGGGTTGTTTGTGAGCAGCCTTATTTTTTTGATGCCGAGGGCGCGCAGGATTTGCGCCCCAATGCCGTAATCCCTGATGTCATCCTTGAAGCCGAGCTTTATGTTCGCTTCCACTGTGTCAAGGCCTTTTTCCTGGAGCGCGTAAGCCTTAATCTTGTTCGCTATCCCGATGCCCCTGCCTTCATGCTCTGGAATGTAAACAATTGCGCCGCTGCCCTTGCGCTGTATTAATTGCATCGCCTTTTCCAATTGCTTTCCGCAATCGCATCTCAGCGAATGGAATACATCACCGGTAAGGCATCCGGAATGCATCCTTACAAGCACAGGCTCGTTCCTCTTCCATTTGCCTTTCACAAGCGCGACATATTCCGCTTTCGATAGTTTATGCCTGAAGGCAACAGCCCTGAATTCGCCGAAGTTAGTTTTCATGTTCGCTTCGGCGACTTTTTCCACAAGGCTTTCCTTTTTCAGCCTGTAATTCACAAGCTGGGAAATCGAGATGATTTTCATGCTGTTTTCTTTCGCGATTTTTTCAAGATAGGGCATTCTTGCCATCGAGCCGTCAGGCATCATTGTTTCCCCGATTACGCCAACGGGCTTCAATCCTGCAAGTTTCATAAGGTCGACGCTTGCCTCTGTATGGCCCACTCTTTCAAGTACGCCGCCAGGCCTTGCGACAATCGGGAAAACATGCCCTGGCCTGAACAAATCCGCTTCCTGGGCCCTCGGATTGGAAAGGGTTCTGACAGTTTTAACCCTGTCGGATGCTGACACGCCTGTGGTCGTGTCCTTTTTTGCGTCCACGCTTACAGTAAAGCCTGTCCCGAATCTGTCCCTTGAAAAAGTCATAGGCGGCAGGGAAAATTGCCTTGCAATCGATTCGTCTATTGCAGCGCAGATAATCCCCGAAGTGTTCTTTATCAGGAAATTCATCTGCTCTTCGCTTATCCTCTGCGCGGCGCAAAGCATGAGCGCAGACCGCCCATCAACTGATAGGTCACCTCGCTCAAATGGCCTTTGTATGGCACAATCCCTTCAATGCCTTCAGGCACAAGCTTGTCTTTTTCCTCGATATGCCCCTGGAAATACCTGTCCTTAGAACCTTTCTGCATCGCCCCGACAGAGCCCATGCCGCGGTATTGTTTAAATTTCCTGTTGTACAGGAAGACTGTTTTGCCAGGGGTTTCCTCGCAGCCTGCAAAAAGCGAACCAATCATCACGCTGTCGGCGCCTGCAGCCAAAGCCTTTGTTATGTCGCCGCTGTACCTTATGCCGCCATCCGCAATGACTGAAACTTTTCCCTTTGCTGCCTTCGCGCATTCCATTATTGCCGAAATCTGCGGCACTCCGACGCCTGTGACAATGCGTGTCGTGCAGATTGCGCCAGGGCCGACACCGACCTTCACTGCATCGGCGCCTGCCTTTATCAAGTCAAGCGTTGCCTTTCCGGTTGCAACATTGCCTGCGATTATTTCACAATCGAATCTCTTCTTCATCCGCCTTACAGCCTCAAGGACGTTTTTTGAATGGCCGTGCGAGGTATCGACAACAATCGCATCGCAGCCGGCCTGCAAAAGCCTTTCGGCCCTTTCATCGTCCCTTGGGCCGACTGCAGCCGCAACTCTGAGCCTTCCTTTTCCGTCAGTGTTTGCATTCGGGTATTTTTCCCTTTTCTCGATGTCTGTGCCTGCAATAAGGCCCAAAAGCTCGCCTTTTTTGTTCACAATCGGCAGTTTTTCAATGCGGTGCTCGTGCAGTATTTTTTTGGCCTCTTTTTCGCTCAGTTCCCTTTCGACAGTAACAACATCCTTCGACATCAGTTCCGAGATTTTTTTCAGCGGGTTTTCCTCGAACCTGTAATCCCTTTTGGTGATTATTCCGACCAGCTTTCCTTTGTCAACGACAGGATAACTCGAATGGCCGAACTTGTCCCTCAGCCTGAACAATTCCCGCAATTCCATCCTTGGGCTTACAGTTACCGGGCTTTTTACAATAAGGGTTTCGCTTTTTTTGACCTTTGAAACCTCGGCTGCCTGCTCTTCAATGCCGAAATTCTTGTGGATTACGCCTATGCCGCCCTGCCTTGCAATCGCAATCGCTGTCGCGGATTCAGTGACAGTGTCCATTGCGGCGCTGACAAGCGGTATGTTCAAAGAAAGCCCATTTGAAAGCCTTGTTTTAAGAGAAACATCCTTCGGCAGCACAGTCGAAAAAGCCGGCACCAGCAGGATGTCGTCAAAAGTAAGTGATTTTTCCATTTCGACGCCCCCAGACCTTTTTATTAAAAAAACATGAAAGCCTTTAAAAAGGGTTTTATATCTGAGT
>JAPLVS010000062.1 GCA_026396995.1 Candidatus Iainarchaeum sp.
ATTCGCACCCCATCGCTTTCTCAAGGCTTACTGCAAGGCAAAAAGAACAGGAAATCGCCAAGGCCGAAACAGCGATAAAGGAATGCATCGGCGTAAAGCCCGCTGGTTTCAGGGCGCCAGGATGGGACATAAGCGAGGAAACAGTGCGCATCCTGGAGGAAAGGGATTACCTTTACGATTCCTCTGTCCTGCCGACCTGGGTTTCAAGGGTTTTCAAATACTATCTCAAAATGGGAAGCCGTGACCCAAGCATAACGCATCCAATCGGCAAGGCAAGGTATGCGATTGCACCAAGGCACCCTTACAGGCCTGACAAGGACGCGCTTTGGAAAAAAGGCAGCATGAAAATACTCGAAATCCCAATAACCACGACACCGCTTTTAAGGCTGCCTCTCATCGGCACTGCGGTTTTCACTTTGGGCGCACCTTATTTCCCGCTGGCATACGCAATGGCAAACCTTTCAAGCGCGCCGCTGAATTTCCAGCTCCATGCAGTTGAATTGTTCGACCCTGAAAAAGACGCAAGCAGGGAATACACCGAGAAAATCAGGCACGCCCCAACAAAAAAGCTGCTCTGGGAAAAAATGAAGGTTTACGAAAAAATAGTTTCAAAAATCTCCGAAGAACGCGAATTTTACACCCTGAGGGAACTCGCAAAAGAATACTAAAACGCCTTATATTTTCGCTATGTGCAGGAACAGCCCTATGCGGAGGAAAAAAACCCTTACAAGGAAAAAGCCGTGGTTGAATATTTCCTTCAATGTGCTCATTTTGGACGAACCGTACTTTCTTGTCTTGAGGACCGCCGGCACTTCCTTGGCCTTATAGCCTTTCAGCAGCGCGTATATGAGGATTTCGCTCACCGCAAGGAAATCGTCTGACTTGAATTTCACTTTTTTGACCACGTCCCGCCTGTAAAGGCGCGCGAGCGAAGTGAAGGAGTAGAGCCTTGCGCCGCTGACAAGAGAATAAAGAGTGGAAATGCCCCTGCTCAAAAAGCGCCTGTAAAAGGGAACGTTTTCAAGGCTGCCCTGCGGATGATAGGGGGATGCGATCACTATGTCTGTGCCCTCGTCCATTTTTTCCAGGAAATCGAACATGAGGCGCGGGGAAAAAGTGCAGTCGCTGTCAAAGGCTGCCACAAGGTCGCCGGTTGCAGCCCAAAAGCCGGTCCGCATTGCCGCGCCAAGATTCATGTTCTTTTTATGGATTACCAGATTGAAGTTTTTCATCGATCCGAATTCTTTCCTCAGTAATTCCGCTGTCCGGTCTTTTGACCCGTCATCGACAAAAACAAGCTCGATTTCGTATTTTTTGCCAAGTTCCTTTGCCACAGGCAAAAGTTCCCTTTTAAGGTTAGGTATCGATTGCTCCTCGTTGTAACAGGGAATCACAATGGAAATTTTCACGAAAAATCACTCTTTGGATAATCCAGAAATTAATACTACTCCGAAAACGTATTTAAAACAGTTGCCCTCACAATTTTTTGATGAAAATTGCCTTGACACTCGGCACGCGCCCCGAAATAATAAAGCTTTACAGGCTGGCGCAGGCCCTTAAAAAGAACAAAAAGG
>JAPLVS010000017.1 GCA_026396995.1 Candidatus Iainarchaeum sp.
AGCACCAATTCACCGGAATTCATCCCTTCCGATAGCCTTAAATAGTTCAAAGACGTAATACGTTTAGCACCGTTAAAAGAGGCCTTTGGGCACTGAACTTGGCAGTTTGTGTCTGCTCTGGACGCCTTCTTCTTTTTTACAGCAGGTTTTTATTCTTAAAAGCACCTATGTATTGTTATGGCTTCAGGCAGGCCGGTTAAGAGAAAGCCTGGTTCGGCTTTGGCTGTTTTCAGTGTTGACGGGAAAAAAATCAACGAGCGCCTGATGCAGGGGCTTGCTCAATCGGGTTGGGCTGGCAGGCGCGTTGGCGGAACCGGACGCTTTCTTGTTCCCCAAAAAATTCCATTGGATGGAAGATTCAAGACTCTAAGAGGGAGAAAGAGGTCACTGATTTTAAGGTCTGGTTCAAGGGATTTTGCAATTAAGGGCATTGGCTCTTCGCAGGCAGTGACCGTAATCAGCAACGGCCAAGAGAGCCTTTCTTTTCCGTTCGGCTGGATTGATAGTGAGTTGGCTGACAGAATTAGGAGGCGTTCCCAACCGAAAAGAATCCCGGGAACGCTTTTTCAATCAGGCCACGTATCCGTCAGAACAAACGGGCAACTTTTAAGGGGTGGAATGATTGTTGGCGATGCGAGGAAAAACTACAGCGTGGCAAAAAGGCTGAACGCTCTTTTTGAGGAAAGCCTGTCAGGCAGCACTCCGGACAATGTTGTCAAGAGGGCAGTGGAATTAGGGGCGGCATTTCCCCCAACGCTCGAACCAGTGGCTGTTTTGAGGCCTGAACAGGCTGTTTTCAAGTATTTCAGAGGAAAAGAGCCAGGAACGGTTTTTGAGGAAATCATGGAACACCTTACTGCCGGCGAGGCAAGGGCGTTCACATACGAATTCAAAAGAAAGAAACCCGGGGACGCCATTGTTTTCAAATGCATATGGCCTAGGTTTAACGCTTGGCAAGGAAGGGTTGATTCTCAGGAGAAGAGGAAAAACAGTAAGGCATGAAGACGCGATAAACCAAGTGATGGCGGCTTTCTCGGCAAACATGTGCAGTTCAATCCACCTAATGCACAAGATTGGCGGCCACTTTACAATTGAGTCAAGTGTCGGCGGCTTTGTGGGCTCATTAGTCACCAACAACATTACTGCTGACGGAAGGCCTTTGGACTTGGATACTGTCACGTTTTCCAGAAATCCCCAAAAAAATAAAAAACTTCAGGCGGTGGATATTCGTTTGGCCCAGAACCTAATCTTGGAATTTGCAGCAAAGCTTGCGATGGGAAAAACAGTCATTGAAGCAAGGGAAAGCGCCAAGGCAATTGCAAATGTCGGCTATAAGGTAATGGAAGAGCTCTTGGGCGTAGAAACAAAACTATAAAGTTGCCGGATTGATTGGCATCTATTGGGGGTGCGTTGCCTTATTCTATCACTTTTTTGAATGTCAGTGATGCTGCTGTGAAAACCACTACAACGAATATGGCTATTGCGGCTATGTCCAATGGCAGTTGTGAAAGGTTTCCTGTTATCATGAGCGAGCGCATTGCGTCCACCACATAAGTCATCGGGTTTATTTTTGCGAATATCTGGAATGGTTCTGGCATGGCGCTAATTGGGTATAATGCGCTGCTTGCAAAAAACATTGGGAGCACTACCGCTTGGCCTATGCCCATGAACCTTTCCCTGGTTTTGAAGAACGACGCAATCATTATGGATATGCCTGCAAAGCCTCCGCAGGACAAAAACAGCAGCACAAGTGCAAGCAATAGGTAGGAAGGATTAGGGAAAAACTTGACTCCCATAAGGAATGCAATGGGAATTATTATGATTGCTTGGGCCAGCCCGCGCACGCCTGCAGCCATCGAGCGCCCGATTACAATCGCATAATTGGGCGCAGGGCTTGTCACAAGCCTTTTCAGTATGCCTGTTTCCCTTTCCCATATTATAATCAACCCGAAGAAAATGGATATTGTGGCTGTCGATTGGACAATTATTCCGGGCGTTATGTAATCCAGGTAGGGTGTGCTTCCGGTTGGTATTACCTTAAGCGCTCCGACGACATGGCCGAAAATCAGCAGCCAGAGCAATGGCTGGATGGCTCTGGTGTATATTTCTGTCTGGTCGTGCAATACCCTGCGGATTTCAAGCTCGACCATGGCTGATATTATTCTCAATGAGTCTTTCACTGTCATGTTATCGCCCGATTATCCTTTTTCTTGTCCTTTTAAGCTCTTCAACTGTCCTATGGTTTTCCCTTTGGCTTGCATCCGCCTCTTCATATTTCAAAAACACATCATAAAGCGTTGGCTTGGAGACAGAAACATTTTTGACTGTGATTTGCATTTTAAGCACCAAAGCCATCAACTGGTTAAGAGCATGCCCTGCATCCGGAACATAAATTTTTAGCGAATTGCCGTCGGCTTTAACGTTCACAATATTTTCAAGCACTTTTATTGCCTTTAGGTCTGCGGTTTTTGCCGGTTTGCCAAGCTCCAGGGTTATGCATTCGTTGCCGACCGAGCGCTTTAACATTTCAGGCGAACCTGTTTTGACCACTTTGCCGTTGCTGATTATGCCCACAATGTCCGCATAGCTTTCAGCTTCATCTAAGTAATG
>JAPLVS010000005.1 GCA_026396995.1 Candidatus Iainarchaeum sp.
AGTACGCTTTCGCTATCGAAATGGGTGGGATTGCCTGCATCGGAATTAACGATTTGGAACCGGAAATGTTTTTTGGGATAAAAGAAAGAGCATACCACGAAAAGCGCATGTCAGCAGAGAAAGACATTCATTGGATGCAGAAACAGGTTGAAAGAAAAAAAGCTGAAATAATAAGGATACTTGAAAAGAACGGTTTTGAAGCAAAGTTTTTCAGCGTCCCGGAACTGAGAAAACGCAATCTTCCGCGTGAGATTCTGGTTATAAGAAACCCAGTAAGGCAGAAAAAATAAAAAAAGAGGGAAACTGCCTTACTGGCATTTTACCTCTGTCACGCAGCCGTTTGCGCTCTGGGTATAGCTTCTCTGCTTGTTCTGGGCCCTGCAGTCAAGGACCGCCTGTATGAGGGCCTCGCCAGGCTGCACAGCCCTGCATTGTTCAGGGCCCCAGTTCTGCAGTTCGGATATCGCCCTGTCCCTTTCGGTGAAGCACTGCCAGCCGGTGACACAATTCCTGTTGTCCCTCACAGTGTCCATCGAGCCGCCGAGTGCAGTGCATGCGTCCCTGTCGGCCTGCAATGGATCTGCTACTGCAGTGCATACCACCGGTTCAAGGCATTGCGGGTAATAGGTGATGTCTGTTTTTTCCTTTTTTGCCTCTGTCAAAGTCCAGGTAATCCCTGAGCCCTCCGGCATTGTGACCGAAACAACATATGGGAGGAGTATTTCCTTGCTTTTGTCCGCAACGCAGACAACAATGCCCTCCCCGCCTGGGCCACCCTGGCTGAACAATAACTCGAAATTGGTGCAGGGCACAATGCCTTTTGAATCGCCCTTCTTTTTGATTGATATTTCAGCCTGGGGATTGCTGAAAAATGTAACGCCTTTCAGTATTGTGGGGATTTCCTCTTCAGTCCACACAGCATCAGTGTTGAAGTTTTTGCCGGCAGAAGCGAACAAAGAGTTCAGCGTAAGCACCAAATCCAGTTGCAGGGCCGTAGGCACGGCTTTGTCGAATGCAAGATCCGGCTTTCCGGACATATTTGAGATTGCCATCCGGCCATCGTCAAGATAGACAGTCATTTTTGAATATGCCGAGCCTTCCTGGCCTGCCTGACTTGTCTCCACAATCCCGATAATAGCGTCTTTTCCATTGCATTCCTTTGCCTTGTCGAAATAATAAGATGCAAGAACTGTCTGCTTTTCGCCATTCTGGTTGGTGCTGGCCATTTCATATGAAAGTTTTAACGGGAGGACTGGCGTCGGCTTCAAAGGGGTTTTTGAAAAGCCAGCCTTGAACTGGCATTTCCCTGAAACAGCTTCGCAACTGGCATCTGTAAGGCCGTAAAGCGCTTTGCAGTCCATGGGGGCTTCGCATTCAGCAAATTCGCCTTCCCCAGCACAATCACAAAAGCAATTGTCCAAAACACATTTCAGTTCTGCTTTAGGTGTAGGCGTTTGCGCTGGCGCTGGAGTCGGCGTTGGAGCCGGCGGCGCAGGCTGGTTGCAGCCAGAAGCGAAAAGCAAAGCCAGAACGCACAAAGCCAAAAAAATCGTTTTAATTTTCATTCAAATGCCTCCCAATGGCAGATAAAGCCGAAGTATATAATGGCTTCCTTTTATTTAATCCTTTCGAGAGGCCGTTTTTATGGAATGCAGAAAAGAATCAAACTCTAAAAAATGCAATTGCACTTACCAGGGCTGCCAGCGCAAAGGCATCTGCTGCGAATGCCTGAAATACCACCTTGAAAACAAGGAACTGCCGGCATGCTGCTTTTCAAAGGAAGCAGAAAAGAGCTACGACCGCTCATTCGAAAAATTCGCTGAAGACAGGGGGCTGTGAAGGATTCAGATTTGACGCCCTTGCCTTCTCTTGGAAATGAAGCGAATTATTTGCCAAGGAGTGCGGGCGGACTTTGCCCTCATTGCGTGCTCGATTTCCGCATCATTAATTGTCGGGTAAATTTCAACAGTTGCCCTTGCCCTATCCAAAGCAGTTCTTGCCCTGGACTGCTCGGCTTTTATTTCTGCCTGTTGCTTTTTAAGTGCCCTTATCCGGCGCTTATCTGCGTTGCCCAAAAGGCTTCTTGATGAACCGCCCAATTCTGCATTAACCCTGCCAAACGATTCCTCACATCTTCTCAAATAACTGTCAAGCCTGGCCTTCTCTCCTTGGCTAAAAACATACTCGCTATACAATGCGGATTTCTTTCCCTCCAGCCGCTTGGCAGCTCTGCTTGCAATGGCAGTTGAAACTCTTGCTCTTAACCTTTGCCTAAAAGTTGGCTCCCTTGTAAGCAAACCGCGAACCATATACAGAGATATAGACAGTTGTTAAAAAAAAGCCTTCGCATGGCTTGCATCAAGGATTAAAAGAAAAAAAAGGAAAGGTTCTACATAACCTTTACGGCCTTTCTTTTTTGATGAGGTCGCCCCAGCTCACTTTGCTGGCGCTTTTTTCGGCCTTGGCCGGTTTTTCCTGGGAACCGGAAGACCATTTGCCTTTGCTGGTCACGCCGTCGACAGAGCTCGGCTCTTCGACGCCGTGCACTTCGCTTTCGATTTCGCCTGGCTCAAACAGGTAATTGCGGTCCATGAGCCTCTTCTTCCTGATGATGACCAGGACCACAAGGATTATCACAACGACAAGCAGGCCGAGCGCAAGCACCGGGTTGCCCCTGACAAACGAAACAAAGCCTGTGAAAAGCGGCTGCTGCCCGTCGCCCTCAAACCTTGCCTCTATTTTTGCAAGCGAGAATTTTATTTCCTCAAGGGACGCACTGATGTTGTCGTCGACAGCTGACTGGGCAGCCAATTGCCCCTGCAGTTTTTTTACAGAGCTTTCAAGCACTGCAATCTTTTCATCCTTGCTGCTGCCCTGCTCTTCAAGCGATGAAATGCCGGCCTGTATTGCAGCAAGCGAAGAAGTTATCGCGCCGTTGGTGCCGATTTTCTCGTCGACAATTGCTTCCAGCGCGCTGACGTTCTGCTCAAGCCTTTCAGTGGCCTCTTTAGTGTACGGGTTGAATGCCACAATATCCTTTGACGCAGATGCGATTTCCGCTCCGTCCCTGAAAATTTTAAGCGAAACAGGGTGGGTGCCTTCAGCCAGGCCGAAAAAGGAAATTGAAACCTGCTTTTCGTAATGGTAAGCTGAAACTATTTTCGACTGGTCTGTGAAAGGGTTGCTCCCGAAGGAAGCCTCGTAAACCCTTGCATCGTCCAAAAAGACTTGGATTTTGTCGTAGTTCAGGGAACTTAAATTCGAGTAAAGGCTCCAGTTGACGTTCGCGGAAACGTTTTCCGGAACGCTGATTTCAAGCGAAAAAACCGCAGTGCAGACAAGCAAAACCATTAAAGGAAACAAGGCCTTTCTCATTTTTTTCACCCGCCACAGTTAACTTTTACCTATTATTATATAAGCGTCCTTCTATTTAAAAGATTGATGTTTTTAAGCGTTTGCCTGAAAAAGATTATAGCAACAGCCGTTAA
>JAPLVS010000049.1 GCA_026396995.1 Candidatus Iainarchaeum sp.
CTTCGATTGAAACATGCGTTATGCCCTTGTCATCCATTGTAATTGTTATATGGTACGGCTTGAATTTCCTGAACACTTCCACTCCTTCATAATTCGACAAAGGCCCTGTGAAATTAAAGCCCTGGCCTTCCTCGGCCACAGCCCTCAATTCGCCGAGCTTCCAGTTCAGGACCGCCTGTTGTGTGACAAGGCCTGCAAGGTTTGCAAGTGCGCCGCAGGTAAGGCTTTTGCCGAGTTTCTTCCAGAAGTCAAGCGTTCCAAGCTGAGTGAAAAAGCTTTTGAGCCTGCCTCCCCTTGGAATTGTGCCTCTTGTGCTTGGCTGGCTTTGTACGAATGCCTTTACCTGGTCGTCGATATTGGTTTTTGCAGCGCTTTGCATTTCAGTGAGGTATTGGTTCTTAGTTGCCCTGACCGCGTCGTCAACCACCCCCTTCACGTTTGATTCTGAAATCGCTCCCGAGTGCTTGCTCAAGCCTGCCTCGATCTGCGCCTTGAGTTCAGAGGACATTGAATTAAGCTTTGGGTTTGCCTTTGCCAGGTCTTCATAGCTCATCTGCTTCAGTGCCTTGTCCGTAAGGTCTTTGGCAAGCGTAGCATCATTTGTGTACATTCCGCCTGTGCCTTTCGCCACCCCTAAATTATCCATGGTGCCCTGTGCCACTTTCCCTGAATCTATCACTTCGTCTGCGCCTTTTGCCATCGCGTTCGTCAGACTGTCCCCTATGGGCGAGCCCTTTAATGCCGCCGGGTTTGCCGCAATCTTTTTGGTCAGGGTTTCGCTTGCCTCCCCCCATGAAGCTTCCGAAGCCCCCTTAACATTCAGCCCATCTATCTTAAACATGCGCTTGCCTTTTCCTAATTGCTCTTTGGCCGCGGCAGTGAGCTTGTCTACAATGCGCGTCTTCAGGTCTGTTTCAAGGCCGTCCTTCAGCGATTTTACTGTGGCCTCATTTGCGCCTTTAAGGAACTCGTTTGACCAGGATGTCGCAGCATCGCTTGCAATTTTTTCTGCGGTTTTATTTATGCCTGTCTGTGCAACAGAGCTTAATGAAGTGAACGGGCTCCTGTATCCGTCAGGTATTGCCGCCAGGGCCCCCCTGAAGCTGACGCCGACAATTGCGCCTGTAAGCATGTAACCTTCAACGGCTTCAGTTGCTTCGCCGCCGTCGCCTGTGCCTGTAAACACTTCCTGCACTGCGTTTGTCATTTCATGGACTTCAGGCTCATGGAAAAAGCTCTGTGTGCTTTCAACAACATTTCCCAGGCCGCTTTCAATTTTTGTCCCGAAGAAGCCCATTATTGTTGGAACGCCGCAATTGACAAGAACGTCAAGCGGGCTGAAAAATATGCGCCAGGAAAGGAACATGTCGCATGCGGTGTTTGCCAGGCCGCACGAAACGAAATACATCCAAATCGAAAAGTTCTTTGCGCTCTTGAGCTTCTGCTCCATTGTCTTGCCTTCCTCGTCTGCGCCGCCTGCCTGCTGCTTGAGCTTGTTGGCGCGCCATGCGGCAATCATTGATTTGAGCGTGAGCTCTTCAGGGTCGCCTTTCCATACAAGGATTGTGTATGCTTCGATTGCCTTGCCTTTCTCCGGCTTTGCTTCCGATATTTTTTTGAGCATTTCGTAAGGGTGCAGCCCGCATGCGGTAAGCCCCACTTCATACCAGCCCTTAGTTTCCTTTACGCCGACGTCGCCTTCAGCCAGTGCATCTGAAAGCGAAACGCTTTTCGCCTTGACCTTGAGCTTCTTTCCTATTGCCTGGAACAATTGCCCGTCGTCGCCTTTGGCGCAAAGGAAGAACTCTTTTTCGTTCAGGCCTTCCTTGTCCTTGACAGGTTCAAGCTCCAGCATGGTTCCTGCTTCTGTGTCAGAGTATTCTTCAATAATGGTTGTTGCGCCGCCTTCGCCTTCGAGTTCAAGCCATGCTTCAGAAATCCCTGCCTTGTCGTTTGCGCTCGTTTTGGGGTCGTTGAAATTTGTTTTGAGCATGACTTTCGGCTTGAGCGTGGTTTTTTCGCCTGCAATTGCGGCCCTAACCTTAAGGCTCAGGCAGTTTTTCACGTCGTAATACAACTGCATTTCCTTGGCGTCGCCTATTGAAAGCTCGCCCAATCTTTCGAATTTGTATAAAATCAGGTAATCCTCGTTTTCGCTGATGCATGCGTTCAGCGCGAAGGAGCCCTGCGCCATTGCATCCAGGCCAGCTTTTGCCTTTGCGGCAACCTCGTTCCTGACAGTCTGGTCATCTGAATCGAACAATGCGTCCAGTTCAAGCGTGACTGTGTTCGGCTTTGCGTCTGTTTCGCTGACCTGCCCTATGGATAATTTCATTATGCCTTCGCCCTCGAGTTTTTTGAGCAGCAGGAGCAATTTGTTCGAGGAAGTGTTCAATACAACGCGGCCTTCGCCCTTCCCGAACAGGGTTTCTGCAAAGTCTTTTCCTGCGTCCTGCAGTTTTTTGTCGGCTTGGACCATGCCTGCCCATGTGCCGAGCGCCATGCTGCTTGAAAGCCCGCTGTCGGTGGGCAGGAAATTCATCATGTTCTGGATTTTGTTCGTGCATTCGGGCGTTACCTTGCGGTCGTCTACCGCAACATATAACATCAGGTTTTCTTTCTGGAGCGCGCCTGAAGAGTTCTGCACTGCGCCCTGAATCGAGAAAGTGTATTGCCCGCATCCCTGCAATGCCTTGCTCATGTAAAGGTTGAAGGGGCTGAACGAGGTAGCTTTCTCGAACATGCTGCCGAAATCCTCGGATGTGATTGTCACAGCATAGCTTGAAAGGCTTGGCGCTTCCTTTTCAAGGCCTTTCTTTACAATCTCTGCCGAGACAAGGTCGTTCCTCAAATAAACAGTGTATGTTGGGGACACAATGCCGAGGTGGGTGCCGAAAGAGCAGAACAGTGCAGGGCATTTGAATGCATCTGCGCTGAAGTTCTTGGACTGCATTTTGTCCTGGGCTTTTTTCACTGCATCCGACAATTTTTCGGCAAGGAATTCCGAGAACTGCACTGCATCGCAGTACGCGTGCTCGCATTCGTATTTGTTCGCTGTCTGCGGGAAATTGATTTCCTTTATTTCTGTGTCTTCTGCGCCGCACACAGGCACCTGCACCGCATCAAACCTTGGCCCGTTCTGTGTTTCAGGCGTTTGGCCTATTTCCAGGATAATCCACAGCGGGTTCGATTCTATGAACTCCTGGGTGTTCTCCAAAAAGCCCTTTGCCACGATCGTGTCCGGGTGGTCTTTGTTGAAATAATCGCTTCTCTTTGTGAGCTTCAGCTGGAATGTTGCGGTTTCGCCTATTTCAAGCCTGTTGAGCGCATTCGGCCTGTAAAGCGCCAGCTCGTTTTCCCCGAGTGTTTCAGGCGAAATCGCTATTTCGCGGAGCGCTTCCCCGCAGTTGTTTGTGAGCGTTACATCTTTGGAAATAACGCCCTGCGAGCTGTCCTTGCTTTTGTATTCGTTATCAGCAATCCATTCGATTTGCAGGCATTGTGTCACGGAAACCTTTACAAGGGCTGTGACCAGTGTCATTACATATTTCTTGTTGTCGATGTTCCCGCTTATGTCGAGATAAATCGGGTATTCGCTTTCAGTGTAATCCTTTGCTTTTCCTGTTACTTCGATTATCCATGGCGGGTTCAGTTCCTGGCCTGGCTCAAGCGATGCAATCGGTTCAGCTGAAGGCCCTGTTCCAATCACTGCCTGCTTTACGCTGACAGTGAAGATTTCGGATTTCGGGTATGCCCCGCTTTCTGCAGCCTTGATGGTTTCGAC
>JAPLVS010000004.1 GCA_026396995.1 Candidatus Iainarchaeum sp.
TCTGAAAAAGCCATTAAAGCGCCCAACTACGAGAAAATAATCCTTTTTGAAACTGCCTTAGCCGGCCTTTTTTTCCGCCTTTTTGCGCCTTTAAAAACCCGAAAGGTTTTTAAATACCTTTTTAAAAACATCATTTAGGTATTTAAATAAGGCTTTTTAAAGGGGGGTTTGGATTTTGAAGTATACTATTGTCAACCTTGTGGCGTCTGCTTCCCTTAAAGGAACGCTTGACTTGTACAATCTTGCAATGTCTATTCCCGACATTGAATACGAACCGGAACAGTTCCCTGGTGCGATTTTGAAGCTCAGGGAGCCGAAGGTTTCAATGCTTTTGTTCAAGAACGGCAAAGTCATCTGCTCTGGGGCGAACAACGAGAAGGAAATCGCCTTGGGCATAAAAAAGGCCTCGAAATTGGTGCACGAAATCCAAAAGGAAATCCCTGTTTTGAGAAAGGTTACCTATACTGTCGTTAACCTTGTCGCAACAGCGGCATTGAACCAGACAGTTGACCTTTTCCAGGCCGCATTGAACCTTGACAATGTCGAATACGAGCCTGAACAGTTTCCGGGCGCGATTGTCAGGGTTTCAGACCCAAAAATAACATTGCTTTTGTTCAAGAACGGCAAAATAATCTGCGCCGGCGCAAAAACAGAAGCATTACTGCAAAAGGGCCTGAACAAGGCCGCAAAAATGATCCGCGGCATAGGCAAGGGAAAGAAAGGCAAGAAATCCGAAATGCTTTGAAGGCAACCGCCTTTTTCAGGCGTTCCGGAATCGCCTGCGCATTCCCCTGTTTTTTTCCTTCGCCCCAACCTTTTTTAAACGTTTTCATTCACTTTTATTACTGATTAGCGGCCATATCGCGGGGGAAACACCTGTTCCCATTCCGAACACAGAAGTTAAGCCTCGTGGAGATTGGAAGTGCACTGCCTTTTCAGGCGGAGCGCCCCAGAAGCTGCTAATCACTTTTCTGTTTTCTTTCGGTCTTCTCTTTTGCAGGATGCCAAAGCTGAACTGCTGATCACTTTTCTATTTTTTCCTGGTTTTTTCCTTTGGCGGCATGATATTAGGCTGCCGGTAATTTTAATCGATTGCTTTAAATTCTCCGCATGAGTTATTGTTTTCTATGAGGGGATTTCTCAGGACGCGTGCCCTGAAAGCCAGAAAAAGGTCCAGGAAGGCAGGTCAGGTCCGAGAAAAGCCTTTGCACGGGCGATTGTCTTTTGAGGAACTATTGGAGTCTTTGAGGAAGGCGGTTTCTTATCAAGGGTTGGGTTCTCGCCACAGGAGAATTTCGCTTGCCTGTTCCGAGTTGTACAGGTCAATTGAAATGATGACTCATGCCGACCCGAAAAGCGAAAAACTTGTCGGCGCTGTTTTGAGTTACAGGATTGCGCTTTCCGCAATCAGCCCGAAGGAACTGACGCGGAGCGAGCGTGCTGTTGTCGCCCTTCATCTTGGGAGGGCAAATGGAATGATGCTGGACCTGGGCTTGGCAAGGCCGGCTAAAGCCAAAACAATCCGCAAAAGGGAATCCGGAGTCCTTTCCAAGCTGTCAGATCCAAGCGTGCTCAAAGAGTCGATTGATTCTATAAGGGAAGCTGATGGAATTGTCAGAAAAGCAAAAACTCTTTCGGAGTTAAGGGAAGCCGAATCAATTGTCAGGGGCCTAAGGTGTGCAAGCAAGATTGACGGCGGATTGGAAAAAAGAATGATTTCAAATATCGAAAGAAAGAGAAAAGACATTTCGGCAAGAATTCTGCAGGTGGCGCAAGGGCAAAAGCGGTTTCCCCCAAAACTTCCCGGGGAGAAGATTGGGCGGGCTGAACCTGTTTTTGAAGAGCGAAAGATAAGGGGGCTGCAAGAGTCAATCGCCAGAAGCCTGATTAGAATTTGCGGGGAAGCAGAAACGCTTTCCGGTTTGAGGGAGGCCGAGGCAATGGCGCGCGGATTCCATTACGATGGCAGGATTGATGATGCCGCCGCGGAAAAAATTATCTCTGCAATCGAGGCAAAAAGAAGGACAATTTCGTCAAAAATCACTGGAAACAGCAGCTGATTTTCAGGCAAAGGATTTAAATTCTTCCAAACCGAATGATATTATATGAAACCTATCCGGGCAAACCGCAGGGTGAAAAGAGAAGGGCCTTCGGCGCGCGACTGGAGTGCTGCGAAAGAAAAGGGCTTCAGGCCCTGGAAAGTGCACGGCACAGACGACGCAGGCAGGCATTACCTCCTCGAATACGGTTACAAGCCTGTGGAAGAGCACCTTGCGCCGCGCGAGCTGAGGGCAAAGCTCAGCGAACATCCAGAGTTTGTCCCCATGAAACAGCTGGCTGCAGAGGCAAGGCAGACGCTCGGCCTCAGCGGAACGGATTCTGTCGACTTCCTTTTCTTCGGCAACCAGTTTTTTTTGCGCGTCAGCGAAGGAAAGCCAAAAACTTCAGGCTGGAGGGAACAGCAGTTTTTTGCTGTCGAGAATCCCAGGACAGTCAACGCCCTCAAACTGCTTATGGGCAGGCCGCTCATCGGCATGGGGCATGAAAAAATCCGCTAAGCCTTCCGCTGCAATAAAAATTAAATGGTTCCCAAAATACAATCATATTTATGCCGCGAAGAAAAAGCCACGGGGCAGGCCACAGCGCAGGCCCTGCGCGCACGGATTTTTCAGGCCAAATGCCGCCGGAGGCCCAGAAGGCAGCCAAGAAGCGCATAGCAAGTCTGACTTCGAACACGCACAGGGCCGATGAAATAAGGCGCACTACCAGCGAAACAATCTCCAAGGCCAAGAAAATGTACGAGGCGGGCGTTCCAAGAGACCAGATAATCGGGCTTGTCGAAAGGCAAATAAGTTTGCTTGGCGACCTGAATAAAACTGAAGAGGTTCCACACGTGTACAGTCACACTCAGAGATGCATTGATACACTTTTTGCACTTTCAAGAGGGCTCAACGAAGGTTATTTTGACTTTGGCAAAAACAGGCCCCGCCCCAGCGCTGGGCATGGCAATAAGGCAGCTGACAAACCGCTTCCAATTGTGAAAAGAGTCGCCCCGCTGCCAGGGCGCTTTATGCAAAGGAAGGGCTTTGTATATTTCGGCGAGCACGGCGGGCGCGGTGTCTGGGTCCGCAAGCGTACCTTGGAGCAGCTCCTTGAAAGGGTTCCGGAACACGACAGGCTCAGGGCGCTCATGGACTACAATCTCCCCCCTACGAAACGCCGGGGAAAACGCGTCAAAAAAGAGGAAGGGCC
Source organism: Candidatus Iainarchaeum sp. (assembly GCA_026396995.1). Classification (GTDB taxonomy): domain Archaea; phylum Iainarchaeota; class Iainarchaeia; order Iainarchaeales; family DTGL01; genus JAPLVS01. The sequence goes on from JAPLVS010000004.1 coordinate 3,253, forward strand.
GAGGCTCGGCAACCTCGCGCGCAGTGCAATCTTTGAAGCCAAGGTGAACTTCAAAAAATCGCACCAAGGGCAAGAACCCGATGTTTTGGATTTGCTCCGCGCAATCGAGCAAAGGGGAAAACCGCTTTCAGGTTAGCGCGAAACCTTTTTATTACCAAAACCACTTCACACAATAACTATGACTACTAAAACTTTTTTCGGAATAATCGCAATTTCTTTTGTTTTTCTGGTTTTGTTGAGCGGTTGCTCCCAGCCAGCACCGCCGGCTTCAACGCCGACGCCGAACCCTTCAACTCCAACACCGCAGGAAACTCCGGTTGCAACGCCGACACCTGCACAGCCAGGCGAAACTCCGGCTGCAACTGCAACGCCGGCTGAAACACCTGCAGAAACGCCGACACCGGCAGTGGAGCTGACCTATGCGGTTGCCGACTGCTCAATCATTTCGCTTGCAGACATAAAAACAGTCTGCAAGAGGGATGCTGCCACTTCAGAGCCGACCACAAGTGTGGGCAAGCTCTGCGCGGTCCTTTTCAAGGACGGCGGCATGACAGTAAAGCTCGAAGTCACCGAGACAACAGAAGCACAAGCCCTGTCCGGCGTGAAGGCATGCCAGTCCTTCGGAACAGCAGTCGGGGAAACAGGCTGCTATGTTGCACGCGGTGCGGCGATTGCAAAGGGCAAATACATTGTCGGAATAGAGTCAGGCACGACAGTGACCCCGGAAGAATGGCTCTGCACCGAAGAGCAGGTACACGACCTGATCCTGCTTATACAGGGCAGGTAATCAAGCAAATAAAACAGATTCATGGCAGGCAAAAAAGCCCTGCCTTTTTTCTTTTTTTCCTGTTTTTCCGTTTTGCTTTTATCAAAGCCTTTATATTACCAAAACCAGTTCAAAAAATTAAATATGACTAATAAAAACTTTTTTGGAATAATTGCAATTTCATTCGTTTGCTTGGTTTTGTTGAGCGGTTGCTCCCAGCAGGCTTCGCCGGCTTCAACGCCGACGCCGAACCCTTCAACCCCGACGCCGCAGGAAACGCCTGTTGCAACTCCGACGCCGGAACAGCTGGCGGAAACGCCCCTCTTGGTTGACTGCAAAACTGATTTTGACTGTTTTATCGCCGAGGTCGAAAAGGGAAACGAAACAGAAACATTGCACACTGTTACATTAAATCTGTTTGGCATTCTCCAAACAGGCACCACCAAGGCAAGAAACCATAAATTGGGAGTTTCGGGTAACTATGAATATTACCAAAGAGCTGAAAGCATCACTGTAGAATATAGCGAAGAACTTGAACAGCAAATGCTTGACAGCGGATTATCACAAGAAGAAATAAACCAGCAAGAGCAGAAGTCCAATATGCAGGCTCAGTTGACGGTTGGCACCGAGGCAACATGCGAATATGACAATCCAGCTGATTTAGTTGATGCACTAAACAAGTGGAAGGCTGGAAATTATTCGACAAATGACTTCGATTTCTGCACAAAATTCACATCAGCAACGCCAACACCCGAAACAACGCCTGCGGAAACTCCGGCAGGCACGCAGACACCGGAGCCCACTGCGCAGCTCACGTATAGCGCTGCAGACTGCACTATCCTCTCAGCCGAAGACATAAAGACAGCATGCGGGGATTCCACGGTTACTGCGGTAAAAGTTGAAGACTCGAGCAAGCTTTGCGTTGTCGAGTTCAAGAGCGCTGTTGACAGGAAGATAAGGCTTGAAGTCACGGCCCCGACAAATGTTACACCGCAGTATATGGTCGACCTCGGCATCAACGCAGCCGGCGGCACCGCAGTTGGAACCACCGGAGTTGAACTCGGGGAAGACGAGTTTGGGCCAGGCGCAAACATTGCAAAAGACAAATATCTTTTGGTAATAAAGTCCAACTCTTTCACAACACCAGCCACGTGGACTTGCACCAAAGCGCAAATGATTGAACTGGTGGAATTGATCCAAAGCAGGTGACCGAACCGATAAAACTGGTTCAAAGCAGGCAGCCGGAAGGCGCCTGCCTTTTTTTATTTTTCTTTTCCAAATAAGGCTGGGCAGGGCACTGCTTCGTAAAGAATTAAAAACAAACCAAGCATATTTACTTTGTGCCGCGAAACACCCTCCGCAAGAAAAACCCAAGCAGAGTTTCAGTCATTCGGCCTAACCTGGAGCTAAGGCGCTTTTTCATTGAAAGGATTGAAGGCGCAAGCAAGCTCTCGGACCTCTGGGAGATTGAAAGAGGCATTCGCGGCCTGAAGGCTGGCGCTGCCATAAAAGGCCCTGAGCCTGGGCTGGTGCAGGAAAACCTTTTTTCTATTTTGAATGTGAAGAGGAAAGCGATTTCCTCTGCAATAGTCGGGGAGCCAAAAAAGCCCGCGGCACACGCAGAGGTAAGGCCTGGCTATGTCTGGCTCGGAGAATGGGTTCCAAGGCACAGGGTCGCGGAAATCCTGCGGACTGGCAGCGGCCAGTACGAAGCTGTAGCCGGCCTTAGAAGAATTCCCCACGCAAAACCGCTCGGAGAAAGGGCTGTACTGATGCTCAAAGGCGCGCACGTCGCTTACAGGGATACACATGTGAATAAGCCGACAATGAGCCAATTGCTTGATTTTATGGAGCAAAGGGGCAACTTTTCTTCTGGGCCAAAAAATTAATCACCTGAACACAAACCCGGTTTCTTTCGCCCAGAGCGCGAGGTCGAATTCTTCAGGCTTTATTTTTTCTTTTTTGCAGAAAGCGAGAAGTTTTTTTTCAATCGCGAAATATTCTTTTTTGCCCAAATGCTTCGGCACTTCCTTTATGGCGCCGAGCGCTTTCAAATTTTTCAGTATATGCCTGTCAAGGATTGCGATATTTTCGTAAAAGCCGATATTGCGCAGGAAATGGCTTGCCTCCTTTAAGCCGAGGCCTTTGACGTTCAGGGCAAGCCATCCTCTTGTTTGAAGATGATTTTTTTTGATTCCCTGCCCTTTGAGAATTTTTTTTATTTCAAGTTTTCCATCTCTCTCAAAAAATTTCCTTGCCTCCGCAATATAGGCGCTCTTGTTGTTGTGGAATCTCACCCTGCGGTGCAGGCATTTTTTCAGTGCATGCTGATTTGAAAAGCAGCCCTGCTTTTTTGCGAGTGTCACTGCCTCGTCGCATTTGAGCGCATTGCTCTGCGGCGTGCAAAGGCAGAAAGCGAGCTCCGCAAAGACCGATTCGTCGCTTTCCTTCCATTTTTGCTTGAATTCGGAAAGCCTTTTTCTTATCTCCCTCTTTCTGTTGCCTTGCAAATAATCAAAATGCATCAAATTAAGTTCATCAGAAAACCTTTTAAATTCTGGAAAGCATATATTAACTATGCGATCTCGCGGAAGAGCCAACAGGGGCAGCTCAAAAAGGGAGCGCGCTCCAGGCAAAGTGCCTCGCCCTGCCGGGAAGATTTCCCCGGCAATCCGTGTTGCAAGGGAATTGTGGAGAAGGGGCAGGTTCACTGATGCAGTTCAGGAAATCCATGAAAAATTGGGAATCCAAGTTGACTACGTTCCTGACCTGCCGCAATTTTACTACAATCAACAAATGGCAGTAGGGCACCCTGAACTTGCCAGTGCTGGTCTGGCGTATGCGAGGAAATGCATCGATATGCATGGTGCGCTATTCCAAACGCCCAGTGTTGTGGCAACACGTGCGAGGGACAAGATGCCACGAAAAGCGGCAGATCAGTTTTTTGGCAAGCCTTTTGAAAACAGGCTGGTTGAGGAAAGCCCCCAAAAGGGAGATTTTGAAGAAATAGCAGGCGAGAAAATTTCGGATGAGAGATTCAGGCAGATGGTGAGAAGCGAAACTAGCCAAGATCTGATTTCAAGGCATGCATTTGAGTTGATTATGGCTTTCGGAGATGCCGCCGACCTCTCCCGGTTGAGGAGTGTTATGAACAACCCTCTTTTGTACCACTGGCGCGGCTATGCATATCGGGCTGTTGACATTATCGAAAAAAGGTTGCACTCCAATTAACCTGCCTGTGTTTTTTGCCTCGTGGAAGCCTTTTTAATAATATGTGAAAAATAATTCACATATGGCGCAGTCTATCCAGAAATGCTTTTCTGTCCTCGGCAACGACCTGCGGATGGAGATTTTGAAGGCGCTCGAGAAAAAGTCGATGACAGTGACAGAACTCACCGACAAGCTGAAAGCCGAGCGCACGAATGTGTCGCATTCCCTTTCAATGCTCAAAAACTGCAAATTTGTTAAGGATGAAAAAAAGGGAAGGGAAAGGGTTTATTCGCTCGAAAAAAGTGTCCTTGGCGATTTGAAGCGCAGGGGCAATCTGCTCGAACTCATGGAATTCCACATGAAGCACCAGTGCGGAAAGAAATGCGCGGAGGCCTTGAAATGAAAGTGTATTTTGACAATGCCGCAACGACCCAGACGCGGAAAGAAGTCATTGAAGAAATGAGGCAGTTCCTTGACAAAAGATACGGGAACGCCTCCTCGCTGCACGCTTTCGGGGTTGAGGCAAGGGAAGCTGTAGAAGGGGCGCGCGACAAAGCTGCAAAAGAGCTTGGCGTGAAAAGCTCAGAGGTTTTTTTCACTTCAGGAGCGACAGAAGCCGACAATCTTGCGCTCAAGGGCGCTGCATTTGCTGCAAGAAAGGAAGGCAAGGACCAATTGGTCGTATCGGCAATAGAGCACGATGCAATCCTGCGCTCTGCGGAGTGGCTTGAATCGCAGGGCTTCAAGATAATCAGGCTGCCTGTGGACGAATTTGGTTTCGTTGATGTTGAAAAATTAAAGTATGCCATCAACGACAAGACTTTCTTGGTTTCGGTAATGTATGCGAACAACGAAATCGGCACAATAGAACCGATAAAGGAAATCGCCGAAGTTTGCGCTGAAAAAAATGTGCCTTTCCACTCGGATGCGGTCCAAGCTTTCGGCAAGATTCCGCTTGATTTGGAGAATGTTTCGATGCTTTCGCTTTCGGCGCACAAGATTTACGGGCCGAAAGGCGTGGGCCTGCTTGTGAAAAGGGAAGGCTTAGAGATTGAGCCTTTGCTGCACGGCGGCGGCCACGAAAAGGGCCTGAGGAGCGGCACTGAAAATGTGGCTGGCATTGCCGGAATGGGAAAGGCGATGGAGCTTGCTGGAAAAGAAAGGGCAGCCGAGAGCAAAAGGCAGGAAAAGATGAGGGACAAAATGATTAAGGGCATTCTTGGAATCCCTGAAACAAGGCTTAACGGCCATCCGAAGAAAAGGCTGCCGAACAATGTTAATGCCTCTTTCGGCTTTATCGAGGGCGAAGCCCTCCTTTTGAGGCTTGACGAAAAGGGAATCGCTGCGAGCAC
>JAPLVS010000057.1 GCA_026396995.1 Candidatus Iainarchaeum sp.
CAGCCTGCGGAAGCTCAGCCGCAAGAATCTGGGACACAAACCAGCAAAACTACGTCTACAAATACGCATCAAACGAACCAAACTACACGCTTCTCCCGGGAACAGGCTACAACATAGACACCTCGGCGAACTGCACAATAACAATAACCGGCCAACCCTGGACATTCCAGCCAATTTACTTGGCCGCAAACAAATGGAACTTCATCGGAACACCATACACGGCGATAACAAAAGACCAAATAAAAGGCACATGTGACACAACAAACCTCTCCATAGAATACGACGACTACACCAGCGGACAAATGAACACAACCCGAAACATAACAACCCTCAAACCAGGAAAAGGCTACTGGGTAAAAAGCACAACAACATGCACACTATCTGCTGGAACAACCTGCACGGCAGAGTGGAAATGCAAAGACCAAAACACAACAGGATACCAAAACACAGACTGCACATGGACCAACACAACAACCTGCCCAAACGGATGCAACAACGGAACATGCAACACATGCACGCCAAAAACCTGCACAGACCAAAACTGGCAACTGCACCTGGACAGACCAAAAATACTGCCCGAAAGGATGCGTGAACGGGTCATGCAACCCGTGCACCCCGAAAACCTGCACAGAACTCGGATGGCAATGCGGTTATGGGCAGGAACCAAATTGCCTCACAAAAGTAGACTGCGGAACATGCACAACAGGGGTATGCAACGAAACAACACACCAGTGTGGAGCCCCGCAATGCAAGGACGGCACAATCTACAACCAATGCTCAACCTCAAAGCCGCAGTACTGCTCCAACGGCACACTCATAAACAGATGCAGTTACTGCGGGTGCCCGGAAGGATACAACTGCAATTGGGATGAAACCTGCGCCAAACCCTCAGACTGCAGTGAAACAGACAAAGGAGATGACCCCGCAACCGGGGGCCAAACCACCCTGCTTTCCATCCAAAAAGAAACAGACAACTGCCAGCAGGGCTCTTTGAAAGAGTTCTACTGCCAAAACAATTCAATCCAAAGCCAGGTATACGACTGCCAGGTTTTCTGCAAAACAAGCCAGGGAGCAAACTGGCAGGGGAAATGCGAATCAAACACCTTGCAGCAGGGTTACTGCGAGTGCACCAACATTGTTCCGCCGGCTGAAAATAAGAAAAACACGGGGAACTATGTTGAAAAAGAGGCATTCCTTGTATCGGACAAAGACTGGAGGGCCGCATTGGCGCTTGTGCCGGCCGCAATCTGGACAGAAAAAAGCGGGGCGATAATAAAGCACCCAATCCTCATATTCCACGAAGAAGACACAGGATTCGATGCAGACTCCGTAATCTATTTCCTCCAGCAATACACCCCAAACAGAGCAACAATCATTGGAACACCACCAAACGGACTGACAGGCCTGCTAACTGAAAGCGCAGGCAACATGACGCCGGGGGAAAGCCTTGGGGCAGGGCTCTCCGCAAGCCAAATCAAAAACATCTCGCCTGCAGACTACACAAAGTACTGGGCTGACTACAAGGACGCGGTATATGTGCAGGCAGACTATGAGCTCGCGCTGCTTGCCTCGGCTTACGCCTCGCTGATCAATGCCCCTCTGCTGATCGAGGGATTCAATGACAGCATCCCGCTGGAAGGCAGGAACATAGTCTGTGTTGGCAGCCCGAACACCAGCTGCTCGGAAAAATATTCTTTAGCTGAACTGCAAAAAAAATATCTCCAGATGACAAACACTGACAAAATCATCCTCCTGAACCCTTTGGACCTTGGAAATTTTGTAGAGTGGGGATCGGATTTCACTACCTCGAAATCAAACCACAAAATAGAAAAGTTGTACGGCAAAATGTCGATGGCTGCGCCGGCGCTTGCAGGCGCAAAACACGAACTGATACTTAGCACAACTTCCACAGGCTATGCCGACGTTGACAAGTTCATCGAAGGCAAGATAAAAGAATTGGGAATTAAGGCAGAATACCTGACAATAATGGCAGCCCCGAATGCAATCGAAATGGGCATTTCGTACCAAGGCAGTTTCTATCTCCAGTCTGCTGACAGCTTAGTCTATGCCGAACTAAACGATGGAGATTGGTTCCTTGACCTGGCAGTCGGCCGCATTTTCGGCATCACGGTAAGCGACGCCTCATCCAACATTGCCAGAAGCCTATTTTACAAGGAAACAATCAAAAACCCGCTAAAAGCGCTTTCCACGCGGGGAATGCCAACCTACAACTATGAAAACATTGTTTACAGCCTTGGCGAAACCCTGAAAGGCCTTGGGATTGACACAAAAATAACTGCCTGCGGAACCACTGCGGAAGACTGGAAGAAACGCGGAATGATTTTTTACTTCGACCACGGCGCCCCGAACTGGGCCGGCATTAATTCATCACAGATACCCTGGCTTGACAACTCGATAGTGATTGCCTACGCGTGCTCGACCTGCAAGGGCAACCCAAGCCTATCACCGGACTTGTTCTGCGCAAATGCGATAAGGAAAGGGGCCATAGTTTACAGCGGGACAACAGACATCACCTACATAGGCGATGTCTCGCTGAACAACTTCACGCTGGCACTATTCAACAAAAACAAGCCGATTGGGGCGGTGTTCAAGGAATATATAAACGGAAACTTCGCTGGTCTCAACTATATGCCAAAAAAGACAGACCAGATGGTTTTGATAGGTGACCCGACACTGGAAATCAACAGCCCCACAAAGAGCATTCCAAGCCCAAAAATCGAATGCGGGGCCTTTGACGGCGAAAAGGCAAAATGCACTGCCACACTCTGGGCAAAAAAATTCGAAGTGCCGGCAGAAGTGACTGCATGCTCGAACAGCAAAAACCCGGCTTATTATTACACAGCATACGGTGCAACCGAATTCGCCCTAAACACATTTACAATCGAGTCCTTTGACGACAAGTTCAGCAATTCGTTCATTTCTGAAAATACTAAGGGCTCAGTTTGGACAATTTATAAAGATAATAAGAACAACGGCACAGCCTCATACTGGATTACAAAAAGGATTTGCCCAAACTGCGACTTGTCCTCGGCAAATTCAACCGAATTCAAGAGCTTTTCTTTTGATTTCAACCTGGTAAAAAGCGCACCGGACCTCGTGGTTGACACAATCACTGTCTCCGGAACCCCAAGCAAAAGGGAAATAAAAGCAGTAATCAAAAATATCGGAAACGGCAAGTTAGTTGCCGTGAAAGGCCAACTAATGGACGCAGCCATAGACCTCCAAGGAAGCAACGCGCCATACTCTTGGAGCCTTCTTGAGACCTTCACCAAAAGCATATCTGGCACCGAACTGAAAGCAGGCGAAACCAAAGAACTTATTTTTACATTCCCCTCTATTGAACCGGCCAAATATAATTTAACCGATTTCAAGACATTAGAGTTCTATATACATGTTTACAGCTATGGGGACAGCTTTGAAAGCGATCCTTTTAACAATGATAAGCACTGGGAGTGGTCAAATGAATAAACAAAAAATAACCGCATTGGCTTGCCTGTTTTTCCTCTGTTTGGGAACAGCTTTCGCCCAGGAAACAGCCGTTGAAATCAAAATCAAAAGCGAATTCGGCCTTGGCGACACAGTTTCCTTCGACTACAATATCACATCAGACACAAGCCAGGAAATGACCTTTGCAGCCTTCATCAACTGCCCGACAGCCCCGCTCCCCCCACTATGGCAGCAAACAGCCACTATCGGCCCAAGCTCACCCCATTCAGGCCACGCAGAATTCCTATCGGTAGACGAATCAATCGAACCGCAGACATGCACTGCCTATGTGCAAATATTCTCCCCGATAACGCTAAAACAAGAAAAAGAATTCAAAATTGAAGCAAAGCCTGGCATTGAAATTGAAATAAAGGCCTGCAAAGAGGAAGCATGCAGGGAAACCTCAACAGTTTTTAACAAAGGGCAAATCATTGTCCTGACCTATGCGTCAGCCATAGAAGGTCTGGCAGTGAATGCAACCCTTGAATTCCCTGACAAAACAACAAAAGAGATAACTCTGCCATACTCTTTCACCGCAGAACAGACCGGCACCTACAATTTGGCTGCAACCGCCTCAAATGAAGGCTATCGCTCAAGCGAGCAAACAATCCAGTTCGGCGTCATAGAAAAAGAGCCGGAAATCACAGGGCCTGAATGGGCAACACCAGAACCCGAAGCAATCACGCCTGCCGCAGCAACGCCGGCCGCACAAGAGCCAAAAACAGCCCCTTCAACAGGGATAATCGAAACAATAGCCGGCCTGCCTTTGATGACACAGGCAGCAATTGTATTCGTTGGAATAGCAGCAATATTGTCAATGATCTGGCTCGTCCAAAAACTGAGAAAATAAAAAAAGGCAGTTCCGGGAAACTGTCCAAACTCGAATGAAGCCGGCTATAAGTGCTTTGCAAATTCTTCCGGTTCAACCTGCGCCAGCTTCAGGATGCCTTTCAAAGTCCCGATTTTAAGTTCTTTGTGCATCGGGACAACCGTGCCGATTTTTCCGGAAGGAGTTTCTTTTGATAGGCGGACATGGCTGCCTTTCCGGCCGCTGATTCGGAAGCCGAATTCGTTGCACAAAATTTTAACCGCAGCAGCCCCGGAAACTTTTCTAAGCATTGGCACTCAAGGCGACCTCAAAAGTAGTCATCAAAGCCTTTTTCTTTTGCTTTAACGGAAATTCCCCAAGATAAAGCTCAGTGGCCTCTTTAAGGTTTTTCAGGGCCTCGTCTATTGTTTTGCCCTGGCTGAAAGTGCCGACCTCGGGGCATTCGGCCACATACATGTCATCTTCCCAATGCAAAACAGCAGTAAACGTCGAATTCATAAAACAACCCTACAAAAAGAGCCACGATTAATTAAAAAAAATATGGGTTGGGGCTGGCTGGCGGAGGGCAGGGCGTATTATTTCGGGAAAGCAGGGCAAACCGGCCGGCAGGAAATGAATAAAAATATAACTGGTTGTATAATTATACTGGTGATATAATTGACTGAGGTTATTGTAACTGCAAGGAAATGGGGAAACAGCATCGGCGCAACTTTCCCGGCAGAAATTGTTTCAAAGGAGAGAATCCGCCCGAACGACAGGCTTGTCGTCGAGGTCAGGAAGGTGGTGCCGATAAAGGAGCTTTTCGGCACATTCAAAACCAAGAAGACAGCACAGCAGCTAAAGGACGAGATGAGGGCGGGATGGGAGTGACCGAACGCTTCTTTGCCGACAGCTACGCCATAATCGACTACCTGAAAGGCAACAGGAAATTCGGAAAATATTTCGAAGAAAACGAAGTCATTACGACAAAATTGAACCTAATGGAAGTTTATTACAGCGCACTGCTTGATGCAACAGAAGAATTGGCCGAACTCTATTATGATTCTTATTTGGGGAAATGCACGAGTATTGACGATGAAACAATCAAAAGTGCAATGAAGTTCAGGCTTAAGG
>JAPLVS010000076.1 GCA_026396995.1 Candidatus Iainarchaeum sp.
ATGGACATGCCGAACAACAAGCCTGGAATATGCACTTCAAAGCTCCTCGAAAAGAAAAGGGAAATTGTTTCGAAAAAGGCAGGGGTCGATTTCGGATTGCATTTCGGGGCAAGCCCTTCGAGCCTGGAAGAAATTTCCAGGGCGGAAAATTTCGGCGCTGTGAAAATTTACATGGGTTCCACGACAGGCGACCTGCTTTTGGGCGAAAGGAAAGAACAGCTTGCTGCCTTCAGGCTGGCAAAAGAAAGAGGGAAAATTGTGATGGTGCACGCAGAGGATGAAAAAACCATCCTTGAAAACACCGCAAAGGCGAAAAAGAATAACTGGAACAATGCAAAATACCATGCCCGCATAAGGCCGCCTGAGGCAGAAACCAAGGCTGTGAAGAGGGCGCTGGCTTTGTGTGCGGAAACAGGCGTGCAATTGCATGTGTGCCATGTTTCCTCGTTTGAAAGCCTTCCGCAAATCATGCAGGCAAAAAAATGGGGCGCAGTAAGCTGCGGCGTCACCCCGAACCATCTCTTCCTTGATTCGGATGATGCAGGCAAGCTCGGCAATCTCCTGAAGGTGAACCCGCCTCTCGGGCCAAGGCATAACAGGGCAATGCTCTGGCAGGCACTGAGGGAAGGCAAATTCGATACGATTGAATCGGACCATGCCCCGCACACCGAAGAAGAAAAGCAGGCTGCTTATTTTGATGCGCCTTCGGGAATGCCCGGCGTTGAAACAATGCTTCCCCTGATGCTGGACGCGCACAGCAGGAAACTGGTTGGAATTGAAACAATCGCAAAATGCCTGTGCGAAAACCCTGCAAAAATTTTCGGCCTGGAAGGAAAAGGCTTCATTGCAAAAGGCAAGGATGCCGACCTCTTGGTCATCGATCTGAAAAAAGAATACCGCATTGATTCAGGGAGGATGTTCACGAAATGCGGCTGGACGCCATTCGAAGGATGGAGGCTGAAAGGCCTTGTGGAAAAAACCTTTTTGAGAGGCGAATTAAGGCACGACGAAGGCGAAATAATCGAAGGAAAAGGAATAGATGTTTTTTCATGAGTTTGGGGGTTTTTGAATGAATGCTGAAAACGTTGCGGAAATATTGCTCGAAATAAAGGCCGTGACCTTAAATCCAAGCAAGCCTTACAGGTATGCTTCCGGCATCCTTTCGCCGATTTATACAGACAACAGGCTTTTGATGGGATATCCGGAGCAAAGAAAGAAAATAATCGGGGCAATGGCAGAACTACTTGAAAAAAGGAAAACAAAATTCGATTTGGTGGCAGGCACCGCCACCGCAGGAATACCGCACGCGGCATGGCTTGCAGACAAGACAGGAAAGCCGATGGTTTATGTCAGGAGCGAGGAAAAACAGCACGGCAAGCAGAACAAAATCGAGGGCCTGGTTAAAAAAGGCTGGAAGGCTGTTGTTGTCGAGGACCTTGTAAGCACCGGAGGCAGTTCTGTGGAAACAGTCCGGGGCTTGAGGGAAGCAGGAATTGAAGCAGAAGACATTGTGGCGATTTTCACCTACAACATGAAGGCGGCGACAGACAAATTCCTTGCTGAAAAAATATCGCTGTTCGCGCTCACGGATTTTTCGACTTTGATAAATGTTGCTGCCAGGAAAAAATACATCACGGAACAGGAAAAGGAAACCGCACTTGAATGGAACAAGGACCCGCAGGGCTGGGGTAAAAAAATGGGTTTCGAGTGAGAAAATGGATTACGCGGAATTCCTGAAAAAGAGCGCTTCGGAGCGCCAGAGCATTGCCTGCGTTGGCATCGACCCGGTGCTTGAAAAAATCCCCATAAAAGGAAAACCGGCAGAGGAAACGCTGGTGAAATTCTATTCGGAAATAATTGCGGCTTTCGCTTCCGAGAACGAATGGCCTTCTGCCTTCAAGCCCAACTATGCGTTTTTCGCGCAGTACGGCTTTGACGGCCTGAGGGCACTGAAAAAAATAATCGAAATTGCCAAAGCTGCATGTGTTCCCCTTATCTTCGACGGAAAGCGCGGCGATATCGGAAACACAAGCAAGGCTTACGCCGTGGAAGCGTTCGATTTCTGGAATGCGGATGCGCTCACTGCCAGCCCTTTCCTCGGCAAGGATTCAGTGCAGCCTTTTTTGGAAAAGGCAGCGGCAAAAGGAAAAGGCCTTTATTTCCTGAACCGCACATCGAATCCAGGCGCAGCTGAATTCCAGAGCCTTTCGGTCCAGGGAAAACCGCTTTACATGATTACAAGCGAAAAAATCGCGCTCTGGAACAAGGAGTGCGCGGGAGCAGGCGCTGTCATCGGTGCAACTTCCCTGCCTGAACTGGAGCAAATTGCAAAATTTTATGTTTCACAGAAAGCATTCGTGCCGTTGCTTATCCCTGGTGTCGGCTCGCAGGGGGGTTCGGCAAAGGAAACAGTTGCAGTGCTCAAAAAATGCGGTTATCCCCTGCACCTGGCGCGCATCAATTCCTCAGGCGGAATCAACTTTGCTTTTGAAAAAACAGGCTCAAGCGATTTCGCGGGCGCAGCAGCAAAGGCTTTAAGGGAATTGAACAAAGAAATAGGCTATAAGTGATGCGATGAAGGCTGCAATCGGTTTCATTGGTTCTGCCGTAAGGGAAACCGAGCCTAAAAAAGCGAAACTCGCAAGGGAGCTCGGAAGGCTTGCTGCAGAAAAAGGCTTCATTGTTTTTTCCGGCGCCTGCCCTGGCTATCCGCTTGAGGCTGCCAGGGGCGCGAAGGAGGGGGGCGCCACTGTAATCGGGATTTCGCCTGCACAGAACCTTGAAATGCACAAAAAGGAATGGGATTACCCGACAGAAGAATTCGACGCAATTGTTTTCACAGGCCTTGGAAGGGCAAGGAATTTCCTGCTGGTCAGGGCGTGCGATGCGCTTGTCGTGCTCGAAGGCAGGGTCGGCACATTGAACGAAATCACCTGCGCCTACGACGAGGGAAAAATAATCGCGGTCATGGAAGGCATGGGCGGAATCGCCTCACACATGCGCGAACTCAAGAAATGGTTTTCGGATTCAGGCAAAAAAACCGGCGCGCAGATTATTTTCGCAAAAAAGCCGGAAGAATTGATGGAAAAAATAGAGGGGCTTTTGGGGAATAAAATTTGATTCTTGCAGGTTTTTGTTATGCAAAGGGTGCGCAGGCTCAATGGAAGGACTCATTTTTTGTCTGATTACAAGCCGGAAAAGCCAGGCACGCACGCAAAATTCGTGAGCCCTGAAGTGAGAAAAATCCAAGAACGTGAAATGGAGGTTTTAACGCTTGTTGAAGACGCAAAACGCAAAATTGTACGGAAAGGCGCGAGGAAAACTGGAAAAATCGATCTAAGTGCGACACTGGATGCAATTTCGCCTGCCTTGATTAAGTTCTTTGAGATGGGATACGGCCAGATTACTATTGCCTCCAGGATTCTAAGGCCTGTTTTTCCTGAAACGATTCCATCTCGGACAGTCCAAAAGGGCATCAGCAGATGGAAAGCCCGCAGGGAAGAGGAAGGCATGCAGATAGGCAGAGGCAAGTACTTTGCCTGGCCCACAATGAAAGAAAGAAGGAAGGAGGCAAAAAGGCTGAACAGCCTTTTTGACAGGATTTCAAGACTGAAAGCAGAACATCCTACCCGGGGGACAGAGCAAATAGGCAAAAAACTCGGGCTGGACCCATTGCGTGCAAAGGGATTGCTGGATTTTTTCGCAGACAGCGTTTCCACCCCCGAGAAAAAGGAGGTCTTCTCCACCAAGCCCCCAAAGAGGAAAAAAAGGATTAATTCTTTTTCAAAAGAGGAAAAATTTTTCAAGGTATACGAGCAACATGTCGGGCTGATTAAAAAAATAGTTTTGGGCTACGCCAGGCGGCTGCGCCTTTCCAGGGATGACACAAACGATTTTATTGCCGATGTCCGGGCAGGGCTTATCGGGGAACTCGACCTTTTTGACCCGGAGCGCAAAATAAAAGAAAGCACTTTTATCGGAAACAGGGCCGACGGCCTGTGCAAACATTGGATAATGAGAAGAATTGCAAGGGGAAGGATTGACAGTGCCCAGGCCGGGGACGAAATAAGGGCAATTAAAAGAGCGCTCCGCGAAAGCGGGGGCTAAGGTGTTCAGGCTAAAAGCTCGCCTGAAACAATCGCCATTATCTGCGCGAACTCGACAAGTTGCCTGACTTCGATGTATTCGTTGCTTTCGTGCGCTACCATTTTTCCCGGCCCGAAGCCGATTGCAGGAATGCCTTTTTCCAGGAATTTTTTTGCGACAGTGGTGCCTGCCATGCCTGCCAGCGAAGGCTTTTTTCCTGTGATTTTTTTAGCGCTCCTTTCAATCGATTTCACGAGGGGAATGCCGCCGCTTATCTCAAAAGGCATCTGGCAGTCTATGGCAGAAACATTTGCGCCGTGCTTTTTTGCAATCTTTCTTATGTGCCCGAATATCTTGCAAGGGTCCTGCCCTGGAACAAACCTTATGTCGATTTTTGCCTCGCAATAGGCAGGCACGATGTTGATTGCTTCCCCGCCGTTGATTGTGCCGATATTCATGGTGGCATTTTTCAAATGCCTTGATTTTGCAGGCGGCATTTTCATCTTCCTCAGTTCGCAAAGGAAGGCGCCGAGCTTCAGTATCGCGTTTTCCCCTTTTTCAGGTTCAGAGCCGTGCGCCTGCTTCCCGAAAGCCTCTGCCTTGATATGCAAAAGGCCTTTTTCGGCAACAGAAATTTTCCTGTTTTCTGTGAAAATGTCAGGCACCACAACAAAATCAGGCTTTATCTTGTTCTCTTTCAGGAGGAATGCAGTGCCGAGCCTTGAGCCCCTCTCCTCGTCGGCTGCAGCAAGAACAGAAATCGTTCCTTTCAGCTCCTTTTCATGCTTTTTCATTGCCGAAAGGAATACTGCGGATGCAGCAAGCGGACCTTTGTTGTCTGCTGTTCCCCTCCCGAAAATTTTCCCTTTTTTTTGCACAGCCCTGAAAGGCTCTGTTTTCCAGCCGCCGCCTGCAGGCACAACATCGGAATGCAATGCAATCATAAGTTCCGGCCTTCCTTTGCCGATTGATGCGACAAGGCTTGTCCGGCCTTTCCCTTTCTCGAATTTCCTGCATTTTATTCCATGTTTTTTGAAATATTTTTCAAGCGCTTCGGCTGCAAGGGATTCGTTGCCAGGGGGATTGACTGTTTTTTTGGAGACAAGTTCTGCAAGAAGCCGCACGATTTCTTTTTCCCTGCAGGCGATTTCCATGGCTGTTTTTTCAGCGTCCATTGATGGTTTTAGGGCAGTAGATTTTTTAAATTAGAGTGCGTTATTTTTATTGTGGGTGCATATGGAAGCTTACTCGCTTGAACTGAAGGCAAAGCCGTTTGCAATAAACGCCGGAAGGCATATCGCGATACTGCACGCTGAAACAGCGGCCAGGCTCGGCCTTCACCCGCTTGACAGGATTGAAATCCAGAACAGGGAGAAAAAAATCAGGACCGCAACAGTCATTGACACCACCGATACTGTTCTCAAAAAGGACGAAATAGGGCTTTTCAGCGAACTCGCTGAACTGCTGGAGGCCGAGGACAGCCACAGGCTCGAAGTGTCGGCAGCAGGCATTCCTGACAGCCTTAATTCCATAAAAAAGAAGCTCAACGGGGCCACCATCACCAGCGAAGAAATCAAATCGATAGTCAGGGACATCAATTCCAACAAGCTCAGCGACATAGAGCTTTCAGCTTTCATGACTGCAGTGCACATCCGCGGCTTCGACCTGAACGAAACAGTTGCAATGGCGCAGGCCCTTTCAGAAAACGGGAGGAAAATAAAATTCGATGTTTCGCCGATAGTCGACAAGCACTCGATTGGCGGAATAAACGGGAGGGCCACAATGCTTGTGGTGCCGATTGTCGCAGCCGCAGGGCTTTATATTCCTAAAACATCATCGCGCTCCATCACTTCGGCTGCAGGCACCGCCGATTCAATGGAAGTGCTTGCGAACGTGAACCTTTCGGCAGCCAAGGTGAAAGAGATAACAGAAAAGGAAGGCGGCATAATAATGTGGGGCGGCTCTCTTGACCTTGCGCCGGTAGATGATAAAATCATACGGGTTGAATACCCGCTTTCCCAGAACCCGCAGGGCCAGGTTATTGCCAGCGTTATCGCGAAAAAGGCTGCAGTCGGCTCAAAGTTTGTTGTCATAGACATTCCGATAGGGCAGGGCATGAAAATAAGCGACAGGCAGCAGGGTTCGGCAATGGCTGAAAAATTCATTGCGGTCGGCAGGAGGATGGGCATGAGGGTCGAGGCAGTGCTCACGGATGGTTCTCAGCCGAGCGGGAACGCCTTCGGGCCTGCACTCGAGGCAAAAAATGTCATGCAAATCCTTGAAGGCGAATACTTCGACAATCTGGCCCAGAAAAGCTGCGAATTGTGCGGGGTATTGTTCGAGTTGGCTGGAAAAACCGAGGCAGGTCAGGGCTTCGATTATGCGAAAAAAATCCTGAAATCCGGGAAGGCGCTTACAAAAATGCAGCAGATAATAAAGGCGCAGGGAAAACGGGTGAATTCCTCGAAAAAAATCGAGATGGCGCCTTACTCGGCTGAAATCCGCGCTGAAAGCGAGGGCGAGGTTGCAAGGGCGAACGTGAAAAAACTGATAGAACTGGCAAAAATCGCTGGCGCGCCCTATGACAAGAAGGCAGGCGTGCTTCTCAATGTCGAACAGGGCCATGCGGTCGAAAAAGGCGGCGTCCTTTACACGATTTATTCCGAGAACAAGAGAAAGCTTGCCCTTGCCGAAAAGCTCGCGCTTGCCTCAAAGCCAGTGGAATTCGAAAAAATAATACTGGAAAAAATAAGCTGAACTGTCAGCGGGCTTTTCCTTTTGTTCTGGGTCTTGCAGTGCCCTTTTTGCCAGCCGGCTTTTTTTCCTTCTTTTTTTTGCCTTCGCCGCTGCGCAGCGAATTGTACAATTCGACGAATTCTTCTACGTCAAGCATGAACACTTTCCTGCCTGATTCGTTGTCCTTGAATTTTTCGAGCACTGAAGCGTTTATGCTGGCGCGCTTTGAAAGGAATTCCTTCGAGTCCTGCAATGCGTTCGACAAATTCTTGTTTTTGTGCCTGAAAACCTCGTCCACGAAACAGGCAAAGCCCTGCTCGTCCGCGGCTTTCTTCCTTCTTTTTATTGCCCTCATCATGACAAGGCTTGAATCGCTTTTCGGCTTCGGGAAAAAGCGCTTTGCGTTGATGTGCGCTGTAGCCTCGACATTGTAATAGTACTGCGCCAAAACGCTGAGGGCGGAATATTCCTCGAATCCCGGCATTGCCTGCAGTTTCTCGGCGAACTCGCGCTGGAAAACCAGGACGCACAATTCAGGCTTTTCCTCCAGCAGCTTCATCGTGATTTTTTTCGACAAAAAATAAGGCGGAAAGGAAACAGCCTTGTCGTACTTGAGGCCTGTTTCAGTGAGATAATCCGAGCAGTGCAGTTCGAGGTTTTCCTGTTCCAGTTCTTTCAGGAGCAGTTCGCACAGCCTTTCGTCTTTTTCAAAAGCAAGCACTTTGCTTTTTTCAAGGAGTTTCCTTGTAAGGAAGCCTGTGCCTGCCCCGATTTCAAGCACCCGGTCTCCCGACTTCAAATCCGCGGCATTCACGATTTTTTCTATGATTCCCTCGTTGACAATGAAGTGCTGGCCAAGCCTTTTCTCAGGCCGGAACTGGTATTTCACCATCAGATTGTTGAGTTCAAGGAACAGGCTCATTCTGTCACCTTCAAATAATACGCTGTTGGGCGTTAAGGCTTTCGGTCTTTACCTTCCCCTGAAGTTTTCGTGCGGCTTTTTAGGGGGCCTTGCAAAGAGATAGTGCTTGAGGCCAGTCTCCCTCAATTCCTCAAGAATCCTTTTGATGACTATTTTTTTAGGGTCAGGCATCAATGGAACACGCTGCTTTATTTCCTCAAACGATTCAAACGGCTTTGCCTCCCTTTCCCTGAGGATATCCATCAGGTGCTTTTTGCCAAGGCTCGGCAAAAGCTCCAGCTGGTGGCGCCTGAGCGTGATTGAAGTCGAGGTGTTGAAGAATCCCACAAACCTTGCCTTGTCTTCCTCGACTATTTTTTCCACTGCATTCTCTATTTCTGCCTGCGAGCCTGAAGTGAGGTCTGAGAAATCAATCCTCCTTTTTATGAACTCTATCTTTTCCCGCTGGTCCTTGCCGATATAGACCTTTTCAAGCGGCTTGAGCTCGGCCTTCGGGATAACCTCAAGCAATGTGAAATACCTTTCGCCGATTACCTGCGCAGAGGTTTCTTCCTTGAATCCTGTGCTGCGGCTCTTCGGAATATAATCCAATACAAGCGCGTTGTCTTCCACCAGCATTCAAGCCCCCCCTGCTGAAATTCACCCGATTATTTTGCGACGTATTTTTTGATTATTTCAAGCGCTTTTACAAGGTCTTCCTCTTTCAGCCCTTCCTTTTTCTCCACTGAAATTTTCATTATTTCGATTTCGGAAGGCATTACATCCATTATTTTCACAATGCTCTTTTCATCCAAGGATTCCAGCGCCTTAAGCTCCTCGAAAACCTTTTCGCGCTGCTTGTCTGTGAGTTTTGCGAAATTTCCGACATACTTGTTTGCCTGGTCCTGCTCATAGGTCGGCTCCTTGTCCTCCCTCTTCCTTTCCTTGAGGATCGCCTTCACTTCAACCAAAGTGACAGGCTTCCTGCTTACAAACTCTTCCCCTATCATTTGCTTTCACCGTCCAGGACGCGAAGGTGCGCCGGATGCACTGAAAGCCTTTTGCTGCTTCCCTGCACCTGCACATCAACGCAGGTCTTATGGATTGCATCGACTATGCCGATCATCCCGTGGTATCTCGAGGCCGGCAGCCCGGCATGAACCGAACTGTCAATGCTTATAAGAACCCGTGAATTCAGCGCCGGCTTGTTCAATAAATCATTGACCGTAAGCTTTGACCCCTTCCTTTTCAATTTCGACCTTGTCTTGGCCCTCTTTCCTTTCGCTTCCTTGTTGCTCATTGTGTCACCTCTACACCTAAAAAACTACAATCACCACTACATAAATCTATGAATTTAAAGAATTCATCCAAGAAAAAGTATTTAAAGCAAAGCATTCAAGGCTTCAAGGGCCAGCCGAAAGAGCCAGCCAGAAAGCGAAACAATTTTATTCTACTTGGCACTCTATACTTATGTGCCGAAATCACCGCCAGGAAAACCGCCAAGGAAAGGCAGCAAGACTGACATCACTACCGTGAGGAAGGGCATCGGAAGGCATTTTTACTCCGGAGGCGGGATTGCTCAAAGACAGGTGCATGGCAAAGATGGAGGGCACGGCAGGAGCGTCCGGCCAACGGCTGTTTTGCCTGTCGCCAGCTGGAGGCAAAATCGGATTTCAACAGACCCGATCCCGAAACTGGCCGAGCTCCAGGAAGGAGCGCGTAAAAATAAATTGCAGATCTCCACGCTGGACCAATTATACCGCGCTAGCATTCCTGCTGACGCCCTCGAGGCTGAGACACAGAGGCTTATTGCATTGGAGGGAGCCGAGCCGTCTGTTGCCGAAACAATGGCAAGGAGAAGATTGTCAGGCCTCGGAATCAAACTCCCGGCTGAAGCAGCCGAACGGCCGAGGCAGCAGCCTAGGCCTCAGCCCAGACCAAAGCAAAGAAGGCCAGGGTCAAGGCAGCGCCCTTAAAAACCCGAAAGGTTTTTAAATAGCTTTTTAAAAACATCATTTAAGTATTTAAATACCGCTTTTTAAAGGGGGGTTTGGATTTTGAAGTACACTATTGTCAACCTTGTGGCGTCCGCTTCCCTCAAGGGAACGCTTGATTTGTACAATCTTGCAATGTCTATTCCTGATATTGAATATGAACCGGAACAGTTTCCTGGCGCGATTTTGAAGCTCAGGGAGCCGAAGGTTTCAATGCTTTTGTTCAAGAACGGAAAAGTAATTTGTTCTGGGGCGAGCAACGAGGGGGAAATAGAACAGGGAATAAGAAAAGCGAGCAAGCTGATTCATGAAATACAGCCTAGCGTGAAAGTATTGCAGACTGTTGAATACCAGGTTGTGAATTTGGTTGCAACAGCAAACTTGAACCAGACTCTTGATTTGTTCCAAACCGCTTTGAAGCTGGATAATGTTGAATACGAGCCAGAACAGTTTCCCGGAGCAATTTTGCGCATTAATGACCCGAAGAT
>JAPLVS010000034.1 GCA_026396995.1 Candidatus Iainarchaeum sp.
CCAGTAAGGCAGTTTCCCTCTTTTTTTATTTTTTCTGCCTTACTGGGTTTCTTATAACCAGAATCTCACGCGGAAGATTGCGTTTTCTCAGTTCCGGGACGCTGAAAATCTTTGCTTCAAAACCGTTCTTTTCAATTCTGGCGGGGAGTACATGAGCGAACCGTTAAGTGAAAAAATCGCGTGCTGTTTTCTTTTAGGCAAAGCAGTCTCGGCCAAGCCGACAACCACCCGGTCTATTTCCCCTTCTTTGTACCTTTCCATCAGCCTCCAGTTCGCATCGTGGTTTAGGGCGGTTGTCTCGCATTCTATCCCATATTTTGCCATTTCAGGCTTAATCCAGGCAAGGAAATCGCCTTCCCCTGCGCCGTCGTCCCAGACTCTTAATTTTTTTGAACCGGTTGCCTTTGCTATGTCCAATAATTCCTCTTCAATTGACTGCTGCAAAACGCTGGAAAATGTCCAATTGTATTCATGGGCAAACCGGTGGTCAATCCAGCTAGCTTTCCTGAATTGGCCTGTCTTGGTTACTTCTTTCAGGTCTTCAACAAACTGTCTGAATCGCCCTCTCAATTGGCTGTCCTTTTTCAGCCTGTTCTGCAGTGCTTTCACTTGCGCTCCGGCCATTCGCATGTTTTTTGCTGGTTTGTTCGGCATAATATGACTGATCCAAGCACTCCTTTTATTTCTTTTCAATCTCAATTCCTTCATGCAAAAAATCGTTTCAATCAGCCCTTTGGATGAAAGGGTTCTAGCGCGCATCCCGATAACTCCGAACAGCAAAGTGAAAAAGGCTGTCGCGGATGCAAGGAAGGCGCAGCAAAAGTGGGCCGAAGTGCCGATTGAAAAAAGAGTGAAGATTGTAAGGCAATTAAAGCCGATTATCAAAAAAAGAATCTCAAAAATTGCCCAAACAGTGCATCTTGAAATGGGCAAGCCTTATTGGGATGCGGAAAGGGAAGTGGAAAGCGTCCTCGAATCCATCGAATTCCATTGCTCCAACGACCCGAAATACTTAAAGCCGATAACACTGGATAAAACAAAAACCGAAACCAGCCTGCAACTCTTCGAGCCAATCGGTGTTGTTGCAGTAATCACGCCCTGGAATTTTCCATTTTCAATTCCCTTCGATGCGATACCGCCTGCGCTGATTGTTGGGGATGCGATTGTCTTCAAGACTTCGGAATTGACAACGTTT
Source organism: Candidatus Iainarchaeum sp. (assembly GCA_026396995.1). GTDB lineage: Archaea > Iainarchaeota > Iainarchaeia > Iainarchaeales > DTGL01 > JAPLVS01. The sequence goes on from JAPLVS010000034.1 coordinate 1,196, forward strand.
ACTGGCATTGAAATAAGCAAGGTATTCAGGGAACTGGAAAGGAAAGGCCTGCCGAAAAACGTTTTCAATTTTGTTGTGGGCGGCAAGGCAACAGGGAAATTTTTGGTGAAACAGGATGTGGATATGATTTCATTTGTGGGCTCCAGAAGGGCAGGAATCGAAATAATGCGCGATTCTTCCAAGAAATTGCACCGCCTGATTTTGGAGTTGGGCGGCAAGGACCCTGCGATTGTGTGCAGGGATGCCGGCCTCGAAAAGGCATCCAAGGGAATTGTTTACGGCGCTTACAGGAACTGCGGGCAGGTGTGCTGCGCTGTCGAGCGCGTTTATGTGGAAGCGCCGGTTTATGAAGAATTTGCCACGCTTGTTTTGGAGAAAGCAAAGGAAATGAAAGTCGGCTCCTCCAAGGAAGCCGATATCGGGCCTCTTGCTGCCGGATTCCAGCGCAGGCATGTGCAGGTGCAAATCGATGATGCTGTCAAAAAAGGCGCAAAAGTTTTGCTTGGCGGAAAAGCGATTCCGGGAAAAGGATTTTGGTTCGAGCCAACTGTTTTAGTGAATGTGAACCACAAAATGAATGTCATGAAGGAAGAGACCTTCGGGCCTGTCATTCCGATAATGAAAGTGAAAAATATTGAAGAGGCACTGCGGCTTGCAAACGATTCTGTGTATGGGCTCACCGCCAGCATCTGGACCGAAAACAGGGCTTTTGCAAAAAAACTGGCGCGCAGGCTGGTTGCCGGCACTGTCACGATCAACCGCAGGGGCGGATTGAAGGAAGGCTGTCCTTGGGGCGGGGCAAAGCAGTCAGGGATCGGCAGGCAGTCAGGCAGGGACAGCGTGCGCTCTTACACGGAAATAAAGCATTTGTGGGTGAAGTGATTCACCAAAGCCTTTCGCCCAAACCTACTTCCTGGTCTGGTTTCACCAAAACAACGCCTTTTTTGCTGTCCACAATTCCCAGAACAAGCACTTCGGATTCGAAGCCTGCAATGTTTTTCTTGGGAAAGTTTGTGACCGCAATGATTTGCTTTCCAAGCAGCGCTTCCTTCGAATAGTTTTTTGTAATCTGGGCGCTGGATTTTTTTATCCCCAGTGCGCCGAAATCGATCCAGAGCCTGAAGGCAGGTTTTTTCGCTTCCGGAAAATCCTCGACGCGCACGATTTTGCCTGCACGGATTTCGATTTTTTCGAATTCCCCGAAAGAAATAGTTTCGCCCATTTTCACGCCATTATTTTCGTGATGAAGCCTGTGACAGTCAGGATTGTTGCGCCCATGATGACCGAAACCCAAAGGCTTAACACCGGGTCTTCCGGCAAAAGATAGTGGTCGAGCAGGCCCCAGACCCCGCGCCAGAAGGAAACAACCGAAAAGCCGACCACCAAGGCCAAAAGGATTTTCTGGTATGGCTTCATGTGCGAAAGAGTGTCTGCCATGCTATTTAATTCGCATTACAAGAATATAAATTTTTCCCCAGGCTTCAGGGCGTGCAACCCGAAAGCAGGCTTAACTGTTCGATCGTTTTTTCCCCTATTTCTTTCGAGCCATCAGGCAGCACCCATGTCGGATAGTATTGTATGCCTTGCCCCGTGCACCATTCTGTTTCCTTGTCGCAGTCCTTGAAATTCACAAATGCGAAAGAAGAGCCGAACATTGCCTTCATTTTCTGGCAGTGCGGGCACCATTCTGTTCCTGCAAGGACAACACCCTTGGCGGTAAGGCATTTCGCGAATTCATCTGAAACGCTCCCGCCGGCCGGAAGCGAGGCCATTGCGGTGTTCGCATAATTGGTGAAAAAAAACCATGCTGCCGCCATCACCACTATTGTCGTGGCTGCCACAACCAAGAATGCTTTTTTCGGGTCCATGCTGCTCCACTCCTAAATAATTCCCCAGGAGAAGCAATTTAAGTGTTTTGGTGGCTTTCCAGCGAAAGTGCACGGGCCAAACAAAGCCCCCAAGGTTCAATGCCCTTTCCTTCCAGGGAAATTCGGTTAAATTTTGTTCCACGAATATATACGGCGAGGTTTTATTTAAGGATAGCGGAAGACTAGCTCTGCGTCAAACTTGTTAGGCAGGGGCTGAATGTCGTATTTATCTGTTTTCTGTTGATTCAAGACTGTGTGTTTCTATTTTATTACTACAACTCGCTCAAGTCTATTTGTCTTGGCTCAATTAAACTGGGTATCTTAAAAGACTGCCACTTTAATGCGGTGTCAATAACAAAATTTACACAAAATAGGGCATTGTCCCGGTTATAGTTTCTCTTATCAAATGTCCGTTGTGTGCTGATTTCATAACTTTCGGGTTTTTGCATAATCCTGACGGTTGGTGTTAATTTCTTGAAATGTCGGTATTTTTTGTAATCAATTTGGAGTTTCAAGATCTCTAGTTCGGTGGAAATTTCATCAAATAGGCCTTCAATATCGCTGACAAGCGAGCTCAATTCCCGTTCTATTTCATCGTATTTATCATCTAAACTTGGGCAACTGACTGTACTCCAGATTGAGTGGCCATGGATTCGCTTCTTCTCTTCCTGTTTTGCTAGTTCAAAAGCAATTGCGCTTGCCCCCATTGAACTCTCAAATTCTCCCTTTTTCATTAATGAAATAGCTTCTTGAACTTTTTTTCTGACTTTTATATCGTCTATTAATAATGCGAGAGAAACCTCTTCTAAAGAAAGCCCAAACACATTTTTTATTACGTCTCCCAAAAATTCTTTTGTATGTACTCTAACTCTTTGGACCAATGTCACGTCGGGAATTTGACCTTCATGCTGTGCGCTATTTCGTATCTGTCTGTTCTTTTTTATATCGTTCTCCTTTGGAAGACTATATTTTTTGCCTATTTCTTTAGAGCTGATTTTCAGGGTTTCGTTGGTTCGTTCCCACAGTCTGTCAAAACTTTCAAAATCGTTTTTCTTTTTTTTTGCTCGGGGAAAGGAACTTAGTATGCAGCCTAAAAGGTTTTCAACTGAGGTATCATAAAGCAGAACTGCAATCAGACGACCGCTTTCAGACTGTTCTAATTCTTGTTTATATGCAGAATTAAACAAATCTTTTGTTACGGCCAATCTAAGCATCGTATCCTCATTGTTTATGCGCATTCTATGTCAACCCTAACAAATCAACAAATACATCCATAACGGCACTAATATTGTTTTGCCTTTTAGTTCGAGCGTGTCTTTTGTGAGAATCAGGCCGAATGGGCAATCGTATTTTTCAACGAATTGGTTAACTTCCTCGATTGTCTTTCTCTTGATGTCGGAAGAATATTTTACTTCAATCGGAATGCATTTTTTTATGCTTTCCAGGATAATGTCTATTTCGCCGTTCTTTTTCCAATAACTGAGATTGGAATTTTTGAATTCGGATTGTGTAAATGCCAGTCTCCTTGTGTGGTCGAAGGCAACGGTTTCGGCAATTAAGCCCAGTTCTGTTGAGTCCTTTAGTAAGGCATCGTTTACCTGGCTTAGAAGGGAATTTCTGATGCCCGGGTCATTGAAATAAATCTTTTTCGGATTTCTCTGCCTGACGTTGATGCTTTTAGAGTAAAACTCTGCTTCAGAGATAAGGAAAGCGCTTTCTAAGTAACTAAGATAGGATTCCAGCGTTTCGCTTCTTATCTGGAGGTCATGAGCCAGATTTGCATATGATGTTGTCTTGACGCCTGTTTGTGCAATCAGGGTGATTAAAGCATTGAGTTTTTTCGGGCTTCTGACATCGTACAATTGAACAATGTCCCTGTAAATAGTCGCCTGGATGTAATTGTCCAGGTCTGATTCGACCTCGCTGGTCTTCTTGTTTTTCAATAGGCCTGGATAACCGCCTCTGATGAAATAAGTGTTAAGATTGATTTGTATTTTTTGCTCGAATGGAATCAACTGCAATTTTTGCTTTTTAAGTTCATCAAACAAGTGTTTTGGTGTTTTTTTGGCAATGGATTGCCTTAAAGCGTCCCTCAAAGCCCAATTGACAGAATCAATAAAGCCCTTTTCCGCAACTTCATTGTACCTGTTTACTTCCAAGAATTTGAGCGGAAAAACGAGTTGTGGGTCCATTCTGCCGGCAAGCGACTCTTTGCTGCCTTCTAGGATGTTCGTTGAAGAGGAACCGGAAATCACGAATTTCAAGTTAAATTTTTGGTCGTACCAGTTCTTTAACTGGGAATTCCAGTTGTCAAGCGCCTGAATCTCGTCAAAAAACAAGAAAACTGTTTTTTCCGCATCCTTGGCTGGTTTCTTTAAAATGTTCTCAAAATAAACCCGCAGAATGTCTTCCAGAAAATTGTCTGTGTTAAGCCTCAAAAGCAAGTCATCCATGTTCACAAACAGGATATTTGCCGGGTTAACTTTCAGCTCTTTAAGCAAAAAATCAATCGATTGATACATCAAAGTGGTCTTGCCGACCTGCCGAGGGCCCACTATTGCCAGGATTTTGGTCTTTTCTAATTTTTCCTTGATATAAACTAAATCCCTGCGTTGGAATGTTTCCAGCTTATTCTTCGGGACGCTGCCATTGACCCACCAGTCATTCCAAAGATACAACTGCTTAAGAACAACTTCTTCATTCATACTATTGTAATAGTAGCAAAAATATATAAATGCTACGGTTATAATAGGGTGAAAAGCGGGATGTTTTGTACTATCGTACTAGAGTTAAATTTTGGTTTGCTTGAAAGATTTTTCCATAATTTGTTTTCCGATTTCAGAGGGCATTGTACAACCTCATTTTTTCCTTTAAGGCATTCAAGTCTGCCTTTTTTTCTTCAATGCTCGATTTTTCGATTAGTCTGATTGCGGTTTCAGTTTCTTTGAATGGCTTGATTTTGTTGAATGCTTTGAGCAGTCCGAGCAATTCAGGCAGTTTTCCGTATTTCCCGCACAGGAACGCCAGCAGGCGGTAATTCGGCTTCCTGCCGGCCTTGTCTTCGAATGCCTTTGAGAGAATTACCGGAATTGCCTCTTTTCTCCTTGCATTGCCCTGCAATAATATTGCGGTTATAATGCTTTCAATTGCAATGTTTGCGCCTGCCTGTAGTTTTTCCCCGAATTCAGTATAGCCAAACCTGTTAAGGTTGTAGAAAAGGTCTTTTTCGCTTGTTTTTCCAGGCTTGAATTCTTCGCTTTCCGCTTTTATCCGAATTCCTTTGTCCATTGCGCGCTTTATTGAGAGCCAGAAGGCCTGCGGGGAATAAAACGCGATTTTGTCTGAAAGCATTTCCTTCAACGCGTTCTTGTCAGATTCTTTCAATAGTTCGAAGAACTTGTTTTCCCTTAAAATCAAAAAATCCGCTTTCAGGTTGTGCCTGTCCTGAAGCAACCCCATTAGGGGATAAATTGACTCGATTTCGTTCTGGATTGCCTGCCCCCCGTCATCGTCCGAATCCAAATTGCGTTCAGTGCCGGTTGGAAGTGGTTCTCTCAACAAAAACAGGAATTCTGCCTTGTTCAACTTTGCATTTCTCTCGGGCCTTATAATTGAAATAGATTCAATGAAATAGAATCCATGCGAAAAATAGCTTTCTATTCCAAACAAAAGCGCCTGCAATTCTAAGTGTTTTTCCAAAAACCTCCTTTTCTTGATTAATTCCATTTCGCTCAACAAATCAAAAGCGGCGGGGTTTTCAAAATTGAGGCTGGCAAGCGAGGCCTTTCCGGCCTTTTCAAGGTTCAATATCCTGTTCCGCGCAAGCTCCTGCGTTTTCTCGTAAATGTTTTTGTAAGTGGCTTTGCCTGACCTTTCCTTTGCCCTGTCCTTAAGATTGCTTATTGAAATGCTGCTGCCCAAGCCGCTGCCAAGCGCATCCAGTATTTTAAAAGACAGTTCATCCATAAAAACACCAATTATGTCATTTAAGATATAATACTATATCTTGAAGGATATACTTAAAAACTAAACCTTTTAATTGGCGGCAGGAAACTTTCAAGGAAACCGCGCTTCGGTGAGGGAAGGCTCTCACGGGATTAAATGCAGGGTTAATGCAATAAAGTACGCTCCAACTAAAATGAACAGCGTGCCTGCCAGTTTTCTTAAGGTTTTTTCTGCGGTTTGCGCTTTGTTCATTGCCTTCCCAAACCAGGAAACGCCTTTCGCGAGGAGAAGCGAGGCAATGATTACAGGCAGCCCGGTTGCAAGCCCGAACAGCAAGGGAATTATTATTGCGTCGCTTGTGCTTAAAGCAAGCGGGACAAGCACTCCAAAGTATAGGACTGCGCTGAAAGGGCAGAATGCAAGCGCGAAAACAATGCCGAGCAAAAAGGCGCCTGCAAAGCCTTTGCCTGCAAGTTTTTCAGCCAATCCCTGTGTTTTGCTGCCTTTTCCTATGCTTGGCAGTTTTATGATTTCAAGCAAAACAAGGCCGCATATTACAAGGAACGGCCCTAACAGCAGTTCTCCATAGTGCTGGAGAGACCAGGAAGCCTGCCTTATATTCAACCCCAAGTACACGATTAAGGCGGTCAATAAAATGTAGGTGAGAGCCCTTCCAATCGCATAAATTGTTCCCACCAACAAGGTGTGCTTGCTGTTGTTGATTTTTCTTGAAATGAACGCGATTGCGGTAATGTTTGTTGCCATCGGGCAAGGGCTTAAAGCAGTCATTAACCCGATAAAGAACGCGGCAATCCAGGGAATTCCGCTGGAACCCATTGCCTCCATGAAAGCCATTAAATCCAATCAGCCCAGCTCCCCTGAAAGCCTTTTCTCGAGGACCCCTTTCAGGTAAGTCTTGAATTCAAATTCATTGCCCAACTTGTACCAAACCGAAACATCCTCTTCCTTGTGAAATTCGCCGTCAATGTAAGTGCCAATCCAAAGCGATGAACCCAAAGGCTCATACCTTGAAACCAATTCATTGTTTTCAGGCAATTCAATATTCACATGCCCGAACTTGATTTTCCCGAATACCAGTTCCTCGCTGAAAAACTCGTTCACTGTTTTTTCAGCGAACTTGCCAAGCGTAATGCACGAATTGCACTGGCGGGTTGCATGGAAGTGGTAAACTTCAACACGCACATTCTTGTCCTCAGGCGTCTTTTCCGGCGTAGGTGACTGAATTTCGGTCGGTTTTGGAGTAGCCAAGCACGTTTTTGCATTAGAATCAATGCAGTTCTCGCCGCCAGCCAAATTTGCGTCACTGGTAGGGGGCTGCGTTCCGGCCGGCTGCGTGCAGCCAGAGAAAACCAGGAAAGCCACAAAAACCAACGCCAAAATTTTTTTATTCATCAAAACCCACTACCTAAAGTAGCACGATAAACTTTTAAATATTGGCGTTCATCAATATGTTTTATGGTTGATGGCAAATCACTGCTGGTTTTGAAGGCTTTGGCCGACGAAACAAGATTGAACATTCTCGAAATCCTTTTGGGCGGCGAGAAATGCGTCTGTGAAATCTTTCCAAAAGTCAAAAGGACACAGTCAACGGTTTCCCTTCAGCTGGCAAAACTCGAAAAAGCCGGAATAATCAGTTCCAGGCGCGAAGGCAAAAAAACCTATTACAAAATCAAAGACCTGCGCGTTTGCGATATATTCAAAGCGCTCGGCTTCAAAAAATCAAGCCTTTCAAACAACAAGTGCTGCACCAAACGCGGGGGGTCCTGCAAGTGAACCAGTCCTTGATTGCACATTCATGAAAAATTTTAAACCAAAACCAGGCGGGTGAAAAAAATGGAAGGAAAAGAAATCAAACTATTTGCTTTTTTTGTACTATTTTTTGCAATTCTTTATTTTCTGCCCACAAACAGTGAATGGGGCAAAACAGCAGTCCTTTCAATGGCCAACATGCTGCACGAATACGCAACACTGCATGTTTTAACCTGCCTTGTCCCGGCACTCTTCATTGCCGGCGCAATAGCGGTCTTTGTCAAAAAACAGTCAATACTTAAATACCTTGGAAAAAACGCAAAACCCTATGTCTCCTATTCAATTGCGGCTGTTTCAGGCACAATCCTTGCAGTGTGCTCCTGCACAATCCTTCCATTGTTTGCAAGCATATACAAGAGAGGTGCAGGGCTAGGGCCGGCAATCGCCTTCCTTTACTCCGGGCCAGCCATAAACATAGCGGCAATATTCCTGACAGCAAGCGTTTTAGGCTTCAAAATCGGCCTGGCAAGAGCAGTCGCTGCAATAACAATGTCAATTGTGCTGGGAATAACGATGGCCTTGTTGTTCAGGGAAAAAACAGAAAAAGGCGAATTAATACTTGAAGAAGACAAAGAAACCAAAACACCAAAAACAATCATGGCGCTATTTTTTGTCTCAATGGTGGCAATACTGATAGTCAACGGCCTGCAAATAGAACAAACAATCAAATGGACTTTAATGGCAGTCTTTGCACTAATAACCATTGCAATTGCAGCCCTAAAAATCGAAAAAACAGTAAGAAACAACTGGCTCGCGGAAACCTGGGGCATAAGCAAACTATTACTGCCCTACCTGTTTGTCGGAGTCCTAATAATAGGCTTTATCACGCCACTCATCCCAGAAAACCTTGTAGTGAACCTGGTCGGCGCAAACACAATTCAAGCAAACCTTATAGCCTCAATCTTCGGCGCCTTCATGTACTTCTCAACACTAACAGAAGTCCCAATAATGCAAGCACTAATAGCAAAAGGAATGAACTCAGGACCAGCCCTGGCTTTGCTGCTTTCAGGGCCATCACTTAGCCTTCCTGCAATACTGGTAATAAGACAGGTGTTAGGAAACAAAAAAACAATAGCATACACCGCTTTAGTGATAATCTATTCAGCCATCGCAGGATTAATTTTCGGAATGATTTAACTTGAAAAAAGGAGGTGCAAAAATGAGATTATTGGCAGAATGCTTTCCAGAATTCGCAAACGAACTAGACAAAATAGACGAGGTATACGGGGCAAAAACCAGCCTTGACGAAAAAACAAAACAATTGTTCTGCTTCGCCATGGCAATAAAAAACAGATCCAAACCATGCCTCATAAAACACTTCAAAGGAGCACTCGAAGCAGGAGCAACAGTCAGAGACATCGCAGAAATAATGGCCCTAACATTCAGAGAAAGCGCAGGAGGAGACGACTGCTGGACACACGACGCACTCGGCGACTTCAAACAAATCATGAAAGAAAACATAAAATGCTGCCCAAAATAAAAAAAACTCAAAAGAAGGTGAAAAAATGAAAATACAAGTCCTAGGCACAGGCTGCCCAAAATGCAAACTAGTGGAAGCAAACGCAAAACAAGCCGTGCAAGAAACAGGCAAAACAGCGGAAATCGAAAAAATCACAGACATAAACAAAATAATAGACTTCGGAGTAATGGCAACCCCAGCGCTCGCAATTGACGGAAAAGTGTTTTGCACAGGCAGAATCCCGGACAAAGAAGAAATCAAAAAATGGCTCAAATAAAACAGGGGACAACAAAAATGAAAATCCACCTTTTATATATCCTGGACTGCGCATGGTGCGTAAAAACCAAAAACCTAATCAAAACCAGCCTAAAAGAACTCGACGCAAACGCCGACGTCAAAGAAACCCTGATAGACTCAAAGCAAAAAGCAAAAAAATACAAATTCACTGGTTCGCCGACAATAAGGATCGATGGAAAAGACATCCAAGAACAAGTCAGCAAAGCCAAATGCCTGCCCTGCGAAAAACTATCAGAAAAAACAAAAAACACAACCGAATTCGTCAAACAGGAATGCAAATGCGGATGCAGAACCTATTACTACAAAGGAAAACAATACCCTTACCCGCCAAAAGAAATGATTAAAGAAGCAATTGAAAACGCAGGAAAAAAGAACAAAAAATAGCAGTCACTATTCATGGGCTTCCTGCCCCTTGAAATGAGCCTCTGTTTGGGCTAATTTCACTGTTGGCTTGCCGGGGATTTAAAAATCTAAATCTCCAGCTTCCCATTTCCTGAAAGAAGCTTGTTTTGGGCTTTAAATCGGATTCAGAGCAAGCAATTTTAAGGCAAAATTTGGAAGGATTAGATTGGCGTTGATTTAAATTAGCCCAGATAATGAATTGGACCAAATAATGCTGGAAGAAATGGCAAGAATAAGCGAGCTAGAGGAGCAGTGAATGTCAGTTAATGGAAGGATAGACTGGCAAGTTTTCCTTGTTTTACCCCGCTTGCACTTATTAGCGAGTTCGCAAGGCTTTCGATTTGTTTGGCATTACCTTTTGCGACAATGACCTCAAGGCAGTTGTTGTGGTCAAGATGCACATGAAGGCTTGAGAGAATCAGGCTGCCGTAATCGTGCTGCAATTCGGTCAGCCTGTCAGTGACACCGCGCTTGTGATGGTCGTACAATATCGTTATTGCGCCGACAGCATTGCCGTCCTTTTGCCATTCGATTTTTGAGAGATACTCACGGAAAACATCAGCCACAGCCTTGGAGCGATTCGAATACGCTTTTCTTGCAATAGCTTTCTCGAATTCGCCAGCGAGCTCTGCCGGAAGCGAAACAGCCATCCTTTTCACTTTTTCCATAAAACCACCTTATTACGATATGCCCTGGAAAGTATTACGAATATTACATTTTTAATACCAATCAGAGAAAAACTATCTGAACTTGCTTCTTTGGAGTGGTGATTGATATGTGGCTGATAACGTCTTTTATTGCGGCGATAATTGCCACTGCAGCATGGGTTTTTGCTTCAAAAAAATACCACACTCTTCTAGGGGGTGGCACAATAGGCCTGGCATTGGAACACGTAGCGCACCAGGAAATCGTGCCCTATTTCCCTTATCTCACCGCAATGAAAAGCGTGGCAGACACCGCAACAATGCTCAATGAAATCGCCACAATCGGCATGGCAATGCTGCTGGCGTGCATCGCAGTCTGGGCTACAATGGTTGTCATCGCTTCGGCCATACAAGCGCCGGCAAAAACCGTTGCAAGGCGCACGGCATAAGAAAGAGAGAAAAACAGGTTCCTTTGACAAGGCAGCAAAAGGTACCCCTCTGGAAAAAAAGCAAATAAATACCAACCATCGCACGCTATTTTTGTAATAAGCAGTTATACTATGGAAACAGAACTGGAATTGCCAGTGTTATTTATTGCCTGGTACATTTTTCTGATGATTTTTGCATCTCCTTCTCCGATCAGGATGTCCAAACATCCCTTGGGTGAGTGGTGGTGAATGTTTGTTTTTATTATATTTTGAAATTCGTGAATTATCCTCGAAATATCGGAATTCCCCCTCTTGTGGGAAACCATAAAAACGACAGTTTGAACGCCTTCCAGTTCCGAAAGAACCTCATATTCGTGAACAAGCGAATCCAGCGAAGTCCTGATTAGTTTAGACCTGCTTTTGATTCCAAGCGCCCCCATTATTTTTTCTATTTTCCTTACATTTTCCTGATCCAAAGAAATGCTAATAATCTCCATTTTTTCACCCAAGTTAATAATTTTCACGCATTGCTCAGCAAATGTTAATAACATTGATGATAATATTTATTAACTTTATGCGGTTTCTAATAATCGGTGGTTTTGATGATAAAAAAAATATTGTTCTTGGTGGTGTTTTTTTCATGCGCTCTTTTTCTGGCCGGTTGTATGCAAACAAGCCAAGTTGAAACCAGCGGCAAGCTAAAAGTTGTGGCAAGCTTTTATCCAATGTATGACTTTGCAAAAAATGTTGGCGGAGACCGTGTTGAAGTTACATCGCTAATGCCTGTTGGCGTTGAACCGCACGACTTTGAACCAACCCCCTCCGACATAAAGACCCTCAGTTCGGCGCGGGTGTTTATCCTTAATGGAGTGATTGAAGACTCATGGGCTCCAAAACTGCTTGAAGGCATTGACAACAACAATCTGACTATCGTTGATGCCAGCAAGGGGATACAACTTGTAGCATCGCAAGATGCCGACGAACCTGGAAATGACCCTCATATCTGGCTTGATCCGGTGAATGCAAAGAAGCAGGTGGCTAACATTCGCGATGCACTGGTCAAAGCAGACCCGGCTGGAAAGAACTATTACGAAGCCAATGCCAATACATATCTGGCAGAACTTGACGCGCTTGATGCAAACTTCCGTACCACTATGGCAACGTGCAAGAATAAGGACATAATAATCACTCACGCGACCATGGCGTATTTCTGCAAAGAGTATGGCTGCAATCAGGTTGCAATCGAGGGAGTGAATGCCGAGGGCGAGCCTACTCCGGCGGTCGTGGCTGCAATCATAGAGCAAGCGAAAGATAAGAACATCACGGCCGTATTCGTCGAAAAACTATATAACCCACAAGTTGCGCAAACCATTGCCAAAGAAATAGGCGGCAAGGTCGCGGTTTTCAACACAATACACGGGCTCACTCTAGAGGAACAACATCGCGGCGAAAACTATCTTTCTCTCATGGAAGAAAATTTAGAAATAATTAAAGAATCTCTTGAGTGTAGTTGACATGGCAAAAATTAAAGAAACGATTCTTGAACTCAAACACGTGTCTTTCAGTTACGGAACGGTTCCTGCAATCGACAATGTGACATTTTCTGTGGAGAAAGGCGATTTTGTAGGCATGATAGGCCCGAACGGGTCTGGCAAAACAACTCTCGTGAAACTTGTTCTCGGCCTGCTTAAACCCGAAAATGGAACAATAAAGCTCTTTGGAAAAGACATAAATGAATTCAAGGACTGGAATCGCATAGGCTATGTTCCGCAAAAGGCAACAGGCTTTGACCAGAATTTTCCGGCAACAGTTTTCGAGGCCGCAAGCATGGGGCGATTCGCAAAAGCAGGACTGGCAAAACAGCTCTCCAAAGCAGACTATACAGCAATAGAAAAGGCTCTTGAAGTGGTCGGCATGTTAAAACTCAGGGAAAGGCGCATCGGAGAGCTTTCAGGAGGCCAACAACAGCGCGTTTTCATCGCAAGGGCATTTGCAGCCGAACCAGAACTTCTCATACTTGACGAACCGACAGTCGGCGTCGATGCCGAAGCACAACACGAATTCTACTCGCTCCTCAAGCAACTGAACGAAAAATTCGGCCTTACACTCATCCTTATTTCACACGACATTGGCATGGTATCAAAAAAAGTGAACAAGCTCGCCTGCGTCAACATTGCAGTGACCATGCATGACATTTCCAAGGGAATCAACAAAGCTGACCTCCATTGCGCCTATTCAACCGGCATGGAACTCGTGCCCCACCACCACGGACAGGTGCCAGCATGATCGAACTGCTCCAATACAGCTTTATGCAACGAGCATTTGTTGCAGGAATACTAATCGCACTGATATGCGCAACCATGGGAATTTTCCTTGTACTGCGAAGAATGTCACTTCTTGGCGACGGGCTTGCCCACATCTCCTTCGGAGGCATTGCTGCAGGCATGTTCTTCGGCATTTACCCAATGGTTTCCGCGCTCGCATTCTCGGTTCTTGCAGCTATCGGCATCCAAAAACTCAAACAAATGAAAGTCTACGGAGACGCAGCGATTGCAATTTTCTTCTCGTTCGGACTTGCAATCGGCGTAATCCTGGTAAGCCTTTCACATGGCTTCAACGCAGACCTCTTCTCGTACCTTTTCGGAAGCATCCTTGCCGTCAGCGAAACAGACATTACAATAATATTTGCAGTCGGACTAGCAACGCTTGCAATTCTTTTGACATTCTACAAAGAGCTTTTTTTCATGACATTCGATGAAGAATCAGCACGCGTAGCCGGCCTCCCAGTTGAAAACCTGAACGTCATGCTAGTCGTTCTAACCGCAATAGCAGTCGTTTTATCCATGCGCATAGTAGGAATATTGCTCGTATCATCATTCCTCGTCATACCCGCATCCACCGCCCTTCTTGTCTGCAAAAGCTTTAAGCAAACCATAATTTTTTCAGCGTTGACAGGAATCGCTTCGGTTATAGCCGGATTGGCTCTCGCATATTACTTCGATTTGGCTGCCGGCGGAGCAATAGTCCTCACACTCATTGGCTTTTTTACATCCGCTCTGCTTTACAGAAAATTTTCCACCAGAAGACAGCAGTGAAAATTCCTAAAAACCCCAACCACCACCAAGAACAACGCAAGCCCTTTCTCCTGCCATCAGCCTGCTCCTTTGGTTTTGCAGCATTCCTTTATTTCTTCCAATAGCTGGATTTCCTTTTCCTTCAATTTGTTGCCTTTTTCGACTTCTTGCCTTAGTTTGCGCAAAGCGATTATAACTTCAAGACTCATTCGCCACCTCCGGAACCATCTGTTTCCTCAGCTCTGCAAAAGCCTCTTGGAGCTTGTTAGGATTTTGCTTTGAAAGGTTTTGAACCAAGTCAAGCAATTGAAGCAATACTATTGAGCTTTGGTCTGAGCTCTCCCTGACTGTCTCCATTTCCAGCATTGCACTCGGCTTCAAAGGCAGCCAGCATTTTTCGCAGATTTCGTTGTTCGGGTCATTCTTGTTCCCGCAACGAGGGCAAGGCTCTCTCTTCAACAGATCTTCTTCCTGCTCTTCCTTCTTTAGGCCATGTAATCTAAGGATGGCATCGTCAACCTGCTTTCCAGACAAGTGAATGTACCTTGCTGCCATTCTGCTGTCTTGCACCCAGCCAAAATACTCTTTCATTAAGGCCTCTGTCAAGTGCTGTGATAAATAGGTTGCCCTGGAATGCCTGAAATTGTGAGGATTCACAGGCTTCTTGACTTTCGCTCTTTTAGCCACACACTTCAACATTTTCATAATATAACGGTGAGTGAGCTGCTCGCTACCGTTCTGTTCTATGGAAACCCATAAAGGCGCTTCAGGGTCGCTGGACTTGGGATGGGCATTCAGCCATTCAACCAAAAAGGGAGCGGAGTTGATTAGGCGGATTCTCCGCATTCCGGTTTTCCCATCGACGAGAATGCGGCAGCCGAATTCATCAAATGAAATGTTTTTGACCTGCATTCCACCAATCTCTCCGACCCTTGCCCCGGACTCCCAGAGCACTGCAATCAAGGCCTTGTCCCTCTTGTTGAAAGCAAACTTTATCAGGTCCTTTACTTCCTCTTGGTTCAACAATTCTTCAGGCAATTTCATTGAATTGCTTGGCCCGCTACACTTATACCATTTCGTGCATTCAGCTTCCTCCCCGTTGTTAAGCCATTTAAAGAAGGACTTCAAGACAACCTTGTCGGTTGCAATCGAGGACTCGGCCCGGCCCTCTTTTTGCATCATCAAGAAGAGCTTTTCTATGTCTTTTCTTGCGAACACATCCAAATCTTTCTTCAGCCTTCGCACTATCATGCGCAGGCTTATGGAGTTCCTTATCACCCTTGCTTTGCTTAAGCCGCGCGAGAAATTGAAGTCGTTGTACTGCAATATCAGTTTCCGGTTTTTGGCTGAAGTTTTTTCCGTTTTCACGCGGCGGGTTTCGTCTTCGAGCATCTTGTCGAAGTCATGCAATTTTTTTCTCATAACCTCACCTTCCTCAACCGAAACCCTTTTAAAAAGGTGAGGCAACGAACCCAGAGGGCCATGCACGGGCCAGGATTCGAACCTGGGAACGCACTAAGCGGCCAGCTCTTTCAGGTCAAAGCCCCCTTAGGGCAAAAGCCTCCTAAAGCTGGTGGGTTTGGCCACTTCCCTACCCGTGCGGCATAAGTATTGCGCTTTTTGTCTTTTTAAAATCAACGGCTGCAAATCTGCGGCATGCCTTTTGTTCAGCCGGCTCTTTTCACCGCGACCAGGGCATAGGGCCAGGATTCTGGCTTCCTGCGATTTGCATATATTCTTTCCCAGGCTGTAGTAAGCTCGCCCAATTCCGCTCTTCTTTTATAGGTTTCAAAGCCGATTTCCTTTAACAGTTCATTCGCCATGTCAACTGTTGCTTCATTATCCACAATCCTGAATCGCCCGTTCCGCGCCAATGCCCTTTGAATATGGCGGAATACAGGCCCCCACACCGAGCGAAACTCTTCCCTTGCCCAAGAGCCGCAGGAAGAGATAACTATTTTCATTCGGAAATGCCTTACGCTGTTGCGCCTGTATTTTTTCAGCCTTTTTTCAATAAGTTCCGGAAAAACCCTGACATCGCTTTTTCCCTTGACGGAAAACGGCTTTCTTGCCGGAAAAAAGCCTCCCGCAAAATAGAAATCCACGCCCTGCAGGCGCCTTCCCGGCTTCTTTGCGAATCTGCCAAGGTCCTCCATGACCGGTCCACAGCCCAGGTCAACAGCATCAATAACCCTGCTTCTCTTGCCCCTTTGGACGATGCGGCTTATCCTGCCAGGGCGCCGCTGCAGTGTCGCCATAAGTACCAGTATAGGACAAACCTTTTTTTACCTTTCATTCCCCTTTGATAGTATGGCACGAATCATCAATCCGAGAAGGGCGGCATTTGCGCTTCCAGATGGCTTCATGCCTTTTACCGACAAGTATTTTTTGCACTCGAAAGAAATTCTTGGAAAGGAAGGCCTGAATCCGCGGGTGAAATACCAGGTTTTCTTCCAGAAAGGGCCAGGGATTGTTTGCGGAATAGATGAAGCGATTGCAATAATCCGCAAATACGCTCCAGGCAAGGAAATACGGGTTCGCGCATTGTACGACGGCGAACCCTATTCTGCAAAGGAAACCGTGATGGAAATCGAGGGTCCTGTGCAGGAACTGGTTGCGCTTGAAACAATGTATTTGGGCGTTTTGAGCGCAGGCACCACGATTGCCTCGGCAATGCATGAAATCTGCTCTGTTGCAAAGGGCAAGGAAGTGTATTATTTCGGGGCAAGGCACTGGCGTTTTGACTCTGACCGCGAGCTTTCATATGCTGCCTGGGTCGGCGGCGCCACCGGCGTGAGCACAGACATCGGTGCCTCTTCTTTCGGCGGGAAAGGCATGGGCACAATCCCGCACGCGCTTGTATTGGTTTTCAATGATACTGTGAAAACAGCTGAAAAATTCGAAAAGCACTTCGGTTCAGAGAGCAAGGTCATCGCCCTTATAGACACTTATAATAAAGAAATAACTGATTCCCTGCGCACAGCCGAGGCATTAGGCGAAAAATTATATGGCGTGAGAATCGACACCTGCTGGGAAAACAGGGGCGAGGGGGCAAAAAAAGGCAAAGGCGTTACTGTTGAACTCGCAAGGAAAGTTCGGAAGGCTCTCGATGAAAAAGGCTTTGGGCATGTCAAGATTTTCCTTTCTTCAGGCTTCAATGCAAAAAAAACCGCTGAGTTCATGGCTGCAGAGAAAAAATACGGGAAATTCTTTGATGCAATCGGCACCGGTTCTGTTTTCGATTTCAGGTTTGCCACCTCGGACATCGTCGAAATGGGCGGAAAGCCGTGCTTTAAAACAGGCAGGCCTGCAAAGCCAAGCAAAAGGCTGCATTTGGCCGAATGAGGGAGTGGTCTTGATGGATTCGGCGCTGATTGTAATCGATATGCAGAACGATTTTGCGCTGAAAGGCGGGGCATTGTATGTGCCTGAAGGAGAACAGGTAATCCCTGTAATCCTCAAACTGGTGAAAACAGCATCTGCAAAAAAAGCGCCTGTGGTTTTCACAATGGACTGGCATTCGGAGAACGACCCTGAGTTCAGCGCAGAAAACTGGCCGAAGCACTGCGTTGTTGGCTCAAAGGGCGCTGAATTTGTAGAGGCACTCAAAAGCTTTGCGGAAAAAAGCGAAATAGTGAAGCAACCGGGTCATGACAAGTTTCCAGGCACGAACCTTGAGGCATTCCTCCGCAAGCACAATGCGAAAAAACTGTTCTTCTGCGGCCTTGCGACAGAATATTGCGTGAAATTCACTGCCCTGGCTGCGCTTGCCTTGGGCTTTGAGGTTTTTGTTGTGCGCGATGCCATCAGGCCTGTGGATTACCGCGACGGCCTTGCGGTATTGCGCGAACTCGAGGAAAAAGGCATAAGGGCCGTTCCGGCTGAAGATGCCGGAAGGATGCTCCGGCTATAGGGGCGGCATTGAACCAATCCCTTTAAAATAGCATAGGTGTATTTTTCTTATTTGTATAATTTATGTGATTGGTATGAAAAATATGAAACACAGGATCTGCGAGGGCCATCTCATCGGGATGTCGAAGGTCGGCGGCAGGGGCCAGGTAGTCATTCCGAAGGAGATGAGGGATTTTTTCGGCATTAACGCAGGCGACAACCTGATAATAATCGGGGACGAGGGCGAGAGGATTGTCCTTATCAAGCCGGAGCAGCTCGAGGAATTCGCCCAGAAACTGCTGCAGAGCGTGAAGACCATCAAGAGTTCGAAGGGAACAAGGTTTTTGAAGAAGACTTCGATTGACAATTTTGCTTGAAAATTATTTTTATGACTTGGAGGTTGTTTTTTATGAAGAAATATGTTTTGCCAGTCTTTTTTGTGTTGCTTTTGCTCGGTTCCGCCAGCGCGGCATCCTGGGCTTTCTACCTGCTTAAGGTGGATTCTTCGTCTTATAAGCCGTCGGCGGTGTATGCCGGCAATGAGGTGGCGCTGGCAGTGGACATAAAGAACAGCACTGTCGTTAAGGCGACCGACATAAACCTTGTGCTGCTTCCAGGGCAGTATTTTGAGCCGATTGAAACAGAAAAGCAGGTTGCGGAAATACGCCCGAACGAAACCGAGACCGTTGTTTTCAGGGCGAGGGCAAAGGAAGGCATCCAGGCTGGCAGTTATGTTTTTTCGCTGCAGATGCAGTACAAGAACCTCGGGGAAACCGTCACGGATTATGCGAACGTTTCTGTTGCGGTTTCCGAAATATACAGGCTTTCCATAGACAGCCTTAAGGTCTCCAACTATTACCCGCACACGGGCGAGGAAATCCTGGTCACGGCCGGAATAAAGAACACCGGCTCGATAGAGGCAAGGAACGTTTCCACCGAGTTTTCGCTTATAGGGGCAAGTGATTTCGGCAAATTCATCCTTCTCTCGGAGACAAAGAATGACCTCGGCGGCATTGCGGCAGGCGAAACCAAGATGGTGGAATTCAGGCTGAAGCCGAGCGAAAAAATCGACCCAGGCGTTTATTCGTTCAAGGCAACCGCGAACTGCATCAACTGCGACAAAAATGCCGAGGAAAAATTCGCATTGCAGGTTTACGGCTATCCGGAGCTTATAGTGTCAGGCATAGACTATTCCATAAAGGGAAAGGACTCAAAGAACATAGTGCAGGGCGAAACCTTTTCGCTTTCTGTGCAGCTTGACAACCTCGGCAAGGAGGACGCGAAAAAAGTCGAAATCGAGGTTATCGCTGACGATTCGATAATCGGCCCGAAAAAATCCTATGTTGGCAGCATAGAGGCCGACGACTCCAGCGCTGGCATTTTTGACCTGGCGGTCGCGGAAAACGCTGCGGTAGGCTACCACGACGTGCAGATAATCATAACCTATATCGACGAGCTCGGCCAGCCGCAGAAAATGGAGGAAAAATATTCCTTTTATATCTCGAAGATGCCTGAGCCAAACCCGTACATACCCTACGTGTTCGTGATAATCATCCTCGCCATGCTGTATTTCATTGTGAAGATGGTGTTCAGGCAGCTTGCGATAAGGAAACTGTGAGGGCTTTCAATGGCAAAGCTCTCTTTCCCAGCCTTTTCCAGGCTTTCAGGGGAATGGGGGTGTGAAAAATGATAAAGCTCTCCTTCCTCAACCTTTTCAGGCGCAAGAGCCGCACCTTCCTTTCAGTCCTCGGCATAGCGATAGGGGTTGCAGCAATCATAGGCCTCATGTCTGTGGTGGACGGCGTTACCCAGGAATACCAAAGCATTATAGGCGGCATGCAGGGCGTTTGGGCATGGGAAAAGGATGTGGCGGACAACTCGCTCTCGAGGCTTGATGCTTCGTACGGCACTGAAATCGCATCAATGCAGGGCGTGCGCGTCGTCGTCCCGGAATTGTGGCTTGTCCCGACATCGGTCGACGGCAAGCCTTTGAGCCTTAGCGAGGCATCATCAATTTCAAGCATCCCGTCCATTTATGCAGCCGACCTCACTGCATACAACAAGCTGAGGAGCAATATCTGGATCGGGGAAATCGCAGAGGGAAGCATGCTTAAGCCAGGCGATTCAGGCTATGTTTTAATAGGCCAGGGCATCAAGGAGAACATGCACAAGTATGTGGGCTCGACCATCAAACTCAACGACAAGAAGTTCAGGGTCAAGGGAATCCTGAAGACCGAGTCTGAAATGTTCAGCGGCATTATTTTTATGAGCATCGAAGACGGAAGGGAGATTTCCGGCACCCCTTCCGACATTGTCCACACATTCTTTGCGGAGCTGCAGAATCCAGCAGAAGACCAGGCAATGGCACAGAAAATGGAGTTCAGGATGGGCGACAAGATTGATTTCATGACGACATCAGACCTTTCAAGCGTTTTCTCAGACATCCTCGGCTCTTTCGACATAGTTGCTGTGCTTATCGGCGGCCTTGCCGCCTTTGTTGCCGGAGTTGGCATAATAAACACAATCCTTATGAGCGTGCTTGAAAGGACAAAAGAGATCGGCTCAATGATGGCAGCCGGCTGGACAGGCGGCGATGTGATGAAGATGGTCCTTTACGAGTCTGTTTTCATAGGCATGCTCGGCGGAATCGCCGGAATAATCCTCGGCTTCGGGGTTTCTGAGGCAGCGAAAGGCTACGGCATTCCGTCGGTTGTCACAACAACCGTTATCATCAATTCTTTTGTTTTTGCGATGGCGCTCGGCCTTGCCGCAGGCATTTATCCTGCCTGGAGGGCGAGCAAAATGAATCCTGTAGAGGCGATCAGCGGTGGTTAAGCTTGTGTGGGCAAGGAACTGCCGGCAGGGAATTTCCGGGGTGATGGCATATGGCTAGCCTTATCGAGGCAAGGAATGTCACTAAAAAATACAAGATGGACAAGGTTGTAGTCGAGGCATTGCGCGGCGTATCCATAAAAATAGAGAAAGGCGACTTCATAGTGATTGTTGGGCCGAGCGGTTCAGGGAAAAGCACGCTGCTCCATCTTTTGGGCGCCCTTGACAGGCCGACAAGCGGGCAGGTTTTGGTCGACGGGAAGGACATTTCGAAAATGGACGACTGGAGCCTTGCTATGATCCGCAGGAAAAAAATCGGTTTTGTTTTCCAGTCCTTCAATCTCATTCCGACGCTCAATGCCCTTGAGAATGTTATGATTCCGCTTGAGCCTGTGAAAATGGACATGAACGAGGGCATCACAAGGGCGAGAGACCTCCTCGAGCTGCTTGACATGAAGGACAGGATGCTGCACAAGCCAGGCGAACTGAGTGGCGGGCAGAGGCAGCGCGTTTCGATTGCCCGCGCCCTCATAAACGACCCTGAAATAATCCTTGCGGATGAGCCGACAGGCAACCTTGATACTGTCACCGGAAGGAAGGTTGTCGAGGCTATGCTGCACTGGAATCAGGACCACGACAAGACCTTTGTGCTTGTAACCCACGACCCGAGCCTGCTTGACTTTGCCACAAGGAAAGTGTATATCAGGGACGGCCTGATAGACATACAGGAAAACAACAGGCCCAAGAAGAATGCGGTCTCGTACCATAAGTGAGGCGGAAGGAAGGATTAAAATGATTAAGATGGCGTTTTACAACCTTTTCAGGAGAAAGAGCAGGACTTTCCTCTCTGTTTTCATGATTGCTGTGGGCGTTCTTTCCATAATCGCGCTTGTTTCGATTGTCGACGGCCTTTTTGCGGATGTCCAGGGCGCAGTGGGCCAGCTTCAGGGCATAATGGTGTTCCAGAAAGGCGGCATGGGCCCGATGTATTCGCAGCTGGACGAGGATTACAGGGGCAAACTCGAAAGCGTTTATGGCGTGAAGAAGGCCGAGCCTGTTATAATGAGCCTTGCCAAATCCGTGGAGGGCAAGGGCTCTGGCTTCGATTACATGAATATGGTGCGGCTTATAGGCACTGATTTTTCGCAGGAAACAACAGGGCAATCTGTTTCCGGTGTCACCGGGGAGATAGTTGCCGGCAGGCACATTAAGCCGGGTGAAAAGGGAAAGGTCATAATCGGCACTGAAATACAGGACAAATACAACAAGTTTCCCGGCAACAGCATAAAAATCAACGGAGAAAAATTCCAGGTTATAGGCGTGTACAAGACAGGCTCCAAGACATCCAACAGCGCAATCCTCATGAACATTGACGATTTGAGGGAGCTTATAGGGTTCCCTGCAAAAAAAGTGGCTTATTTTTCTGTTTCTCTCGAGAATCCCGAGGAAATAGACAAGGTGGCGAAACTTCTGAAGTTCAAGTACGGCGAAAAGCTCCAGATTGCGAACACAGCCCAGTTCTCGGAATCAATTGCCTCGGCGATCGGCGACATACGGAGCATGGTTTTCGCTGTCGCAGCGATTGCTGCCATAGTTGCCGGAGTCGGCATAATCAACACCATGCTGATGAGCATAATGGAGCGGTTCAAGGAAATAGGCGCACTGAAGGCGACAGGGTGGACAAATTCTAACATAATGGTGATGATTCTTTACGAGTCTGCCTTTATCGGCATCATCGGCGGGGTCTTGGGCTGCCTTCTAGGCATTGCTGCGAGCATTCCATTGTCGCAGGCATCCGGCTTTGATATCCTTGTATCCCCTGAGCTTCTGCTTGAGTCTTTCACCTTCGCTGTCTGCATAGGCATTGCTGCAGGGCTTTATCCCGCATGGAAGGCAAGCAAATTCGACCCGGTGCAGGCACTCGCGATGGAATAAACCGCGCTTGGCCTGAGAGCAGGCAAACCCGGCCTGTGCAGGCGCTGGAATAAGCAGTTGCGCTTCGCAACCGCTTCATCTTTCCCTTTGCCCGAAAAGCCTGTCTTCGGCTTTTACTATCAGAATGGTCAGGGCAATGAACACTATTGCGCCCAGCACGATGCCGTCAAGTTCATTGATTGTGAGCGGCACGACCCTGAAGAAAGTGTTCAGCGGCGTGTATAAAACCACCAATTGCAGTATCACAGACGCTGATACTGCCATCCAGAGCCATTTGTTTGTGAGGAGCTTTGTCCTGAACGATGCCCTCACTGTCTGCACCCTCACCATTTCGAATATGATAAAGCAGGTGAATGCTGCAGTCTGCGCCCTCACCATTTTTTCAGTGAGGTCTGTGCCTTCCGAGTAAAAGAATTCCCATAAGAACACGCCCAATATCACCGCAGCCATTGCAATTCCGATAGTGATAATCGAGAAAAGCATCCTTTTATCTATGACCCCTTCGTTCTTTTTCCTGGGTTTCCTCTTCATAACGAATTCGGATTTCGGGTCAAGGCCGAGTGCGATTGCCGGCAGGCCGTCTGTGAGCAGGTTTATCCATAAAAGCTGTGCGGCCGTCAGTATCACCGCGCCAGGCCCGAAATTGATTGCGAGCGCAAGCAGTGTGAAAATGAACACTGCCAGCACTTCTGCCGTGTTCGAAGAGAGCAGGTAATTCACGAATTTTTTGATGTTGTCAAAAATACCGCGCCCTTCGGCTACAGCGTCCCTTATTGTGATGAAATTATCGTCCAACAGCACGAGGTCGCTTGTTTCCTTTGCGACATCGGTGCCTCTTATCCCCATTGCTATTCCAACGTCTGCGCGCTTGAGTGCAGGCGCGTCATTCACCCCGTCGCCTGTCATGGCAACAATCCTGCCTGTTTTCTGCAGGGCCTCGAGTATTTTGACCTTGTGGGCTGGGTCGACCCTTGCGAATATTTCCGTTTTCTCAAGCACTTTGGCAAGCTTTTCATCCGATATTTCCTCTATTTCGTATCCACTGAGCGCGCCTTCGGCTGCAAAGCCGAGCTCTTTCCCGATGGCTTTCGCTGTGTTGATGTTGTCGCCTGTGACCATCACAACTTTTATGCCTGCCTTCCTGCAGTCCTCGAGCGCTTCCCTGACACCTGCCCTCGGCGGGTCGATCATTCCCTGCATTCCGATAAAGACAAGGTCCCTTTCTATTTCCTCATCCTTGATTTCCTTTCCGACTTCCTTGTATGCGAACCCCAATACCCTTAAAGCCTGCCCGCCCCATTCGCTGTTCTTTTTGAGTATTTCCTCCTTGTCCTTCGGCGAAAGTTTCTCCTTTTTGCCGTTTGAGAGGATATACGCACACTTCCCTATGAGGATTTCAGGCGCTCCCTTTGAATATGCTGTTTTTTTGCTTCCTTCCATGCAGACAACTGTCATCATTTTCCTTTCGCTCGAGAACTGGATTTCGCTCACCCTGTGGTATTTTTCCCTTTCCAGTTTCGTGTCAAGGCCTGCTTTTTCCGCTGAAACAATCAGTGCGATTTCTGTCGGGTCTCCCATGAATTTTGTTTTCCCGTGCTCGTCCGCGCCTTCTGTGGCATCGTTGCACAAAACCCCGCATTTTAGGAGTTCTTCAAGCTTGTCCGGGTCTGATTCCTTTCCCTTTAGCGAAAATTTTCCCTCTGTGGCGAAGCCTTCGCCGCTCACATCGAGTTCTATGTCGGAAGAGAAGACCTTCCTGACAGTCATCACGTTTTCTGTAAGGGTGCCTGTCTTGTCTGTGCAGATCGTGTCGACAGAGCCGAGGCTTTCCGCGACAGGCAGCCTTCTTGCGAGCGCGTTCTTTTTCGCCATTGTCCTTACACCGATTGTGAGCGCGAGGGTGACAATCGCAGGCAGGCCTTCAGGCACTGCTGCGACAGCCAGCGAAACCGCAGCCATGAAGATGTCAAGCGGATTGCGGCCCATGCCCAGGAAAAACTGCAATGCTGCAACAAATGCGATTATTATCATTATCATAATTCCGAGCTTTTTGCCGAGCTTGTCCAGCTCTTCCTGGAACGGGGTTTGTTTTTCCTCTGTTTCAGCGACCTGTTCCGCGATTTTGCCGAGCTCTGTGCTCATGCCTGTGCCTGTGACAACAACCCTTGCCCTTCCCCTCACGACAATCGTGTCCATGAAAACCATGTTTTTCATTTCTGCGAGGACAGTGTGTTCCTTTAGCGCTCCGACAATTTTCGAGACAGGCAGGCTTTCACCTGTCAGTGCGGATTCGTTTGTCTGGAGGTTCGCTTCCTCGATAATCCTTGCATCTGCGGTGACCTTGTCGCCCTGCTCAAGCACAAGAATGTCGCCAGGCACTACCAGCTCGGAGTCTATTTCCTGGAGCACGCCGTCCCTTATGACATTGGATTTCGGGGCGCTCATTTTCTGCAATGCCTGGATGCTTTTTTCTGCCTTGTATTCCTGGATAAATCCTATGATTGCGTTGGCGATAAGGATTGCGCTGATGAGGATGGTGTCGAAAATGCGGTCTTCTTCGCCCGGAATGAAGCTCATGAAATAGGAAATGACAGCGGCAGCAAGCAGGATAAGAATCAAAAAATCAGTGAACTGGCTTATGAAAATCTTGAGCGCGCTTATCTTGGATTTTTTTTCTATCGCGTTTTTCCCGTATTTTTCAAGCCTTTCTCCGGCCTCTTTTGCGCTCAGGCCTTTTTTCGAGGCCTCAAGCTTTTTGAAAACGTTGTCTGCTTCAAGCGAATGCCAGTCAGTCATTTTCCCCCCACCAGGCGTTTGTTTTGCTCTCTGATTTGAGATTGTAGAATCCAATTTAGCAGGCAATGCTTTTTTTAACTTTCGTTTCCGCTTTGCGCCCTGCTTCCGGTCATTCGGAAGCCCTTACAAGAGTGCACTGGGGCGACACTTCGACAAACCTTGAGACAGTGACACCGAATTCAGGGCACTGGTTTTCCTTTTGGTCGTCAACCTCTTCCCTCGGGCTGTGCGCTACATCGCACACCCAGCCCAGGACATTCCAGCCCTGGTTTTTCGTGCTCAGGCACGGCCCGTTTTCAATGTCAATGCCGTTATCCCTTGTCTCATTGCACAATGCCTTGCACGCCTTCACGGCGTCTTCGGTCTTCGCTGCAGGGGTGTTGGTGGCCGCTCCCCCGTAATCCTTCAGCGAACAGCCCTGAAGGAACACGAAGGAAACCATGAAGGCGATTGCGAGGAAAACAAGCAGTTTCATGAATCATATGGGAATAATAAAAGAATAAATAACCATGCCGGGATTGTTTTTTGGGCTGACGATATATGAAGGCATTCTCTTTGGCGCTTGTTTCAGGGAACAGGCACAAGTTCAATGAAATCAGGAAAAAGCTTTCGCCTTTCGGGATAAGGCTTGAATTTGTGAAGGCAAGCCTCCGCGAGGGCTGCGATTCCCTGGAAAGAACAGCCATTGCAAAAGCGAAGCAGGCCTTCGCAATCGTGAAGGCCCCGGTGATTGCGGAAGACACAGGCGTTTTCTTCGAGGCATTCGAAAACTTTCCGGGCTCGCAGGCAAAGCGCGTGTACGAATCGATCGGCTTCGAGGGATTGCTTCGGAAAATCGAAGGAAAACCAAGGAAAGCGCGCTTCGAGACGATAATCTGCTTCACAGCGGACGGAAAAAAATTCAAGAGCTTTAAGGGGGTGCTTTGCGGCACAATCTGCGGTGAAGTGCACGACAGGAAAAAAGATGTTTTGCCATACGAAAAAATATTCATTCCGGCAGGGATGAAAAAAACGCTTTCCTCGATGCTGCGCTTGGAAAAAAACAGATTCTCGCACAGGGCAAAGGCTGCCAAAAAGCTCGGGAAATGGCTTAAAGCGAACCTTTAAAGGCTTTTTTTTGCTTCAATTGTGGGTGGTGTCGTATGACTCAAAAACTGCAGGTTTACAGGTGCAATGTTTGCGGCAACATTGTCGAAGTGCTTGGAGCGGGAGCCGGCACTTTGGTGTGCTGCGGCCAGCCCATGGAATTATTGCAGGAAAAATCCCAGGATGCCGGCATGGAGAAGCATGTTCCAGTGATTGAAAAAACAGCGAACGGGTTTAAGGTGAAAATCGGCTCGATTCCGCATCCGATGGAAGAAGCGCATTTCATCCAGTGGATTGAGCTTTTGGCCGATGGGCATTCTTTCAAAAAGTTCCTGAAGCCAGGGGAAAAGCCTGAAGCCGAATTCTGCGTGAAAGCCAAGGAAGTTTCGGCAAGGGAATACTGCAACCTGCACGGCTTATGGAAAAAATGAAAACCGGATGGCTTGGTTGCACAGGGAACGGCTCTGGAAGAAATGATAATGAATGGCAGGAAATTCTAAAATCCACAGGAACATTTACCTTCTCGGCATTGTCAGCTTCATCAATGACACTGCAAGCAAGATGATTCTTCCAATCCTGCCGCTTTTCATCCAGTCCTTGGGCGGGGGCGGGCTTGCATTCGGCCTTGTCGACGGTATAGGCGAAGCGGCTGCTGCAATTGCGAAGGTTTTTTCCGGTGGCTTGTCTGACAGGCTCGGCAAAAGGAAGCCTTTCGTTTTCTTCGGCTATTTCCTTGCATCTGTTTCAAAATTCCTTATGGCTTTTGCTTCGGCCTGGTCTGTGGTGCTTGTACTGAGGTCAGCGGAAAGGCTCGGCAAGGGCATAAGGGAGCCGCCGAGGGATGCGCTGCTTGCAGCTTCAACTTCCAGTGAAAACAGGGGCAGGGGCTTCGGCATCCACCGCGCTTTCGATTCAGGAGGCGCAGTCCTTGGCTCTGTCCTCGCCCTCGCGCTTTACTGGTTTTTCGGCTTTTCATTTGCCGCGATTTTCCTTACCGCAGGAATAATTTCCTTTGTTTCGCTTGCCCCGCTTTTCCTGGTCAAAGAAAAGACCGCAGTGAAAAAGGATTCTGTTAAAATCAGCCTTTCGGCTTTGCCGAAAAACCTGAAGGCTTTCATCCTGGTCGCGACAATTTTCGCTTTGGCGAATTTTTCCTACATGTTTTTCATCATGGGCAGCAGCCTTTCCCTTCCGGGCGGGCTTGCGGTCGTAGTGCCGATAGTGCTTTACACTGTTTTCAATCTTGTCTCGACATTTTTTTCAGTTCCGGCAGGCATTCTCTCCGATAAAATCGGGAGGAAAAAAGTGCTTTTGGCAGGCTATGCGCTTTTTTCCATTACCTGCCTTGGCTTCATTTTCCTTGCATCGCCCTGGGCTTTCCTTGTTTTGTTTTTCATTTACGGCCTTTTTTTCGCGCTTGTTGATGCAACAGAGAGGGCGTTTGTTTCCGACCTTGCCGGCGCAAAGAATCGTGGAACTGCGCTCGGCACATTCCAGGCATTTACAGGCATTGCATCCCTGCCATCCGGCATAATTGCCGGCATTTTGTGGGATTCTTTCGGGCATGTTTCCGTGTTTGCCTATGGCGCGGCTGTGTCCTTTTTTGCAGTTATCCTCCTTATGGCCTTTTCAGCGAAAAGGCTTGTCTGAAAGGGTGCTTCGGGCAGGAAAAGGTTTTTTAAATGCAGAAGGGCTTATCTTACTAGGTGTTGGAATGAAAAATTTGCTGGCTTCAAACAGGGCCTTTGCGGCCGTGATCATCATTGCAGCAATCGGCTTTGCGCTTGGCGCTTATTTTTATCCCGGCCTCCCTGACAGGATTCCGACGCACTGGAATATCCATAGTGAAATCGACGCGTATATGGACAAGAGCATCGCCATCTACATTATGCCGATGCTCCTGCTTGTCATGGGCCTTTTTTTTATCGTGCTGCCGGTGCTTGACCCGCTGAGGAAAAACTATGCTGCTTTCATGCCTTATTTCGAGGGCTTCATCGTGCTGTTCTCGGTTTTCCTGCTTTACATGCACGTGCTTACAATAATGGCAGGCCTTGGCTTCGAGATAAAAATGAATTTCATGCTTTTGCCGGCCATGGCGATTTTGTTCCTTTACCTTGCCCTGCTCATGAGGAAATCGAAAAGGAACTGGTTTATAGGCATACGCACTCCCTGGACCATGAGCTCAGACCTGGTATGGGAAAAAACCCACAAGTTCGGGAGCATTTGTTTTGCAGTGATGGCAATAATTATTTTCCTGCTGGCTTTCCTTGAATCGGCCCTGGCTTTTGCCGGCCTTATTATAGCGGTAATTGCATTGGGGTTGGCGCCAGCAGTATATTCTTATTTTGCATGGAAGGAAGAGCAGAAACCCAGAGGCAAAAAGCCTGCCTGGAAGTGAGCTGATGGTTGCGGACGAAGAAGAGCGGAAAAAAGGCCCGAAACTGGAAGAGCTTGATTTTCCCACTATCGGGGAAAGGAAAAAAGCTGCCGCGAAACCTGTTCCGAGGCCTGAGCCTGCAAAGGACTTCAGCCCAAGGCAGGCGCAGGCAGTGCCAATGCATATCAACAGGATGCCTACCGGGATACAGGGCTTTGACGAGCTTGTCGAGGGCGGCATTCCGAAGGATTCCCTTGTCCTCTTGAGCGGCTCCACAGGCACAGGAAAAAGCACTTTTGCAATGAATTTCCTGGTTGAAGGGCTGAGAATGGGGCAGCGCGGCTGCTATATTTCCCTTGAGGAGTCGATAGAAGAAACGATAAGGCAGATGCGCATCTTCAACTGGGACATAAACAAGATGATTGCTGACGGCGACCTTTCCCTGCGCAAGCCTGAACTTTACGATTTCGACGAGCTCCTGATGACCATAGAGGATGCTGTCTCCAAAGTGAATGCGGAAAGGCTTGTTATTGATTCGGTTTCCCTGATAAGCCTTTACTTCCAGGACCAGTTCAAGGTCAGGAGGGCGATATTCGACCTTGAAAAATCAGTGAAGAACCTCGGCTGCACGACGATTGCGCTGTCCGAAGTCCCGGCACAGGAGGGGAAATTCAGCAGGTTCGGCGTTGAGGAATTTGTCGCAGACGGCCTTATCGTCCTTTACATGATAAAAAAAGAGAA
>JAPLVS010000030.1 GCA_026396995.1 Candidatus Iainarchaeum sp.
TCAGGCTTAAGGAGAAGGCAAAACGCCTTTCCTATATCGACGCAATCGGCTACCAATTGGCGCTCGAAAAAAACGCCAAATTCCTCACAGGCGACAACGCCTTCAAGGGAATGAAAAACGTGGAATTCGTGAAATAAATTATTTCACCGGCGCCAGCCATGCAATGAAGTGCCTCATTGGGCCTTCGCCTTTCACAATCTTATAGCCCCTGATTTTTTCCTTCCTTTCAAGGATTTTCTTGTGGGCTTCTATCACGACATCCATGTGCGAGTTTGTGTAAACCCTGCGCGGAATTGCCAGGCGCGTGAGCTCAAGCTTGGGATAATGGATTTTCCCGTGTTCATCCGGTTCTGCGAACATTATGGAACCGATTTCCACTGAGCGGATTCCTGCCTCCCTGTAAAGTTCTATCACAAGCGCCTGTGCAGGAAACTCGCCTTGCGGAATCTGCGGGAACAGGCTTTTTGCCTCAATATAAACCGCATGGCCTCCTGGAGGCCAAACGACCGGAATGCCTGCTTCCTTCAGGCCTGATGCCAGGTATGCGGTCTGGCCTGTCCTGCTTTCAAGGTATGCCTCGTCCAAGCCTTCAAACAGGCCGCGCGCCATTGCCTCAAGGTCCCTTCCTGCAAGCCCGCCATAAGTGCTGAAGCCTTCCATCAAAATTAAGCGGTCCCTGCATTTTTCGAAAAGGGAACGACTGTTCATTGCTAGAATGCCGCCGATGTTGACGATTGCGTCCTTTTTTGCGCTGAAAGTGCAGCCGTCCGCATAGGAAAACATTTCCTTCGCGATTTCCGCAGGGCTTTTGTTTTTGTATCCGGGCTCGCGCTGTTTTATGAAATAGGAATTTTCAGCATACCTGCATGCGTCAATGAAAAAAGGCTTTCCGAATTCGTGCGCTATCCTGCCTGCCTCGCGGATGTTTTTTATCGAGACAGGCTGGCCTCCACCGCCGTTGTTTGTGACAGTCATCATCACAAGCGGCACTTTTTCATGGTTTTTTGACATAAATGCCCTCAATGCCTTTGTGCCCATGTTTCCCTTGAATGGAAGGTTCTTGAAAGGCCGGGATGCCTCCTTGCAAGGAAAGTTCATTGCGATGCCGCCGTTGGCTATGATGTTCGCGCGCGTGGTGTCGAAGTGCATGTTGTTCGGCACAACCATGCCTGGCTTGATGATTGAGGAAAAGAGGACGTTTTCTGCGGCGCGGCCCTGGTGTGTCGGCATGAAATATTTGAAGCCGAAGATTTTGTTGACCGCTTTTTCAAGGTTCTGGAAATTCCTGCAATTGGCGTATGCTTCGTCGCCAAGCATTATGCCTGCCCACTGGTCCTGCGACATCGCGCCTGTGCCTGAATCGCTCAGCAGGTCTATGTAAATGTCCTGCGAGCGCACATTGAAGACATTGTAGTGCGCCTGCCTTATTTTTTTCTCCCTTTCCTGCCTTGAAAGGACCTGCAAAGGCTCAATGACCTTTATCCTGTACGGTTCCGCCATCATGCTACTGCCTCCCTTAATGCTCCAAAAACAGTTATCCTGCAAGGTTCAGCCATCATCTTATTGCCCCCTTAGTTTTTTGGCAGCCAAAAGAAGGTTTTCAGCCAGCATTGGCAGCCTTTCAATAACATCCTTTTCCTTCAAGATTTCGTCCTTTTTAGGTTCGGGATTTCCCTTCAAATAAAGGCAGTCCATGTTCCTTGCGCCGATCATCCTGAAAAAAAGCCTCAGGTTTTCGCCGTTGTGCTCGATTCCGCCGCCCAAAGGCGAAGCCCCGATGGAAACCACAGAGGCAGCGCGGTCCTTGAATTTTTCCTGCGAGCCGAAAAGCACGTCGGTGCGGTCTATAAAGTTCTTGAGGATGCCCGGAGGCATCCCATAATAGGACGGGGAAACAATAACGTAAGCATCGGCATTCTTGAACTTTTCAAGAAGCGCAGGCATGTCGTCCTTCGCTTTTTCGTGGCCTTCATGCCAGGGCAGGATGTTTTTCTCGCGCAGGAGAACAAGGTCGACAAGGGCGCCCTTTTCCTTGAGAATGCCTGCAAGCCTCCTTGAAACCGATTCGCTGTTGCCTGCGCGCGGGCTCCCGCAAACAAGCATGACCTTCGGTGCAAAAACCATGGCATAATGTTTAATCAAAAAACAATAAAAAACAGTGCCTTGATAAATAATTAATCTAAACCTCATTCTGTGGCAAAGTGGGGCTGTGGTGTAGTCTGGTCCAGCATACTAGCTTCGGGAGCTAGCGACCCGAGTTCAAATCTCGGCAGCCCCGTTCCCGGCCTTTTCTTTTTAAAAAAGAAAAGCCTAGGCTGCAACTCAAACCAAAGGTTTGAGTGCACACTTAAATCGAAAGATTTAAGTTGTGGCCAAAAGAAAAGACCTGAAGGATAAAAGAAAGACTAAGTTGCCCAAAGAAAAGAAAACTGCTTTAGCTGGCCAAAAGAAAGAAACCGGATAGGTTCGCCAAAGAAAAGAAAAACGATTGCCGGCCAAAGAAAAAGACCTGAAGGACAAAGGGATAAGCGGCCGCTCCTGCCTTTTTCCCGCCAAAAAAAAAGCCCAGTAAGGCATATATATAAGTTTTTGTTAATCATATGGGTTAGAATGAAGAAACTGGCACTTGCAATTTTATTGTTGCTGCTTATTGCAGCCTGCGCACAGGCTGCTTGCAGCGGGAACGCCGGATACCAGGACCCGGCAAGCGCAACATGCGAGACAAACCGGCCTAACTCGCACTTTTGTTCAGACTCGATAGACAACAAAACTTATACGGAATGGGTGGGAATAAGTAACGAGTGCTGCCCGTCCTGGATTTATTTCGACCTTGGCGAAAAAAAATGCATCAGCGGGGCAAGAATATACATCGACAACGGGGCAGTGCCCCAAACACAGGATATACAGGTCTCAGACGATGCAATCAATTGGGCGACTGTTTCAAGCGGATTTACAGTCAGCGAAAACGGCAAATGGGTTGAAAAAACATTCACCGAAACAGAGGGAAGATACTTAAGATTATACATAACAAGCACCACTTGGTCTGACGGCACAATAAGCGAAGCGGAAATTAAAACCAGGGCATGGTCCGCTCCTACCCCCGCGCCGACACCCACGCCGACACCTACACCAACACCCACGCCGACTCCTACGCCGACACCAGCCCCTACTCCGACTCCCACGCCGACCCCCACATCCACCCCAACACCCTGCACCGATTCGGACGGCGGGATGAATTTTTATGTTAAGGGAACCACGTCCGGTG
Source organism: Candidatus Iainarchaeum sp. (assembly GCA_026396995.1). Classification (GTDB taxonomy): domain Archaea; phylum Iainarchaeota; class Iainarchaeia; order Iainarchaeales; family DTGL01; genus JAPLVS01. Next base: position 3,266 of record JAPLVS010000030.1, read on the forward strand.
TTTCAGCCAGCGGCACTGACAACTTCACAAACGGGGAATATATGACAATTGACGATTACTGCTCATCCAACACCATAGGGCCTTATGTGATGGAACATTATTGCTCAGGCAGCTACATGACAAGGACAATGTTTTACTGCCATGACACCACCCCCTATTGCATAGACGGCAAGTGCACAGCAAGCGCCCCAACTCCAACCCCTACTGCAACGCCTACCCCGACAGCAACATCCACCCCCACGCCCACTGCAACGCCAACAACTACGCCGACAGCAACACCAAGTCCAACAGCCACGCCTACCCAGGCAAGCACTCCTACGCAGACCATTACCCAGACACCGGCGCCGGAAGAGGAAGACTATGCCACGCCCACGCCGACTCCGACCCCAACCCCTGAACCGAACCTGCCACCGGTAATCTCTTCAATTGATTTTTTCCCCGGCCAGCCTCTCGAGGAAGATTCTGTTGTAAAATTCAGCGTTTCAGCCTCAGACCCTGAAAAGCAGGCTCTTTCAATCAAGTGGGATTTCGGCGACGGCGGCACTTCGGCAGGCACTGAAGCCGAACACTTCTTTTCGCTTTCAGGCCTGCAGGAAAAAGAGTTCACTGTCACAGCACAGGCAAAAGACCCCAAAGGCCTGAGCGCAGCAATGCAGGCAAAGGTCCTGGTCAAAAGAAAGCAGTTCACTGTAAACCTGGTTTCGCCCAGGGAAAGCGCTGAAAAAAGCTCGACTTTCCCGTTAAGGCTCGAACTTTTCAAAAGCAGCGGGGAAAAAATAGCACTTGACCAAATCCAGAACGCAAAGGTGAAAATAGGCGGGCTCACAATCCTCTTGAACAAAAGGCAGGACATAAATGTCCTGGAATGCGTGGTCGACTCAAATTACGGGTTCAGGACATTCGAACAGGCAACTTTTTCCGCCTCGGTCCTTGACAAGTACCGCTGGAGCGACATGAACACTCATTTTGTTATTTCCTTCAAGCCTGCAGAAATAGAAGCAGAAAATCCTTTTGAGGGCATTGCCCTTTACCCGGATTACCTTGTCGGCAGGATAAGGCTGAGGATTTCAATGCCTGACGGCTCCACAGTGCAGGGCGGGGAATTCTTTGCAGGCATGAAAGGCAGCGATTCAAAACTGGCAAGGCTCCAGCCAAAGGACGGCCTTTTCGAAGCAGAAATCGGCTACCTTGTAAGCGAACAGGACCTTGAAAAAGGCCTGATGCTGTTCATTGAAGGCAAAGACGCATACGGAAACACGCTCGAGGAACAATTCGAAATCCCGCTGTCAGAGGAGAATAAAATACTGTCGATTGAAGCAAACAGCCTTGAAAACACCACCCGCCTCAACTACGGCCAGCCGCTCACTGTGAGCGTGACAATCGGTTCGCAGGATGCAGGCGGACTGCAGAACCTCGAACTGAAATTCATAATCGAGGAGCTCGGCCTGGAAGTGCCGCTTGAAAAAAAAGGCGACGCCACCTATGAAGCAAAGATAACCCTGCCTGAACTTAACACCGGCATGAAATTCCTGGATTTCAAAATCCTTGCGGAATCCGAAATAGGCGGCAGGGAAGTGACCATAATGAAAACCGGCACTGCAATGCTCTCAAGCGAAATGAGGCTGGCACTGGCGGTGCCTGCAGAAATAGAGCAACCGCTTGAAAAAATAAGCGCGGAGATAAGCTATGCGAATGGCAGCCAGCCGGACTTCAATTCCATAAGCGCAACACTTTCTGTCGACAAGGTAAAAGAAACAATAGTACTCAAAAAAACCGACGGAAACAGGTTCAGTGCCGCACTGGCAAAGCCGATAAGCGTTGCAGAACACGTGCTTGAGCTTGAACTGAAAGGAAGCCTTACAGGCAAGGCAAGCGCCAGAATAATGCCGAAAAAAAGCGAGAACTGGCTCGGCTGGCTGTTCCTTGCCGCAATAATTTTAGGGCTTGCATATTTCATAAGGCGCGTGCTGAAACAGCTTTCAAAGCCGGCGGAAGCCGGAACAGGCGCGGCTGCAAAAATGCCGGCGCCAAAGCCTTTGGCGAAAGAAAAACCAGCAGAAGCAAAGCCAACCGCCGCCTTCACAAAAAAGCCTGAAAAAACCGAAGTTGAAGCAAAGCCGGCAGCCCTGGCAAAACCCTGGGCTGCAGCAAAAACACAGCCAGAAAAACCCAGATTTTCATTCAAACTGCCGTCGCTGAAAGGCATCCTGCCTGAAAGAAAACCGGCAGTCAAGGCTGAAGAAATCATAATCACAGAAAAAATCCCTGCAAAAACAATGGCAGTGCAGGAAAAGCAGGCTGAAAAGCCAAAGGCAAAAAAAGAAGAAATTCTGGCTGAAAAACCGGCTGAAAAGCCTGCGGAAAAGATTGAAGTGCCCCAAGCCAAAAAGCCTGAGGCCTGGAAAATGCCTGAAGCCGAAAAAAAAGAAGAAGAAGAGTTTGTGCGCGGAAAAATCGAGGAAATCCCCTCGCTCAAGGCACTAAAGGAAAAAGAAAAACAGGAAACAGGGACAAAAACTCCGGAGATAGTGGAAATCGGAAAGCCGGAAAAAACCGCACCGGAAAAGGAAGAGAAGGCGGCAGCCGAAAAGGAAAAGCCGGAAAGGGAAGAGAAAACTTCAGGCTGGAAGGATGTTCTGCCTGAAAAGAAAGACATCAGGAGAAAAAAAATCTCCGAAGAAGAAGGCAACGAATGGGAGGAATTTTCACTCGCAAGCGGCAAACCGGAAACCAAAAAAGTGGACGCCGAAAAATTGAGGCAGGCGAAAAAGGAAAGGGAAGAAAAGAAGGAATAAGCTTTTCAAACCGAAATGCTTTCAAATCGCTTTAAGGAGCACTGCCAGCACTATTGCCACGAGGCCTGCGAACAGCATCCTTATTCCGAGCGTGAACACATTCTGTTTTGAAATCACTGCAAGGTAGGCGCCAAGCAGGCCGAGCAGGCATAATGCAATGGCCACCGAATACTGGAAAGCCTCAAGCACAGAAAGCATCGAAAAATAAGCCATGGCAAAAGGCGTTATTATTATCAGGGACATCGCAAAGGGGGAAAGGCCGTCGACAAGCGCTGCCTCCAATGCGATGAATTTTGTGAAACGGCCAAGCCTTGACTTCGCAAGCGAGCAAAGCAGTTTCTTCTCAAGGTTGCGCAGTGCAAGCTTTCTCTCGGCCTCCTCTGTAAGGTATGCGGACCAGAAACCTGAAACAAACAATGCGAAAGAGGTCGAAATTGCGGTGACAAGCACTATTTTCGGTTCTGTGATTCCGGCAATGAACGCCCCCATTATTACGCCGAGCGTTGTTATTGTGCCGTCGAATGCGTTCATTGCGAAATAGCGCCTTAAAATCTCGTAAACGTTCGCATTCCTGTTGACGCTGTGCAGTTTTTTGAAAAAAGAAACCATGAGAATGCCTCAGCCTGAGCCGTGCAGGAATCATTTCCTGGATTCGGCCTCTTCGACTATGCCTTTGCTTTTCCTGCCCATGGAAACCTTGTCAATCGAATGGATTGAAGCGCCGTTGTCCTCAAGAAGCTCTTCAAGGCGCTTGAAATCGACATCAGAGCCTTCAATCGTTATCTTGACGTTCTCTACAGTCTTGTCCAGTTCCACAAGCGCAATATTGCAGCCGTCGATGCCCTCCAAGGCCGAAATCTCGGCTCCAATTTCAATAATCGCGGGCTTGTGCGGCTTCATCACATCAAGGACAATCCTCTTGATTACAACCTTCTCCTGCATGACTAATAGTAAAGGTTAAACAAATAAAAAGGTTTCAATACGCCCGGCCTGGCGTCAATCGCTCTTTTCACACAATAATTTCCTTGCATGCTTCCTGCTGGCCGCATCGATTTTCCCGGATATCGGCTTAAAGTCAGCCATTGACAGCCTGCTTTTCTTTGCAAGCCTTTCCGCTTCCCAAAAGTCTTTGCTTGGCATAAAAATCACATAATTATTGCAACAAAACCCTTAAATTTTCCTGAGTGCAAGTAATTATTATGGCAAAGCCCAGAGCGCAAAGAACTGCAGCACAAAGGCAGCCTGCGGGAAGAGCTGTCCCTGGAACTGTCTTCACAATCCATGAAGTTGTGAGGGTGCCTAATGACAGGGCTTTGCTGGACAGGCTTGCCGGCATGCATGCTGGAAACGGAACCAACAGCCAAGCTCTGCAACCAGTGGACAGGCGCCATGCAATCTTTCCCGTCCCGAAAGAGGTGGCAAGAAGGAATATTGGCTGGAGAGCACGGAAAAGAAATTATTTGTTTGTGCCTTTGCGCCTGCCTTCGACAGATTCAATAGGCCTGCATAACCGGTCGGCCTATAGCGAGCCAATTTATCTCGGAAAAAGCGGAGCCAAGCATGTTTTCCTGAAGGGAGGCGGCACAAAGGATGCTCAGGAAAGCACAAATTCGAAAAAAAAGCTTGCCGGGGTAAGATTGCCCTTCTTTTGGAAAGCCGGTGAAGGATACAATACGCAAAGGCTCAGGGGCGGTTCAAGGCGCGGCTTCGAGGAACGGTCAATGACAGTTGCAGAAGCATTAAGGGGGCAATTCAATAAAATGCTTGAAGAAGGCGATCCGGGCATTGTAGGGCTTGCCAGGCAGGGAATAACCGAAGCGCCGACGCTTGAGCCTATTGCAATCACAAGGCCTTTGCAGATGCCGATAGAATACGCTGAAAGAAGCCCTTATCGTGTGGAAGAAATCGATTTCGTTCCGCAAGACCGCTCGAAACAGCAGGAAACTTACCGGCAGGCAAGGGAAACACTGCGAGGCCGCATGACAAAAAAAGAGAGGCGCGTTTTCGATTTCCTTTATGAGCGGGGGAATTCCCAAAAAAGAGTTGCGTTAAAGGTTTCAGGGATTGGGAGGCACACCAATATCCCACGCAGAATCAGGAAAGAGCAGGCGGTTTTCAGTTATGCGGTGCGGTCTGCGTTCAGGTTTCATGAGTTACAGGCCCCGCTGTCGGCGCTTCAGGCAAGGCTTTTTTCGGCAGATGCAGGTTCCAGAACGAGGTATAGGGAGGTTATGGCTTACCAAGACCTTTTCAGCCAGCATGGCTTTGAGCTGGCTGCGGTAAAAAACGGACCTGACCGCTACAGGCTGAAAATCAGAAGAAAAGGCGGTAAAGGCGAGGTGGATTCAAGAACTGCAAATAAGGAAATAATCGAAAAAATCGCAATGAAGTTTGGCTTGAGCCTGCGCCTGATGCATGAAGGGCTTGGCGGAACATTCACAGGCATTGCAAAAAACGGAACAGTAGTATCAAGCTTGGATTCCCTGAACATAACACTTGCAGGCGAAATAGTCGACCTAGACACCGTAAAGTTAAGCCGCGAAGAATCATTTGCAGGCGAAAAAGGCCGCATTAAATTGAAACAGCTGCAGTCACATGACATAGCAATGGCAAAAGACTCAATCACCTGGCTTGCAGGAAGATTGGAACCAGACATTGGATTTGAAACATTAGTTGAGACCGGCTTGCAGGAATTCAGCAAAGCCCTACATGGAACAGAAGTGCTGCCGAAAAAACAGCCGGCCGGCATTAGCACTTGATTAAATTTTATTGGATGCAGGTAATATTATGGGCGATATTTCCGGAGACGGAATGATAAGCAGGATGAGGACAAAAAAGCCTCAGACGCCGCGTTTCATGGTAAGGCATTACAGGGGAAGACGTGCGATTCCAGGAACTGTTTTTGCTGTCCATGAGGCAGTCAGGGTGGAAAACCCCCAATTGCTTGAAAGGATGAACAGGCAGAGGAAAAGGCCTGTGATGTTCAGGCTGGCGCCTGGAACAAGGGCAAAATACGGGATGCCAGAGCAAAGCTGGCTTGTGCCGACAAGGCTGGCTTCTGTGCAAAATGACGGAATTCATAGGCGCTCGATAATGGCAAAAGTCGGAGGCAGATGGATTATATTGAAAGGCTCCGGAGCCCAAAGGAGATACGACCGCCCAAGCGAAGACTGCCTGGTTCTGCCTTTTACATGGTACAAAGAGGCTGACTATTCCACTTCAAAACTTTATGGCGGAAGCAGGATGGAATTCGAAAAGCATTCGCTTGAAGTCGCCAAAGCATTAAGGGAAGAATTCGGGAAAATGCGCAGGAATAAGGACAAAGTGTTAAGGTTCGTGAGAGAATCATATGGGATAAATTCGATGCCGACACTTGAACCGATTGCCTTGTTCCAGCCAAAGCAAACACCCGCAGAATATTTTACTATCCCCGGTGGGAAAAACGGAAAAGGCCAATACAAGGTAATAAACTTTCCAGGCGCAGAAGGAAAGGTTCGGGCAAATTTTGCAGGAAGTCTTGAATCCGGGGAAGCCAGGGTATTCAAACTCCTCGAACCAACAGCCAGAAGGCAGTCTGTTGAGTCAGAAATCCCGCAGGCTGTCAAGCTGAAACTGGCAGGGATTGAAAAGCATTCAAATATCCGGAAGAGCGTGGCTGAAACCCAGGCAGTCCTGGCCTATGCTGTCAGAACTCCTTTCAGGGTTTCAGAATTGGCAGATGCGCCTTACTTTTCATGGAAAAAACTCGAACTTCCAAGCAGGTCAGCCCAAGAATTAAAAGAGCTTTTTAGGGTCAACGGTTTCAGCCTGAAGCCAGACAGCCCAAAATCCAATACTTATACGGTATGGGAAAGGCAGGGGAGAAAATGGGTTGAAATAAGCCCTTTGGAGGCACGAGAAAAGATTGCGGTAAGGTTTGCCGCAAACCTTGCCACAGGCATCCATGTAATGCACGAAGGCCTTAAAGGCACATTCACAAGCAACAACTTGACTTGCCTGAACACTATAAACACAACCCTTGCAGGCGAAATACTTGACTTGGACACTGCGGCAACAGGGCTCAGGGCTTCAGCAGACCGCACGGCAAGGCAGGCTAAGGACGTTGAATTTGCGCAAGCCCTTATCCGGCATTTTGTCAAAAGCATAGGCGGAGTCAGCAACACAGCCCAAAAGGCACTCGTTGCATTCGAACTAATCTCAGGTTCAGGGAAAATGGGCTTCGGCCTTTAGAAAAACAGGGAAACAGGCATCGGTGCCCTTCACTAATCGTTTTCCTGCGCAACCTTTTTAAATTCCTGTGCGGTATTTTCGTTTAGTGGTTGGGTTTGAAGGGAAAAAAACTGCTTAAGAGCGTTTCAGCCAAAATGACAGGCGAATTTTATACGCCGATGCCGCCGGGCTACAAGTCAGGAAGGACCAAATATGTGGTCATAACAGGCTCTGTGATAAGCGGCCTCGGAAAAGGCACAATGACAAGCTCTATCTGCAAGCTATTCGCAGACAGGGGCCTGAACGTTGAACCAATAAAACTGGAAGCATACCTGAATGTGGATGCAGGCACACTGAATCCCTTCAGGCACGGCGAAGTGTTCGTCCTAGATGACGGCACAGAAACTGATATGGATTTGGGCTCTTATGAACGGTTTGTGGACAAGAATTTGAGCAAGGATAATTTCGTGACAAGCGGAAGGATATACCAGAGCATCATTGAAAAGGAAAGGAGAGGCGAATACCTTGGAAGGGATGTTCAGTTCATTCCGCATGTGACAGGCGAAATCAAAAAAGTGCTGAGGGATTTGGCTGCAAAGAAAAAGCCTGACGTCATTGTCATTGAGATAGGCGGTACGGTCGGCGACTACGAAAACATGTTTGCACTGGAAGCGATAAGGCAGCTTGTTTTCGAGGAAGGCAGGGAAAACGTCTGCTTCCTCAATTTAACTTATATTATTGAGCCGCCCAGCCTCGGCGAATTCAAGAGCAAGGCAGCACAGCTCGGCATCAAGGGATTGCTGAGCCTTGGAATCCAGCCTGACATAATCATCTGCCGCTCGCACAGCCCTGTTCCGCTCAACGTGAGGGAAAAAATCAGCATAAGCAGCAATGTGCCTGTCGAGCTTGTTATCGGCGTTGAAGACATAGAAAAGATTTTCGAATTGCCGCTTGAACTGAGGGAAAGGAGCCTTGACGAAAAAATCCTGAAGCTCATGGGCTGGAACAAAAAATTCAAGGTCAACGGGAGCAGGCTTGCGGACTGGACTAAAAAGAACCGCGCCTCAAAAAATGCCAAGAAACTGAAAATAGGGATTGCAGGAAAGTACACCGAAGTGCACGACGCCTATATCAGCATCCTCAAGGCATTGGAGCACTGCGAGGGATTGCTGAATGTGAAAATAGATGTGGAATGGCTTGAAACAACAGATTATGAAAAGGAACCCAAAAAAATCAACGACCTCAAAAAACTGGACGGCGTTATCATCCCGGGCGGATTCGGCAAGCGCGGAGCCGAGGGAAAAGTAATGGTCGCAGGCTATTGCAGGAACCACAATATTCCGTTCCTCGGATTGTGCTATGGATTCCAGATGGCTGTCATTTCCTTTGCAAGGGAAGTGTGCGGCTTAAAGGAAGCGAACAGCACAGAAACAATCCCGGGATGCAGCGAGCCAATAATAGACCTTTTGCCTGAACAGATGGACATTGTAAGCCTTGGCGGCAACATGCGCCTCGGAGGCCATGACGTGGAACTTAAGCCTGGCACGATTGCATTCAAAATCCACGGAAAACAGAGAACGATAAGGAGAAGGTTCAGGCACCGCTGGGAATTAAATCCCAAATACATCGAATGCCTTGAGAAAAAAGGCATGGTGTTTTCGGGAAAAGCGCCCAAACAGCCCATAATGCAGGTACTGGAACTGCCGAAGCACAAATTCTATATGGCATCGCAATACCATCCGGAACTCACTTCAAGGCCGCTGAACCCTGACCCGTTGTTCCTGAATTTCGTTAAGGCTGCGAGAGGTTAAGGCAATGCTTGGCAAAACAAGGCCGCTTACAAAATCGCTTACCTTCATCCTTGCAAAGCCGTTCGTATGGCTGAGAGCGCCCCCGAATTTTGTCTCATTCCTTGGAATCCCGCTGGCGCTGTGCGCGGCATACTTCATCTTCTACCAGCAGTATTTTTTCGCATTCGTTTTTTCGCTTCTCGCCATATTGATGGATTTCATAGACGGCAGCGTCGCGGAACAGCAGGGCAGGACAACCTACTTCGGCAACTATTTCGAAACAATGATGGACAAATACACAGAAGTGATTCTCCTGGCTTCCTTCGCGTTCCATTTCGGGATTGAAAGCGCCCTTGCGGTAGGGCTTTCGCTGATGGAATCGTATGCAAAACCGCGCGCTGCGCTTGTTGTGGTGGCGGACAACAGGGACTGGCCCGCGATAGGCGAGCACGCAGACAAGCTGGCATTGTTCCTTGTGGGCCTTCTGGCAGCTTCGTTCATGCCTGAAATAAACGGCTTCGAAACAATGAAGGTTGTTTTTTGGATTTTGATTGCCATGGTCACTGTCGGCGCGGTCCAAAGGATACTTTACGCCAAAAAACTCATCGATGAAGGGGGAAAGAAAGGCACAATACTGCCTTACCTGAAGAAAAAGGCAGGGCATGATGCAGTTGAATAAGGGGGGATGAAATGGTTTCGTTCCAGGAATTCAAGCAAATCGAACTCAAGGCTGCAAAAATCTTGCTGGTTGAAGAGGTTCCGGGAAAAGACAAACTGTACAAGCTGAAAATAGACCTTGGCACAGAGCAGAGGACGATTGTTGCAGGCCTCAAGGCATTCTATTCTGCAGAGCAATTGACAGGAAAAACAATCGTCGTGGTCGCAAATCTGGACCCTGCGACGATTGCAGGCATCAAAAGCGAGGCAATGCTGCTCGCGGTGCAGAACGCAGAGGGAAAATACTCGCTTGTCACAACAGACGGCGAAGTGAATGCCGGCACAAGAATAGAGTGAGAGGTCAGAACAGCAGCGAAGCCGAAATAGAAAGAGCGATGAGCGTGCCGATTGTGGCGCCGATATTGGTCAGGGCGACAACCAAAAGCGCGCGCGTGACCCGATTTTTATAAAAGTCACCGAGGCCTTTTATGTCGCCCAAGGATTCAAAATCCTTAACCTTCGGGGAGCGCACCTTTATTTCTATATAGCCGGCAAACCATCCCGCAGCAAGCGCGGGATGTATCGTAGTGACAGGCGCAGAAACAAGGGCGGCAAGAACAGATTTCCAGTGAGCCCTTGCCGCAATCGCCCCAAGGGCAGCGCAAAAAGCAGTAATCGCAATCCAAACTAAGGCAATCTTCACCATTGCATCAAACCTCTTGAAATAAAAGCCCCATGCGAGCAGCAGGATAAGGAGCGCAGGGATTGCATATTTCAGGATTGCAAGGTAATTCCTTGCCTTCGGCGCGCTGAGAAGGCCTGAAACATCCCTCCTCCTGCCAAGCAATTTCTTTATTCCTTCAAGGTGCCCGAGGCCGACGACCGCAACGATTTTTTTCGCAGGCGCGTTCAGGATGCTGTTCGAGATATACTAATCCCTTTCGTCCACCAGGACCTTTTTTGTTTTCGGCATTTCCCTGCCCAGTTCCTCAATCAAATGGGTAAGCATGTCCTTCTGCTTCAACCCCTCTATCTGCTCCACACTGATTTTTTCACCGAAGCCGAAAAACGACATGAAAAGGCCTGACAAAAGCTTCATTTTTTCCAACAAGCCCATCGCCCCGATCGCCCTCTTCATCGTGATGCTTATGTCCCTGTCAAGGAGCACCACATTGGCGCCGCTTTTTTCGGCCGCCGAAATTGCCTCCATCATTTCCTCGCCTGGCTTCACTCCCACGCTGTCGCCGAAGCGCTTCTGCAGGCCTGCAAGGAGAAGGTTCAGGAGCAGGAGATAGGATTGACCTGAACGGATTACCTGGAAAATGTCAAGCTCCATCCATTTCCTGCCTGATTTCAGCTGCGAAAACCTCTGCGCGTCAAGCTCCACCCCAACGGCATCAGGCTTTTCCTCATCGATTGTTTTCCTTACAAGGGCAATGCTTTCCCTGCTGATGTGCGCTGTGCCGACCAAAATTATTTCCTTGCCTTCAAATTCAATGCGCTCGACTTCCCGCGCTTTTTCAGCAGGCTTGCCTGAATCCGCCTTACCCTTTTTCCCAAAGGCCTTCACTCAAACCACTGCCTGAAAAATTTGATTTTGGCAAGCTGGGTGTAAACATGGATGCGGCGCGGAGACAGCCGCCCCTTAAAGGAACATTTGCCCTTCAAAATGTTTTTCCTCGCGGCATCAAGCGAATCAGCGTCAGTTTCCATAAAGGCATTTCCAAGTTCTATCGAAAAATGCGCGTCCGTGCCGGCAGTGAAAGGCATTTTTTTCTTTTTTGCGAAATCCGCGGCCTTCCTGTTGAAGGAATCCATATAGGAGCGGCTGTTGAAAACCTCGATGCAATCGAGTTTTTTGGCGAATTCCCTCCGCTTTTCCCTGAAAAACAATGCCTTGCGGAAAAAATCGAACGGGTGCGCGGCCGAAACAACCGCATCCTGCGCGCGCAGCGCGTCAAGCACTTCGGGCATTTCGCCTTTTTTCACTTCTTCCTGCAAAAAGAGCGCGAGGAGTTCCCCGCACGGCTTTCCGTTTTCGAAAACCTTTATTTCCTCGCCTGGGATGAATGGAACGCCTGCCTTTTTTGCCTCTTTGGAAAAAGAAGCCCAGCCTGCGGTTGTATTGTGGTCCGTGAGCGCCGGCACGATATTGTTTTTTTTGCAGAAATCCACGATTGTGCCGGGCCTGAGCGCGGCATGGCCAGAATAAACCGAATGGATGTGGGTGTCAATCTTCATTTCAACCATTACCCTGGCAATCACATTGTGCCTTTTCATTATATTATGCCGGCCAACTTCAGTCACTCGAGCAAATCGCATTCGGCGGAGTCTTCGTTGAATTCAAGTATTACATTGGGGGCAATCATTAACGTATATTCTTCCTTTATCATGAAATTCAGGAATGTTTTTTTTAAGAGCGATTTTTCCACAAGCACTTTCACGCCGTAAATCGATATCGGGGGAAGATAGCCGTGCCAGTAGCCTGTGACCTTAAAATCTTCCTTTTCATCCGCTTCCCTCAGAACGCCTGAGCCTGCTGCCCTGGCGGCCTCTTCAAGGCTGATCCTTGTCCCGGCAGGCACAACAGCAAGCACAGGCAGCCTGCCATCTGCCCTTGGCATCAGAAGGACGCAGCGGGAAAGGTTCTCTGAAAACTTTCCAGGGATGAGCCTTGCCTCAACCTTGTTCACTTCAATAAAGTCCTCGAGCATTATAAGCATAGATAAAAGATAATAATTAATAAAATAGGGGGAAGCTTCGATTACTTGCCAAAATAACTAAAAAATAAAAGAAGAAGACGGCGATTTTATAGACCACCGTCCTCCTAAATTAAAACAATGCAATTGTGCAATTTAGTCGCCGCTTTGCACAATAATTGCCGAAGTTACTCCTGCCAATATCCCTGTGGACATTCCTATAAGCCATGTCGAAATAGTTGGAAAAGGAATCTGCAAGAAAAAGACAATAACTGAAACTATTGCTGTTTTACCGTAAAGTATCAATTGTTTTTTCCCGATAGCCATATTTTCACCTCCATAAAGCCAACATAAACCGTATTGCCTACTCCTAATTCAAATCCCCGCAGCTTTCCTGAGCGCCTGTGCCTTGTCGGTTTTTTCCCAG
>JAPLVS010000014.1 GCA_026396995.1 Candidatus Iainarchaeum sp.
AAAGCATAATTCCAGAACTGCTTTCTTTCCTTTCAAAAAACAAGCACTGCGAATACCCGCAGAAAGTTTTTGAGATAGGAAAAACCTTTTCCTTGCAGGCAGGCGCCGAGACAGGCACTCGCGAGGCAAACACTGTCTGCATTGCATTGAGCGGAAAAGGGGAGAATTTCACTTCAATCAAGGCGCACTTGGATGCGCTGTGCAAGGCGATGGGCTGGAAGTATGAAATGCAGGAAAAAGACCATCCTTCCTTCAAGAAAGGCCGCTGCGCTTTTGTGAAAGTGAACGGCAAGAACGGCGTGATAGGCGAACTGAGCGAAAAGGTGCTCGCATCATTCGACCTAGAAATGCCGACAGCGGTGCTCGAAGCGGAGATTTGAATGACCGAGGAAAAGCCTTTCCGGGATTTTTCGCTGCTTGTTCTTAACCATCCGGGCCCGGGCGAAGATGTGAACAGAGTCATTGAAGAAAGGCTTGAGAGGGGAAAGGCGGAAATTCTCAGGCGCACAAGGGGCGGAAGAAAAGGGAAACCTGGGGACTTGATTTTATTGGAAGCGGCTAAAAGAAAAAGTTTTGAAGAATGGGCAGACCAAGTCAGGCCGGCTATGGAGGCATTTGCCGGCAAGGAAGAATGCGAGGCACGATTAAGGCAGTTTTGGGAAGGAAGCGAGAGAAGAAAAGTGAATTTTTATGCGGAATTGGCGGAGTTTGCCGCAGCAAATGGCAGGAGAGTAGCATCTCTTGAACCGGCTATCACAAGAGGGATATTCCAGCAATGGCACTTGGACACTTTGGAAGAGGCAAAATATATTTCTGAATTTTTGCACCGGTCATCGGCATATCCTCTTAGTGCTTTAGAGCCCCCGCCGCCGCTTCCGCCGACAGAAGTCAAAGCGCTCTTTAGTGAAGGCAGGACAAAAACTTTTATGAGCAGAATCCGGCAACTGAAGCCAAAAATGGCAATAATGGCGGAAGCACATGGCGTGGTAGCGGAGCATTTTATGCGGCCCAAGAGGGTGATATATTTCCCAGAACCAAACCGTGAATGGAAGCAACAGGCGTTAGCCACAATGCTTGGCGAAATCGGCTGGCTGGGATTGAACAGAAAACTGCGCCGCTCGGAAATCAACCGCGCCCTGATGGAGCGCGGCAAGCTGCCGAAGACGGCTGCAAAAAGGCAGCAGCGCCAGAGCGAACCGCGGAGAGTTTGAATCCCAATCAACACCCTTAAAACAATTTCCGCTTTCCTTCAAATAATGCCGACATATTATTTCGACATCGAAACAACAGGCCTGGACCCGAAAAAGGACAAAATCATCACAATACAATTCCAGGAACTGGACCGAATTTCAGGCAAGCCGAGCGGCCCGCTAAGGATACTGAAGGAATGGGAATCGAGCGAGCGCGATATCCTGCGCGAATTCCTGGACAAGAGCGGAGTAATGGAAGAATACCCTTTCGCTTTCGTTCCTGTGGGCTATAACCTCACCTTCGAGCACAATTTTTTGAAGGAAAGGACAGCACAGCATTCCTTCACTCCGGTGGACATCCTGAACCACCCTTCAATCGATTTGAGGCCTTTCGGGGTGCTAATGAACAAGGGCGAATTCAAGGGCTCAGGGCTTGAAAAAATCACAAGCAAGCCGAGCGACGGCAGCAATGTTCCGACCTGGTACCACGGAAAAGAATACGCAAAAATAACGGAATACATTGAAGTCGAAGCCAGGGCTTTCATCCAGCTCTATTCCTGGCTCCTGAAAGAAATGCCTTCATTCCTTGAAAAATTCAGGAAAGAAGGGATGAAATAAACCGGCGGGTTGCAGGAAAGTTTAAATATCAGGGAATCCTAATAATTGGCGGTGAGAAATTATGGCTGAAGAGATAGTAACAGTTCCGTATATCTTATTGGCCCTGGTGATTGTAGGCATAGCTTTTGCCGGCATAATGTACTGGAAAACAAAAAGCGTCAAAAAGACAGGCGGAGCAATCCAAGCAATACTTGCAATCGTAGCGCTTGTCATATGCCTGAAGGTGGTTGCTGAGTATTCCCTGCTGGCTTTGGCCACAGGCGCCCTTGCCATTGGCCTGTTAGCCAACGGCTTAATTCTATTACTCGGCAAGGAAAAATAAAAAAGCAGGCTTTTTCACCTGCCTTGCGTTTTACCTGCCTCTTGAGCCGACCATTGATGCCGCGCTCAAAATTGCGGCAGAAAGCACAATCCAGTCGCCTGCGACATTCAATTTCATCAGGTCCACTGCCGCGAACTTGATAATCCACAGGTTAACGGCAAAAAAGACCAGGCCGAGCAGGACAAGGATAACAGCCGAAGCCACCAATGCAAAAAGCCCGCCCACCATCACGGTTGCAAACTTAAAAACCATTTTTCTCACCCCTTTTTTTGAAAATAGAACATTCACTTCTTTTTCCCGAAAAGCGTTGTCTGGTTCGCGTGCTCCGCTGCCTCGGCTTTTTGTTTTTTCTCTTTCTTCAATTTGACTTTTTCTGCCTTTTTCTCGGCAACAGGCGCCTCTTCTTTTTCCACAGCCGGCTCTTTCACAGGAACGCTTTTCCCGAACCGCCTGCTTAAGGCTTCATTGTGCAGTTTTTCGGCTTCTTCAAGCACAGACTGCACTTTTTTGGTTTCAGGCTTTGTCTGCATCAGGAACGCGACTTCCCTTTCGTCGAAGCCGAACTGCGCGGTGAGGCCTGCGGCCTTTGCCTTGTCAGAAAACAATTCCACCAGCATAGGCAATTCATACTGCATCACAGCGTGCGCCGAAGAATTGATTTGCTTTCCGATTTTTTTGCAGATTGAAAGCCTTGTTTCGCGCGCCGAGCGCGAAGCGCTTAATTTGCGCAATAATTGCGGAAACTGGTACTGAATCCAGCCATGGTATTCCTTTTCCCTGCTCAATAAGGAACACGCGGTCATCAAATCCAGAGAATAGCGGCGCATGCCGTAATCCTGGCGCTTGAAAATCCTTCCCTCAAAAACATCGCCGCGTGAAAAGAAATCGAACGCCCGCGCGGTATCGCTGTAATCGAATTCGATCGGGATGTTTTCCTCGACCCAGCGCGCAAGCAATTCCTCGTCCACCTCGCTCTTGAACCTTGCCTTCCTTGATTCCTCCAGGGTTTTCGCCTTGAATAAGGTTCTGACTGTGGAGAAAATGTTTTCTTCCCTTTCCCTGCCGCCCATGGATTCGACGTCCTTCATTGA
>JAPLVS010000003.1 GCA_026396995.1 Candidatus Iainarchaeum sp.
CGTGGCCGTGCGAGTAAAGCTCCCGCGCCACCTCCTTGTTTTCCTTTTTTTCAAGGCTGTTCCCCATGATAAAAAACGTGGCTTTCACTCCCTTCTTTTTGAAGAAAGAATCGAACCTAGGCAGGACTTTGCTGAAAGTGGGATCCTTGAATTTGTCGGACTGGATGCCGTGCGCTTCCAGGACTGTCGCAACAGTGTCAACATCCACAGTGAGATATGCTTTTTTCATTTTTCACAACCCCATGAAAATGTTCCAATCCTGGACAGAGACAATGCCGTAATACATTGCGATTATGCAAGCCCATAACAGGATGACTGCCGCTGCCAGGAAAACCAGGGCCCTGCTTTTGGTTTTTGAAACAGCGAAAGCCGAAGCCATAAGGTAAAGCGGGATAAGATAGGATAAATGCCTAAAGTGGAGCATCAAAGGCACAAAAAATGCTAATGCGACCGAAAAAGCCAGCGGCAATGCCAGGATGCAGAGAAAGTCTTGCTTTTTTTCCCTGGCTAGCAAAAACACGCCGTAAAAAAACAAAAGGCTTACAGCCGGAACAAGAACAAGAAGCAAAGGCTGGCGCTCAAGCAGGAACGAGGCGTTGGCTCCGGCCGCAAACTTGTAAAAAATATAGGCGAAATCCAGGGATGTTCCGCCGTAGCTGCCGCCCTTTACAAACCAGAGCTGTTTCCACAGGACCGGTGCCCAAGGCAGGAAAAGGACCGCGGCAATAGCCAAAGGCGCAATGCCTTGCACCGGCGTGATTTTTTTCCTTTTCAGGAGAATGCCGAGAAAAACAGCTTCGGTCAAAAGTATTGGTGCGCCCTGATAATGCGTGTACAATACCAGCGCATTCACAAGCCCAAGCAACAGCAGCGTGCTTGTTTTCGGCTCTTTCGATAATTTTGCCAGCAGGAGGACGAGCAGGAGGAACAGCAGCATTAGAAGGGAGTATGCCCTCAACTGCTGCGAGTAAAAAACGCAAAGCGGGTTAAAGGCGACAAATGCCGCTGTGAGAAGCGCTGTGCGTTCATTGAAAAACTCTTTTGCGGCAAGATATGAAACGAAAACGCTTGCAACCCCGAAAAGGACAGAAGCCATCCTCACCCAGTAAATGCTCCCGGAAACAAGGAGGACTGCCCTTGCCAGGAAAGGGTACAGCGGGGGAAGCGGCTCAACTGTCTGGAACAATTCCAGCATTTTGGCGTACGAGTTCTGGATAAAGGAAAAAGTGAAAGCCTCGTCCACTGCAAATTGCCTTGGCTCAAGGAAAGCCACCCTTAAAATCAAGGCAAGCAGGACTATTGCCGCCAGCAAAATCAAGGTTTTCCTTTTTCCGGTTGCCATTGTCATCCCAGTCTCAACCGAACTAACTATTGCTTTAAGTGTTTAAAAGGGTATTTTTGGGCCGCACCCCAAGAATTGTATCAATACCATTAAAATTTTTCCCTTCGCTTATCTTTCATGAAAGTGCTTCATTTGGCGCACCATTTCTGGCCTTGCATCGGCGGAATGGAGAAATCTCTCGGACAAATCTGTTCCGGCCTTTCGAAAGAGGGCGTTGACTGCAAGGTTGTCTGCCTTGACAGGTGCGCAAAATCAGCCGAAAAGCTCCCTCACTGCGATAAAAGGAATTCTGTTGAAATAGTGAGGCTTCCCTTCATCGACCTCGGCGCCTACAAGATTGTCTTCGGCGCTCTTAAGCAGGCAAAGGATTGCGACATAATTCATGTGCACGGCTTAGGCTTTTTCTCTGACCTTTTCCTGCTCGCCAAATTCTCGCACCATAAGCCTGTTATTATAGGCTCTTATGGGGGAGTATTCCACGCAGGCTCTAATCCCTTGAAATGGCTTTATTTTTATTGCTGGAACAGGCTGCTGCTCAGGGCAGCGGACAAGGTGGTTGTCATAAGCGGCCATGACCTTGAATTGTTCAAAAAAATCGTGCCTGAAAAAAAGATTGCATTGGTTCCGGTGCCAGTGGAAATTGAAAGGTTCAGGCCAGGCAAAAAAGAAAAGAATTCTTTCGCTTTTGTGGGAAGGCTCAGCAAAAACAAGCGCGTTGATTTGCTTATTGGGGCGTTCTCAAATGCGTTTAAGGGAAAAAACGCAAGGCTTTATATTGCAGGCGAGGACTTTGAAGGGCTCCAGGCAGGCCTTGAAAGGCTGGCAATTGAGCGCGGGATAGGAAAGCAGGTTTTTTTCCTTGGCGCAGCAAGCGACAGGACGATTGAGGGGTTGCTTTCCAAATCAGAATTTTTCGTTTCCGCTTCCGAGTATGAGAGTTTCGGGGTCAGCGCAATAGAGGCGATGGCCTCTGGCTGCATCCCGATCCTGAGCAAAATTCCGTCTTTTGAAGACTTTATTGGAAAAGGGAAAAACGGGTTCGTTGTAGAATTCGCCTCCCCGCCAAAGGCTGCAGGCGCGCTGTTGCGCATATCCTGCCTTGGGGCGAAAGAAAAAGAGGAAAAGCGCTTGAACGCGCTTTCGTTTTCGGAAAACTTCAGGGCAAAAAAAATCGCGGAAATGCTTTCTGCGGCGTATGCCGACCTGTAGGTTTTTTTAGGCTGTTGCTTATCAAACTCTAAAGGTGTCTTGATGCGCGTGCTGATTACCGGGATAGGCGGTTTCATAGGGAAGCACCTTGCCGGCGAGGCGATGTCCGCAGACAAGGCCGAAGTTTTCGGAACAATCCTTCCCGGGGAAAAGGCTGATTTTTCAGGGTTCGAAAAAGGCGGCCTGAAAATCCTGGAATGTGACATCAACGATGCCGAAAGGCTCGGCTCAATAGTGATGGAAGTGCAGCCGGACATTGTTTTCCATCTTGCCGCGATTGCAAACGTTTACCTTTCATGGGCGATTCCTGAAAAAACAGCCAAGGTAAACCTTTTGGGCTCGTTGAACCTTCTCGAGGCAGTGCGCAAATATGCGCCGGATGCAAGAGTCCTTCTTTCAAGCACAAGGGAGGTTTACGGCGCAGTCAAAAAAAGCGAGCTCCCGATAACGGAAAAGCAGGAGCCCAACCCCATGAACCCTTACGCGGTCAGCAAGCTTGCAATGGAAATGCTGGGCCGCAATTACTGCAACAATTACGGCCTGAAAGCTGTAATACTGCGCTCCTTCAACATCACAGGCCCCGGAAGGCCTTCGGAGTTTGCTTGCAGCGACTGGGCGAAACAGGTTGCTGAAATAGACCTTGGGAGAAGGGAGCCTGTGATTGAAACA
>JAPLVS010000020.1 GCA_026396995.1 Candidatus Iainarchaeum sp.
TTTTGGTTGCAACGATTTTGAGCGCGCAGTCCACCGATGCACAGGTCAACAAAATCCTTCCAGCGCTTTTCAGAAAATACAAAAGCCCGAAGGATTTCGCGAAAGCAGATTTAAAGGAATTGGAAAAACTCGTCCACTCTTCCGGGTATTACAGACAGAAAGCAAAGCACATAAAGGCAGCCTCGGAAATGATTTGCGAAAAGTTCAATGGAAAAATCCCTGATTCGATGGATTCCCTTCTCCTTCTGCCTGGGGTCGGGAGAAAAACAGCAAACATAGTTCTCTCATACGGCTTCGGGAAAACAGAAGGCATTGCGGTGGACACGCATGTTTTCCGCATCAGCAGAAGGCTCGGCCTGAGCAAAGCTAATTCGCCTGAAAAAGTGGAAAAAGATTTGCTAAAAATAATTCCAAGAAAAGACTGGGCTGCAGTGAACGGTTCCTTTATCCTGCACGGCAGGCGCACCTGCACAGCGCGCAAAACAAAGCACGAGAAATGCGCGCTCAAGGATATCTGCCCTGGCAAAGAGATTTGATTCAGGGCTTGCGCAAAATCCTGTAATGTTTCGGCCTTCCAGGGATTATTCTCTTGACAGGCTTGATTGCGCCTTTCTCAACATGCCTTTGCGCCAGCGCATAAGCGTACTCGTTTGCCTCGCGCGGCCCTATGAATTCCACTTCCTTCCCGCGCAGGAAGCCGAAGACCGCTGTGCCCTTGCCTTTCGCATCTTTCACTGCAGACTCGACAAGCGCTTCAGCAACTGTTTTCCCGCTTTCCCTTGTGTATGCGTGGGACGGCTTTGTGAAAAGCTGGGCTATGTTAAGGCATTTCCGCCTGCCTTTCAGGCCGATCCAGCCTGCAAGAACGCCGACAGGCTTTTCGCCATTGAGCATCACCAAAAGGACACCATACTCTTTCATCAGGGTCCAGGCGCCAAACTTCAGGTTCGGCCTTTCGGAAACACGCTTCGGCATTGTCAGCCTTGTAGCCTCGGCCCTTTGCGCTTCAGAAAGACTTGAAAAATCAACCACCCTGAATTCAGCCATAAAGAAAGATTGGATGATTTCCCTTAAAACCCTTTCACTCCAATTTCTTTTCATGGACTTCTTCCAGGCGCTAGTGCTCGGCCTTATCCAGGGCTTAATCGAATGGCTTCCGTTGAGCTCGCAGGGCCAGGTAATGGCAGTCTCAATGTCTTTCTTTGGGATAAGCGCGGAAGAAGCGCTGCGTATTGCGGTGTTCCTGCACATCGGCACGTTTTTCGCAGCACTCTATTATTTCAGGAAAGAGGCCGTGCAGATAATAAAACTGAA
The DNA here is from genome assembly GCA_026396995.1 of Candidatus Iainarchaeum sp. Classification (GTDB taxonomy): domain Archaea; phylum Iainarchaeota; class Iainarchaeia; order Iainarchaeales; family DTGL01; genus JAPLVS01. The sequence continues at coordinate 1,315 of JAPLVS010000020.1, forward strand.
AGAATTGCCGCTCGGAAAATTCCTGCTGATTGCACTTCTCGCGACAGCAATAACAGGCATCCCCTGCTATCTCCTGCTCAAGACAGTGCTTGCAGAATTCAATCCTGCCTCTGTCCTCCTTCTGATTGCAATCCTGCTGTTCGCGATGGGTTTAATCCAGTGGAAGAAAAAATCCATCAAGAAAACTTCCCTGAACGCAAAAAACGCTGTCTTCCTCGGCTTAGGGCAGGGCTTTGCTGTCCTTCCAGGAATCAGCAGGAGCGGCATCACGACAAGCACTCTTTTGTTCGAGGGCTTTTCCCCTGAAGAGGCCTTCCGCCTTTCGTTTTTGCTTTCCATCCCAAGCGTTTTCGCCGCGGACATTGCCTTCGGCTTTTTCGAAGGCTTTTCTTTCGGCCCGGAATCGGTTTTCGCCCTCGCCGTGGCTGCAGTCGCAGGCTTCCTCTCGATTTCAGCGCTCTTAAAAATCGCCAAAAAAATCAATTTCTCGGTGTTCTGCTTTTTCTTCGGCGCGGTTTATGCTATTCTCGCATTGGCTTGGATTTTGCCTTAACCCAACTCCTCGTCCAGCTTTTCCAGTTCCGCAACCATTTTCTTCCTTGCCTCAGGCGCGAAGCGGTTGAATTTGTGCATGTCCTCGAACAATTCCTTTGAATCTTTCCGAACAATGTTCATTAATTCAAGGAACATTTCATGGGTTCTTGTCGCAAACTCCACCTTGTCCGCCCCGATGCCTATAAGGCCTTTGCCAAGGAAATGGACCAGGGAAAGCGAGCGCGCCATGTTGCGGTCGTGCTCTTCCGCGCCAGAAAAAATCACGATTAGGCCCAAGGATTCCAGGAAGGAAACGATTTTTTCAAGCCGTTTTGTGCGGACAGGGCATAGCACTATTTTTTGCCCCTGAAGGCCGTTCTTTGCGGTTTCAGGCCCGAACAATGGATGGGTGCCGATGCACTCGCAATGCGGCGGCACAAGCTCAGCCATTGCGCCGACAGGGAATTCCTTCACAGAGCACACATCGAACACAATGCTTCCGGGCGTGAAAAATGCCGAGGCTTTTCCAAGGCTTTCCCTGAGCGAGGAAATCGGCACTGCAAAAATTACAATATTAGAGGAAGCGCATTCCTCAAAAGAGGCAAGCGCCACGCCCAATTTTTCAGCCTCAGCACTACGGTCAACTGCATCGAATGCACATATTTCAAAATTGCCTTTGAGTTTTCCGGCCATGAACTGACCGAATCGCCCAAAGCCTATAATGCCGATTTTTTTCCCTTTAATCCTTTTCCCTTCCTGGAGTTTTTTGGAAAAAGAAAGCGTGCTTTCAAGGACACTTTCAGCCATTTCTTTGGGCAGGCGATTTTCTGAAAAATTCCTTTCCCATTTTTCCCTTACTTCTTTTTCGCGCTGGAGGCATTCGACTGCAATGCCCTGCTTTTTCTTGGCGCTGCCTATCCTTTCAGAGCAATCCATCCGTTTCCTCAGCAGGGCTGCAAGCCTCCTGTCAATCGAATCTATTTTTTTCCTTTCCTTTTCAATTTTTTCCAATGAAACCACCCCGCATCATCAAATCCGCAATGCAGAAAACCGCAAGGTTTTCCACCACCGGAAAAGCCCTCGGCACGATGCAAGCGTCATGCCTTCCGCGAACAAGTATTTGCTTTTCCTTCATTTCCTTCAAGTCCACGGTTCTCTGCTGCAAAGCGATACTAGGCACTGGCTTTATCGCAACCCTGAAAACCACAGGCATGCCGTTGCTTATCCCGCCGAGAATCCCGCCTGCATTATTCGTGCTTGTCTGAACTTTCCCATTCTTCAGGATTATCCGGTCGTTGTTCTGCGACCCCAGCATTTCCGCAGCCTTGAATCCTGCGCCGAATTCAATGCCTTTCACTGCAGGAATGCTGAACATTGCATGGCTCAGAACGCTCTCGATGGAATCGAAGAACGGCTCCCCGATTCCAGGCTCAAGGCCGCTTATTTTGCACCCGACTATTCCACCGACAGAATCCCCATTCTTTTTTGCATTCGAGATTTCAGAAAGCATTCTGCCTTCTCCCTGTGCTTTAGTTGCCCTACCAATACTTTCTATTTCGGCTTTCACGCTTATTTTTTTCATTTCTGGAATCTGCCTGGCAATTGCCCCGGCTATCACCAGCGCGGCAGTCATCCTGCCTGAGAAAATCCCGCCGCCCCTGAAATCATTGAAGCCATGGAATTTCAGCATGGCTGCGAGGTCAGCATGTCCTGGCCTTGGCAAAAATTCTTTGCCTGAGTAAGCCTGGGAATTCACATCCTTGTTGCGTATTATCACAGCAATCGGCGCCCCTGTGCTTTTCCCCCTGAAAATCCCGCTCAGGATTTCAAATTCGTCCTTTTCCCATCTTTTTGTGCCTGCAATGCCTGAAGGCCTTCTCCTTGAAAGCTCGCGCTCAATTTTTTTCTCCGATATCCTGACACCGGCAGGCATTCCCTCAATCACGACGCCGATGCATTCACCGTGGCTTTCACCGAAAAGGTGCATTTGCAGTATTTTCCCTAGTGAAAAAGTCATCTCACCTCACCTCCAATTTTTCCAAGTGCTTCGAAAAATCCGGGAAAGCTTTTCGAAACGCATTCAGCATCCCTGATTTTCGTTGTCCCTTCAGCCGCGAGCCCTGCTATAGCGCAAGCCATCGCAATCCTGTGGTCTTTGTGCGGATCTATTTCCGCGCCCTTCAATTTCATTCTGCCTCTAATTTCAATGGAGTTGCCAACGGCCCTTATTTCGGCACCCATCTTCGCCAGTTCCTTAACTATGGCTTCGACGCGGTCACTTTCCTTCAGCCTCAGCCGTCCGATATTCCTTATCACTGTTTTTCCCTTCGCCTGCGTTGCAAGGGCACACAATACAGGCACAAGGTCTGGAATGCATGAAGCGTCCAAATTTATTGCCCTCAAATCGGCGCTTTCAATCTCGGCAGAATCCTTTCTTTCCCTTACAATAGCACCCATTTCGGAAAGAATGCCAAGAATCGCCCTGTCGCCCTGCAGCGAATCGGGATTGAGCCCTTCCACTTTCGCTTTCCCTGCAATGGCCCCGGCTGAAAGCAGAAATGCAGCAGAGGAAAAATCCCCCTCCACGCTGAAGTTTTTGCATTTCAATTCCTGTCCGGGCGCGATTGAAAACCACCGCATGTTTGAGCCTTCCCTTACTTCCGCACCGAATTTTTCGAGCGCTTCAAGCGTCAGCGAAATGTAAGGCTTCGATTCAATCGGGGGCAGGACAGCGATTTCGCTTTCCTTTCCAGCCCGCGTAAGTGCAATCAAAAGCGCTGAAACGAACTGCGAACTCGTGGAACCGGAAATTGCAACCTGGCCGCCCAAAAGGCGTTTTCCCTTAACCAAAAGAGGAAGCCTGCCCCTTCCTGTACATTTTCCTCCGAGCGAATTCAGCGCTTCAACCAGTTCGCCCATCGGCCTTTTCCGCAGGGATTCGTTGCCTGTGATTTTTGTTTTGCCTTCGGCAAGGCAGGAAATCGCGGTGAAAAGCCTTGCAGTCGTGCCTGAACCGCAGCAGTCGATAAGGCCATTTGAATGCAAATCGCAGCCGTTCCCGTGAACAACAAAATCCCTGCCTTTTTCCGCCTGGACGCCAAGGGCATTGCAGGCTTCAAGCGAAGCGATTGTGTCATCGCACTCCAAGGGATTCCTTATCCTGACAGCGCTTTCCGAAATGCACGCGCAGGCTATCGCGCGGTGCGTAATGCTTTTCGAGGGCGGCGCCCTCACGCTGCCGCTTATTTCGCTCTTGAAGATTTTTTTAATCATTTTTCCCACCATCCAACGCCTTTTCCATCACATCAAGCGGCGCTTTTTTTCCGGTCCATATACTGAAAGATTCCGCGCCCTGAAACAAAAGCATCCTTTGCCCAGGAACAATCCTGCAGCCGTTTTCCTTTGCTTCACTCAAAAGCCTTGTCATCGCAGGGTTGTACACCACGTCGAAAACAACCTGCTTTCCGCCCAGGCTCTCTTTCGGAACAGGAGTGCTTTTTTCCAGCGGATGCATTCCCACAGGGCTGGCATTCACAACAATATCACTTTCCTTCACGGCACTGAAAAATTCCTCCCTGCTTCCGAATGTGGATATGGCTGTGCCTCCATTGCCTTCCAGGCTCCCTGCAAGATTGCCGGCTTTTTTCGTGTCCGCATCGAAAATTTTTATTTCCGAAGCCTTTTCCCAGAGCAGGCCGAAGCAAATTGCCCTGCCTGCTCCGCCGGCCCCGCAGACCGCAGCACTTTTTCCGGCTATCGCTGTTTTTTCCTTAAGTGCGCGAACCGCGCCTTTCCAGTCAGTGTTGAAGCCGACCAATCTGCCTTTTTTGTTTTGGATTGTATTGACTGCCCCAATCGCCGCTGCTTTTTCCTCTACTCTGTCAAGCAAGGGAATAACTTTTTCCTTGAACGGAATCGTGACATTCGCTCCGGAGAAACCCAACGCCCTCATTCCATTTACTGCATCACCGAGCCTTGCTTCTTCAACCTCAAATGCGATGTAAGCCATGTTCAGGCTGAGCGCCCTGAATGCAGCATTATGCATCTGCGGCGAAAGCGAGTGCCTTGCAGGATTGCCCAAAAGGCAGACGATTTTTGTGTTGGCATCAATCATTTTCCCAGCCTCCTTTTCAGTTCCATGAAACCCATCTGGCCTTCGGCAACAGGCTCGCCGACCGATGCAAAAGCGAGGAAACCGCCTTTCAGCACTGACAAAACCCTTGTATCGGCAAATTTTTCGCCCATCAGGAAAGCAATCAATGGGAAATTTTTTTCCTTTGCCTTTCTGAGCAAAGAAAAGATAACTCTAACCTCTTCTTCGCTCTTATCCGTGGTAACTATTTTCCCGATATCGCCTGCCCGCATTTCCATCTCAAGGATTTTTTCCAGTTCCAATTCCTCAAGCCCGGGGCCGCGGTTCGTTGCAATCACCGGAACCTTGCAGGAACTGATTATCCCAGGAATCTCGACCTTGTTTTCCATCAAATCAATCCTCAGTTCCACAAAATCCGCTCCAAGCACCTGGGCCTTTTCCGCTTCTTCCCTGTTTCTTATAACAGCGCAGAGTTTCGCAGACCGGATTCTCTCCATGATTGCTTCAGCTGCTTTTTCAGCGCCATGCACTTCAGTGATTGTGAAGTCAGCCCTCTTGTATGCTTCGCTCCTGTTCTCCAGCTGCCTTGCAATCTTTTCCCTTGAATTGCCTGAAAGAAGCAAAGGGCGGTCAGTGCAATGGCCTATCCTTACAATTACGGAGTCCACGGAAACATCCAGGCGGAAAACAGCGCCGTTCGCTTCAATCGCCTCCATGTTTTCATGCCTTAGCACAAAGCCGCCGCCTGTGGCTATCACTGTGTTATCCATTGCCGAAACTGCCAGCGCAAGCTGCGATTCGATTTCCCTGAATTTTGCCTCGCCTTCCTCTGAGAAAATCCTCACCAGGCGTTTGCCTGCTATTTTTTCAGCCATCCTGTCAGTGTCGGCAAAGCCCATGCCAAGCCTTTCAGAAAGGATTTTTCCCACAGTGCTCTTTCCACTTCCCATAAACCCGGTTAGCACTATGTTCATCGCCTTTCACCCCTTTCCTCGAATGCTTCCAGTATCACTGCCCTTGCCACGGGAACCGCAAAATTTCCTCCGGCAGAATGCATTTTCCCTATCCTTTCGGGAAGCGCCATCCTGATTTCTTTCCCTGAATTCTTCTTGTCCCTTTCCATGAATTCCATGAGCCTTTCAGGATTAGAAAGAGGCATTTCCCTGAAGCCGATTTTTTCCAGTGCTCCCTCAATCCTTTCCCTTTCGGCTGCAGGCAAAATGCCAATCCTCTCAGCAATCCGTGCTTCTGCACGCACGCCGGCTGCAATCGCTTCGCCGTGGGAAATCACATTGAATTCCTCAAGCGCCTCAAGCGCGTGGCCCACAGTGTGCCCGAAATTCAGGGTTTTTCTAAGATTATGTTCCTGCTCGTCCCGCTGTACAACGGAAAGCTTTGCCCTTGCACAGGACACCACGATTTCGGACAGCACAGCCTGGTCTTTTGCAATCGCCTTTTCAGAATTTTTTTCGATTAATTCGAAAAGCCTGCTGTCCATGGCTATGCCTGTCTTGAGTGCTTCAGCCAGCCCGTTCCTTATCTCCTGCTCAGGAAGTGTTTCAAGCAGGGCAATATCCATCAGTATTTTTTCTGGCTGATGGATTGAGCCAAGCATGTTTTTTCCAGCAGGAAGGTTGACTGCATTCTTGCCGCCGATAGAGCTGTCAGCCATTGCAAGAAGCGTTGTCGGGATTTGCACCAACGGAATGCCGCGCTTGAAATTTGCTGCAATGAAACCCGCAAGGTCTCCGACAACCCCGCCGCCGAAAGCCACCACACAACAATCCCTTCCGAAACTCGCTTCATACATTTAATTTGAAATCCTTCCGGCTTCAGAAAGGCTTTTGCTTTTCTCGCCGGGTTCGATAGAGAAAAGTTCATGCCGTATTCCTGCGCTTTTAAGGATGCCTTCAAGGCTTTTCCAATGCAGCCGCATCACGTTCCTGTCTGTGATTACTGCGGTTTTCCTGAATCCCTTCAGGCAATCAAGCGCCGTGCTTCCGCTGCTGATGAGGTCGCATGCGATTGCGATTTGCTGCTTTGCAGGAGGCCTTGAAAATACTGCAGTCATTTTTTCGGCCTTCATTTTCTCGCCTCCATGCCTTCCATTACCGCCCTTACTTCCCTGATTTTTGAAAGCAAGTCCCTGAACTGCGGCAGTGTCAGCTGCTGCGAACCATCACACAAGGCCTTTTCAGGTTCTGCGTGGACCTCTATCAGCAGGCCGTCTGCGCCTGCGGCTACAGCCGAAAGGCTCATTGCAGGAACAAGAGAGCTTCTCCCGCTTGCATGGCTCGGGTCGACGATTATCGGCAGGTGCGAAAGCTCCTTGATTACAGGCACCGCGCTCAGGTCAAGCGTGAACCTTGTCGCGTTTTCGAACGTGCGGATGCCCCGTTCACACAAAATGACCTGTTCGTTGCCTTCGCTCATGATGTATTCGGCAGCGAAGAGGAATTCCTCGATTGTTGAGGAAAGCCCTCTCTTGAGGATAACTGGCTTTTCTGTCCTGCCGACTTCTTTCAGTAGGTCGAAGTTCTGCATGTTCCTTGAGCCGACCCTGAGGATGTCAACATGCTCTGCAACAGTCCTGACCTGCCTTGTGTCCATTACCTCTGTTTCAGTGACAAGGCCTGTCTCCTCTTTCGCCTTGTCCAGAAGCTTGAGGCCTTCAAGGCCCAAACCCTGGAAAGAGTAAGGCGAAGTCCTTGGCTTGAAAGCCGATCCCCTCAATATTTTCACCCCGCAGTCGCTGACAGCGCGCGCTGTCTCAAGCAGTTGTTCTTCGCTCTCGATAGTGCAAGGCCCGGCAATCACCTGGAAATCATTGCAGCCAAGCCTAACGCCGTCAACCTTGATTACAGTCCTTTCCTCCCTTGAATGCCTTGAAACAAGCGGGAAAGGCGCCTTTTTGAGAGGCATCTCTACTGCGTTCACCAGGCCCACCCCACTTCAATTTCAGGGCAATGCCTGATGCATTCCTCTACCCTACTGCTTTTGCAGGAAAAGACATCTGGACAGGTAAAGGCAATCCCTTCCAATGGCATTTCCGGATTTTTTCATTTTTTTCCAATCCATTTTTTTCACCTCATTTATTTTTTCATTTTCCAGTTTTCATGTTTTAGTTTAGACTGATGTTTAGAAGTTGTAGCCCCACACAAGACGCAAACAGGTTAAAGCACTTTACTAAAAACTAAAAATAGCGCCTTGTGTCAGCGAAAGCGATAATAGCCAAAAAAGCCGAAGCTAGAAAGAACCGGAACGGAAATCAGTTTTGATGTCACGGTTTTCATTTCAAGCACCGAATACAATAATATTAACGCCAGAAATTAATAAACCTTTCGGTTTCCCGAAGGAAAATCAGCCTTTCAAAACAGCCTTTTCAGCCATTGCACCCAAATCGATTTTCTTTTCTTCTTCCAGAACTCTTTCGAGGCGCGCGTGCGTGCTGGGATGCTTTGGCCCGAGGACATCGCACATTTCAGGCCCCTTGGAAGTTTCCAAAGTGCCAATTTTTTCCGCAATTCTTGTGGTTTCAAGCTTGTCAAAGCCAAGCAAAGGCCTTGCAATAGGCTTTTTTGGAGTCCTGCTGATGACCGCCATGTTTGAAAGCGTCTGGCTTGACACCTGCCCAAGAGAATCCCCTGTGCAGATGAAATCGCATTTTTCTTTTTCCGCTACTTTCTCCGCAACCCTGAAAAACAATCTTCTCTGCAAAACAAAATAATAGGCCTGGTCGCATTTCTCAGCAATCTCTTTCAGCTGTGCAGCAAGGTCCAAAACAATGAATTTTTTGAATTTGAGCCTTTTCGCAATCAACCTTGACTTTTCAATGGATTCTTCGCCGGCAAAATCCTTATTAGAAAAATGCAGTGCAATTATTTCAGCCTTCTGGCCTGCAAGAAAGCCTGCAACAGGAGAATCAATGCCGCCGCTCAAAAGCAGCAGTGCGCGCGCCTTAGCCATTCAGCCACCGAACCCTTTTTTCAGTTTTTCCTGGAACCTTTCGAAAAAGCCTTTTCTCTTTTTGCCTGTTTCCTCTTCGCCAAGCATTTGCTCGAACAGTTCCCTTTCTTTCTTCGAAAGCGTTTTCGGGGTTTCAAGGACAACTTTCACAAACTCGTCGCCTTTCCCGCTCGCATTAAGTTTCTGGATTCCTTTTTCTTTGAGCTTGAAAATCGTGTCGCTCTGGGTTCCCGCAGGCACTTTAAGTTTCGCCATCCCGTACAAGGTTGGCACTTCCAATTCCGAACCGAGCGCTGCCTCCGCAAAACTCAAAGGAATTTCGCAGTACACGTCGGAATTGTCGCGCTTGAAAATCTCGTGCGTTTCCACAAATATGATGACATAAACGTCGCCTGAAGGTCCGCCTCTCCTTCCCGCATTTCCCTGGCCTGCAAGGCGCAGATAATTCCCTGAATTAATTCCCGCAGGCACTTTTACTTTGACTTTTTTCCTTTCGCGCTTTAACCCTTCGCCCCTGCATTCGCCGCAGGGATTTTTAAGGAAACGGCCTGTGCCGCCGCATTTCCCGCAGGCGGAAACAGTCTGGAACATGCCAAAGGGAGTTCTTGCCGACCTTGAAACCTGCCCTGCGCCGCCGCACTGCGGGCACACAGAGATGTCTTTTTCGCTTTTGTATCCTTTGCCTCCACATTCATCGCAGTGCACTGTCCTTTCAATCGAGATTTCTTTTTCAGTACCGAAAGCCGCTTCCTCGAAGGAAACAGGCATGGTAAATTTTATGTCAGAGCCTTTGCTTGGAGCCTGCCTGTGTTCTGCCCTGCCTGCAAACTGTTCGCCGAAAATGTCTCCGAATCCGCCGCGCGTGAACGCATTGAATATATCCGAGAAATCGAAGTCCTGCGAGAATCCCTCAAAGCCTTCTGTTCCCCTGAAGCCCTGGAATCCCTTGAAGCCTTCGTAGCCGTGCCCGAACTGGTCGTATGCCTGCCTTTTCTGCTTGTCCGAGAGCACAGAATAGGCTTCCTGGACTTCCTTGAATTTTTCCTCAGCGTCCTTTTCTGTGCTGATGTCAGGATGGAATTTTTTCGCCAGGTTCTTGTAAGCCTGCTTTATCTCGTCCTCAGAGGCACCCTTGCTTAAGCCGAGGATATCATAGTAATCGCGCTTTGCCATGCAATTCCTTCACGCAGTTTAGGGCTGTCACTTTTCTTCAGCTTTGCAGTCATTTCCAGAACTGCTAATGCGGTCATTTCTTGTCTTCGTCTTCCATTTTGAAGTCCGCGTCCACAACCTTGCCCTTTCCTTTCTTTTTCTTTTTAGGGCTTTCGTCTTCAGGCTCTTCATCCGCCGGCCCTTCAGGCCCTTCCTGTTCGCCAGGGCTCTGACCTTTCGGTCCGGCCTGCTTGTAGAGTTCTGCCGAAGCTGACTGCATTTCCCTTTCGAGTTCCTGCTTTGCGGTCTTGACAGCCTTTGCATTATTGTCCTTCAAAGCGTTTTTTAATGCCTCTGTTTTTTCCGAAATTTTCCTCTTCGCATCCTCAGAAATCTTGTCCTGGAGCTCGGAAAGCATTTTCTCTGCAGTGTAAACCATCGCTTCAGCCTCGTTCATGCCCTGTGTTTCTTCCATGCGCTTTTTGTCCTCTTCGGCATGCTCTTCGGCTTCCTTCCTCATCCTCTCGATTTCGTCCTTTTCCAATTTCTGAGAGGCAACGATTTTGATGCTCTGCTCTTTCCCTGTGCCCAAATCCTTTGCTGTAACATGCACTATGCCGTTCGCATCAATGTCGAATGTCACTTCTATTTGCGGCAGACCTCTCGGCGAAGGCGGTATTCCCACCAACTGGAATCTTCCAAGTTCCTTGTTGTCCTTCGACATTGCCCTTTCGCCCTGCAATACATGGATATCCACTGCAGGCTGGTTGTCTGCTGCTGTCGAAAAAACCTGCGATTTTTTTGTCGGAATCGTTGTGTTCCTGCCGATTAATTTTGTCATCACTCCGCCCAAGGTTTCAATGCCAAGGCTCAGCGGAGTAACATCCAGCAAAAGGACATCTTTCACTTCGCCGCTCAATACGCCGGCCTGGATTGCCGCGCCCATTGCAACGCATTCCATCGGGTCGACGCCCCTTTCAGGCTTCACTCCTGTGATATGCTCCACAAATTTCTGCATTGCAGGCATTCTAGTAGGGCCGCCGACAAGAATCACCTTGTCGATGTCTCCAGGAGTGAGCTTTGCATCGGCAACAGCCTGCAAAACCGGCTTTTCGCATTTCTTTATTATCGGGTCCAATAATTGTTCGAGTTTTGCCCTTGTGAATTTGTAATTGAAGTGCTTTGGTTCGCCTTTCACAGAAGCCAGGTACGGCAGGTTGATATCTGTTTCAAGGACAGTGCTCAATTCAATCTTTGCCCTTTCCGCGGCCTCTCTCAGGCGCTCCATTGCAGTCTTGTCCTTTGAAATGTCAGCGCCTTCCTTTTTCTTGAACTCCGCGGAAAGGAATTCCACAAGAATGCGGTCCATGTCTGTGCCGCCCAATTGCGTGTCCCCTGAAGTGCTTTTCACCTCGAAAACGCCCTGCCCGAACTCCATTATCGTGACATCAAGCGTTCCGCCGCCGAAATCGAAAACCATTGTCTTGTGCTCTTTTTCCTTTTTGTCCAGGCCGTATGCAAGCGATGCCGCGGTCGGCTCGTTCACAATCCTTATCACTTCAAGGCCTGCGATTTCCCCAGCGTCCTTTGTCGCCTGCCTCTGGTTGTCGTCAAAATATGCCGGCACAGTGATGACTGCCTTTTCCACTTTCGTGCCCAAAAATTCTTCAGAATCCTTTTTGATTTTCTGCAATAAGAATGCGGAAATCTGCTGCGGCGTGTATTCCTTCCCGTGCACCTTGTACTTGAAATCAGTGCCCATCTTCCTCTTTGCCGCAGTGATTGTGCCTTCAGGATTATTCACTGCCTGCCTTTTCGCAGGCTCCCCCACCAATAACTGCCCATCCTTTGTGAATGCCACAACGCTCGGAAAGCTCTTTCCGTACAATGAAGTGCCTTCGGCGCTCGGAATTATTTTCGGCTTTCCTGCCTCAAGCACAGCAGCAGCGCTATTGCTTGTTCCAAGGTCAATTCCAATAACTTTGCTCATTTCATACCACCTTCTTTCTTTTCCCCAATTTCTTCCTTTTTTTCTTCAAGAACGTTTATTTTCACTTTTGCAGGCCTCAAAACAAGGCCGTTGAACATATAGCCTTTCTGGCATTCCTCAAGGACCTCGTGGTCCTTTTTCCCAGGCATATTTTCCTTCAAAACGCACTCCATGCAGTTCGGGTCGAAATTCACGCATTTTATCTCTGAAACGCCGTTCTTCTGGAACGCATTCCAAAACTGTTCATGCAGCAATTTCAGGCCCTTGTCCGAAGGCAATTTTTTTAATGCTTCCTGCATCGAATCCAGCACAGGCAGGAACGAGGCAAGCACAGTTGCCTTCGCCCTGTCCTCCTTCACTGCAGTTTCTTTGTCCCTGCGCTTCATCGCATTCTCGAAATCAGCCTGGACTGTCTGGAGGAGGACCTTAAGCTCATCAAACTCTTTGCCCCTCTTCTCCACTTCGCACTCAAGCTCTGAAACCTGTCTCTTGAGCGGATCTAAAAGCACCTTGCCTTCCTCTGCGGCTTTTGCCGTACTTTCCGGCGCTTTTGGGGATGTTTTTCCTTTGATTCTTTCCCTTGCAGCCATGAAATCACTGTCTAAACAGTTTAATCAGTTATAGTAATATCTGGACAAACTGTTTTTATAGGTATGCCCGAACAAAAACAGGCACCCTTAAATAAAAGGGCAGCCTTATTATTTCAAAATACTCTGCGAGGTTGGCCGAATGAAAAGGTTTTTGGTTTTGCTGGCTGCGATGCTGGCTGTTTTTTCAGTATTTTCAACTGCGGTTTTTGCAGACGGCATGGCTCACTATTACCATGACAACATGTGGAACCTTCACCCTGAAAAACAGCAGGTTGCAGCAATCTATTTCAAGGACGGCTACGAAAACCTGCTGGTTTCAGTCGACCTTGACAGCGAGGTTCGCGGTGAAAAAGCAGTGTGGATTTTCCCTGTGCCGGCAGAGCCAGGCAAAGTGGCAATCGATATTTTCAAGGGATTCCCAAATTTCGGAGGCCAAGATATAGACTCGCAGTACAAAAGCGCGGTCTGGGGGGCGGCAGCCATCATGGGCATTTATTCGGTTATGCCATTAGTCGGGCCACTGGCAATCCTTGGGACTGTAGGGTATGTTGATTTTAGTGCCAGCGGTGCCCGCAAACAAAATGAGGTTACAATCCATGAGAGCATCCAGGAAATGGGCGTCACAACAGAACTCATCACAACCAAAAGCCAGGAGGCATTAACGCAGTACCTGCAGGGCAAGGGTTTGGACCTTCCGGAAAAATCAAAAGCGATAATCAATGAATATGTCGGGAAAGAATATTCTTTTGTGGTTTCCTACATAAGCGACCTTGAAGAATTCAGGCTTGAAAGCCAAACAGACCAAACCTCCAAGCCCTTCTATTACCCAGGCGAGTCCACCCCAATCGGCATTTTCGTGAAATTTCCCACGGAAAAAATCTATTTCCCGCTCAAGCCGACAAGCGTTTATGAAAGCGCGGAAATACCGATAACCCTGTTCGTGGTCGGGCATGTTTCCCCTAACATTTCAGACCAGGTAAAGCCCTTGTCAAAGACAACATATTACCACCAAAATTATTACTACAACTCGTCAAGCGGCGATAGCGCCGCATTTTTCAACAACCAGGACATCAAAGACTTTGATTACACCATGATAGAAATCACTTCGCCCTCAAAATATTTGACAGAAGACCTCTGGATTGAAAACTACGCGCCGGTTTCAGTCGGCCTCAAGGGCTTTGTTTCAGCCAACATCCTCTGGTTCGGAATTTTATGGTTCCTGGCATTGTGCGCTGTTTCAAGCATTATCGCCGGAAGAATCGCCTTGAAGAATCCCGCGCTTCCAGACAAGAAACTCGCAATGCACGGTCTCTGGAACATCCTGACAATAATCGGCTTTGTGATTGCCTCGACCTACCTTAAAACAAAAACACTCGACCCGAAAATAGAGGCCGAACTAAAGGCAAAAAACATTTCTGTGCGGGTGAACGACCCAGGAAAGGCATTGTATGCCTTCCTCTTCTATGCTTTCTTCATAGGCCTGGCAATCGTTTCGGCCTGGGTGCTGGCTGCGATTTGAAATAGGCAATCACCGGCAGGCGCAATGCCTTTCAGGCAGTTGCCTGGGCGCCCATTCCTGCAAAAAAGCCGTTCAAGGCCACAAGGCAGATAATGGAAAAAATAAAGAAGGTGACATCAAACCTGAGCCTTGACTTGCCTGTGAACATGAAATAAAACCCGAACAACATTGGCGGGGCTATAACGAGCGTGAGCGGCGGTGTCAAAAGCCCCAAAATCACCAGGGTCGGGTCTGCGCCCCTGGCAAAAGCCAAGGCAACAGGCGAAAGCACCATCAGAAAGCCAAAAACATACCTGCCGACACCTAACGCAACATCAGGAACTTTCACGCCAAAAAATTCCTTCACCATCCAAAAGCCTTCCATAAACCCATTCCTGACTACATTATGCTAACTCATCCCCAAAATATAAGCGTTTCTGTTTAATCAATTCAAAGAATCAAGATGACCCCCTAGGGAAAACTGCAAAAATAAAAAAAGCGGAAAGGATTGCTCCTTTCCGTTGCCTTGATGTTTATATTTTTCCTGCAATTGTCCTTGCCAATTGCATGAGCTGTTCCTGTGTGCATCCTGTCGGCCCGCTGTTGTAGCCGCCCATATAGACGTAATAGTTTCCTTTTTCCATGCCGACGCGTCCGTCCTCAGAAATGCATGCGTTGGTAAGGCCGCTTATGTCCTGCTTGCCTCCAAAGCTGCAGACAGACTGGCCCATTGCCTGGCGGCCCTTGTCGAACACCACAAGCCTGAAATTGCCTGCCCTGTCAACCGAGCCTGCAAGGCTGTAATAGTCAGTGCAGATTGCCTTGAACAGCCCGCCGTCCGGAGCGCCATAAGTGCCGTTTTCCAATGGCTGGTTGGCCTTTTGCGTGTATGTTTCACTGCCTGTCCCGCAAACAGCAGCCAGTTCAGCCGCAGTCAGCAGTTTCTGGCAGTCAGCAGGCCCTGAAATTACCGTGCCGCCTCCGGCAGCCGCACCGCCTGTTCCGCCAGTCGCTCCACCGCCAGTGGCTCCGCCGCCTGTTGTGTTCCCGCCTGCAGTAGCGCCGCCCTGCGGCGGCGTCTGAGTGCACCCGCTCAAGATTATTGCTGCCAGCAATATTGCCGGCAATAAAATCCAATTAAACCTCATTTTCTTGCCCCCTTTTTTTCTATCTCAAGGAATTCGAAGCCGTTGTGGCGAAAGCCGAAGGCAATTCAGTGGAACTGGACCGCACAGCATTCTATCCCGAAAGCGGGGGCCAGCCAAGCGACAAAGGAAAACTTGTTTGCGGGAGCCAAGAATTCAATGTGCTTAAATGCAAAAAGCAGGCAGGCACTGTTGTGCACGAGCTCGACAAGCCTGGCCTGAAAGCAGGCGACAAGGTAAAGGGCGAAATCGACTGGCAGTGGCGCTACAGGCTGATGAGGATGCACACAGGCGCGCACATTATCACGATGGCAGTGCAATCCATTTCACAGAATGCGCTTGTCACAGGCGGCCAGATAGGATTCGAGGAAAGCCGCGACGATTATTCATTGGAGGAACTTACTCCTGAACTGGTGAAACAAATAGAGGAAAAATCCAACGAGATAGTGAATGCAGGCATCGAAGTGCAAATCCGGCAGTTGCCGCGCGAGGAAGCATTCAAGCTCCCGCAGTTGTTCAAATTGCGCGATGTCCTCCCGCCAAGCATTCCGATAATCCGCATCATCCAGATAGCGGAAGACATGAACGCGTGTGGCGGAACCCATGTGAAAAACACGAAAGAGGTCGGCAAAATCACGATTACGGAAACGAAAAGCAAGGGCGCCGGAAACAGGCGCATTTACTACAAGCTCGAGGGCTGATTATGGCTTCGCTGGAAAACCTGGACAAAAGAGTAAAACGAATCGAAGAGAGAAACAAAAGAGTGGAATCCGACAAGGCCTGGGAAACAAGCCTTTTCCGCAGGGCACTCCTTGTGCTATTCACTTACCTCGCAATAGGCATTTACCTTGCAGCCATCAATGTGCCGAACCCATGGCTCAACGCGATTGTGCCAGCAGTTGCATTCATGCTTTCAACGCTCACCCTGCCTTTTTTCAGGAAACTTTGGGCGAATAAAATTTACAGGGATTGATTTTATGGCGATTCATTCAAAAACTGCCGGGAAAACTGCAATGGCACCGGGCATATTCCCAAGGCGCAACGCCCACCAATTACTAGAAAACTGCCAGCCAGAACTTGCGGCCAAACTGCTTGCCGAGAGAGGTTCGAAAAAAACCGCAAAGGAAATAGCCAGCGAGGTAGGGCTGTCGCCTAGAGCAGTAAGGAACTTTTTCAACCGGCACGGAGGCAGGCCAAAAGAAGTGGTAAGCGGGATAAGGCAGGTCGCAAGCAGGAAAGGCAACGGCGTGAAAAAAGAATTTCTTGGGAGGGAACACCAGACAGTCCTCGGGAACGCATACAGGCACCTGCTCAAAAAGTACAAAGACATGCCTCCGCAAGAAATAATTTCGATTTACCCGGAGGTTCTTGCTGACTTTGCCGAAGCCGAAGCCGAAAAGAGGCGCATCATGGCGTCATCGCACAACGAGAGAGAAATCACCAAGGCCATAATGGCCGCAAACACAGCCAGGAACAGGCTGAACGCGCTCAATGCGACGATAAAAATCAAAAACATAAAGCTGGAATAGCGGCGGCACAAGGTTCAGCCGCGAACCAAAACGCATTTATTATTTTCATTCCACATATTCTGAAAAATCAGGGGGGAGAGGATGAAGCACTTGCTGTCGCTGGAAGACGTTTCAAGGGAAGAAGTATTAGGAATAATAAAGCTCGCTGAAGATATCAAAAAAAACCCTAAAAAATACAGGGAAGCCATGAAAGACAAAACCCTGCTCATGATTTTCGAAAAGCCCTCGCTCCGCACAAGAGTTTCCTTTGAGGTCGGCATGACCCAGATGGGCGGCCACGGCATTTACTACGATGTCGCAACCTCCCCCCTCGGAAAAAAAGAAACAATCGAGGACACAGCAAAAGTTGTTTCAAGGTACGCTGACATAGTGATGGCGCGCTTGTTCTCCTACGAGCAGACAAAAAAGCTCGCAGAAAATTCCAGCATTCCGGTAATCGATGCATTGAGCGATTACTCGCACCCCTGTCAGATATTGGGCGACCTTCTTACAATAAAAGAGCACAAAAAGAAACTGGAAGGCCTCACGCTTACCTATGTCGGGGATTCGAAAAACAATGTGACCTATTCCCTTATGTACGGCGGACCGCTCGCAGGAATGAATGTGAAAGTAGGCTGCCCTGAAGGAGAGGCATTCACCCCGATTCCAACGGTCATTGAAACAGCGCAAAGGCTTGCGAAAAAAGCAAGCACAAAGGTTTTGGTCACACACGATCCGATTGAAGCCGTAAAGGATGCCGATGTCGTTTACACAGATTCCTGGATGTCTTATCACGTGCCGCAGGAAGAAAAAGAGCAGAGAATCAAAACCCTGATGCCGTTCCAGGTGAATTCCGCTTTGATGAAGCACGCGAAAAAAGACGCTGTGTTCATGAACTGCCTTCCTGCAATGCGCGGCATGGAGCAGACCGCGGAAGTCATTGACGGCAAGCAAAGCATTGTCTATGACCAGGCAGAAAACAGGCTGCACATCCAAAAAGCGATAATGCTGAGGCTTTTAGGGCTTTTCTAACAATACAACCCTCGAATCCTCTCTCTCAGCCTTAACCTTGTACCCTGCCGCCTTTGCGAGCGCTTTCGCGAAAGCCCTGATGTCTTCCATTTCAGGCATGTTTTCGCTTTTCAGCCTTTTCCTTGAACAACCCAAAAACATGTAGGCCTTGCATTCAATGAATTTTGGCTTGGCCTTTTCCACCAATGGCGCAAACTCCTCAGGTTTTTCCATGTTCAGGCCTTTGATGAGCGTCAGGCGCAGGACCGTGGTTGTTTTCATTTTGCGCATCAATTCAAGCGATTCCATCACTTTCTCCCATGCGCCTTCAATCACAGGAAGGCAGAGCTTTTCGTACATTTCAGGATTGGTTGCGGTTAAGGAAATGTAAAAGTTTGTCGGGAGAGGCTTGAGCTTTTTGAGCATTTCAGGCACTGTGCCTGCAGTTACCAGGTAAACTGATTCGAAGCCACTTTCAAAAAAGCGCTTGATTAATTGCGGAAGTTTTGGGTACATGCAGGGCTCGCCTGTAAGCGAAATCGCGACCTGTGCCGGCTCCATTGCCTTTTCGAATAATTTTTTGTCTGTTTTTTCGTTTCCCTTGAATCCTGTGAGCAGTTTTTTCCTTGCTTCGATGCAGCCTGTGATGATTTCATCCGGTTCATCAATCGGGGCATTCCATTCTTTGGAGAAAATGCTTGTGTCGCGCCAGCAGTGCATGCACCTCTGGTTGCAGGTGAGGGCGGGGGTCATTTCCATGCAGCGCGCAGTGCTTATGCCGTAAAATGAATTCTTATAGCATGAGCGGCCGCCGCGCAGGCATTCCTTTGTCCAAAGGCAGACTTTGACAGCGGAATGGTTTCCAACCACGCGGTACTGGGCCTTCTGCATTTTCGCAATCTTCCATTCTTCGAGCATTTTTTCCCTTGCTTTCCAGGACTAAAAGTTTTCTGCCAGCACTTCATAGAATGATTGCGGGTGCTTGCATGCAGGGCAGGTGTCCGGCGCCTCTGGGCCTTCGTGGACATAGCCGCAATTCGTGCAATGCCATTTCACAACCTTGTCCTTCTGGAAAACATTGCAGCCCTTTATGTTTTCTACCAATTTTCTATATCTTTTCTCGTGGAATTGCTCGACTTCTCCTATCTGCTTGAAGGATTCCGCTATTTCCCCGAAGCCTTCCTGTTTTGCGGTTTTCTCGAACTCGGCGTAAAGCGTGCTCCACTCCATGTTTTCGCCTGCAGCCGCAGCTTCAAGGTTGCTTTTCGTGTCCTTTATCATGCCGGCCGGATAGCCTGCAGTGATTTGCACTTCTCCCCCTTCAAGGTATTTAAAGAATACCTTTGCATGCTC
>JAPLVS010000074.1 GCA_026396995.1 Candidatus Iainarchaeum sp.
AATGTTTTCCACAGGGGAATTTCCGTGATAAAAATGCGCGCCACCAACCATTCCCTGAAAGTGCACCCGTTCCAGATAGAGGCAGGAAAAGGCATTGTTGTTTACCCCACCGAGGAGCTGTTCACCAAATTTTAAGGGAGAGAATGTTTTAGGGGAAGAGAGAATGGCTGAAAGCAAGCTTTTGAAGGAACTCGAGGCGCTCGAGGATGACCAGATAGTGCTCATTGTTGTCAGGGCTGCGGACTACCTTAAGGTAAACCTTGAAATCCTCTCGTACCTGGTGAAAAAAAAATCCAACGAGTGCGTGTACATTACATTGAACAGGCCTTACGACAATCTGGTCACCCTGTTCGAAAAAAACAAAATCGACCCGAAAAAATTCTATTTCATTGACACGATTTCGGCTTCCACCGGCGCCAAGACAACAGAAAGCGAGAATGTCGCTTTCATTGACTCGCCGCACGGCCTCACAGAGATAAGCATTTCCCTCAACAAGGCGATTGATGCCCTGCAGGGCAAGAACAAGTTTTTGTTCTTTGACTCCATAAGCACGCTCCTTGTCTACAACCAGGCCGGCACAGTCACAAAGTTTGCGCATTTCCTTATAGGGAAAATGCGCACGCTCAGGCTTAAGGGCATTTTCATCTCGCTCGAAAAGGAAACAGAAGAGCATTTGATAAACCAGATGTCCCAGTTTGTGGACAAGGTGATAACCCTCGACGGAAAATGAGGAGTTCGGCAGAATCCAAGGGAAAGGAATAATAAGGTAAAAACAGTATATATTTGGGAAAAATCGTGGGAAAATGAACGCTTTCGACCCTTACGGGATAATACAGCTCAGAATCCTGTTCTATTTTTTCGGCACCCTTTTCTGCTGGTTTACATTTTACTTCATTATCGACGCCCTTAAGCGCGTTGAATCTTTCACAAAAAAGAAAACCGACTGGAAGCTTGTTTATGTCAGCCTTCCGCTTTTGCTCATAAGCCCGATAGCAGAAATCCAGTCTTATTACTTCCTCGGAAGGCCGCTCAGCGGGATTGAGGAGCTGATTGCAAGCGGCTTCCTTGTGATGTCCGCGATATTCCTCCTCATGACGACATATTCCTTCAAAAGGAACCTGAAAGTCAAAATGATGATGCCAGGGACAATGCTTATTGCTTCCCTTGTTTTCATCGCTTCCGACACTGCCTGGCTTGTAAGAACGCCGGATTTCGTTACATTCGCCACTATAGTCCTTTACTCCCTTTCGTATTTCTTCCTTGCAATCTCTTTCTGGATTGTGGGCTCTTACACAAAGGACTTCCATTCCATTTACCCGATGCCGGTGTTCCTCATCACCTCAAGCATCCTGCTCCTGACAGGCCAGATACTCAACAGTTATGCCTCTGCAACGCATTACATGAATTTTATGCTTTTGAACACCTTCGACTTTGCAAGCACTATTTTCATGTTTTTGGCTTTCACTGTTGCCGCCATCAGCACCTATGTTTTCAAGAAAACAGTGCTCGAATTCAAGATTGACACTGGCTCGAACATGAACGGCACCTGGAAATAACAATTCAAAACCCACTTCTCCGTTGCAGTTTCCCTGTGGTCCTTGCGCAACTGCATTTCTTGGCTCAAAATCGGCTTCTCCTTTTGCCGTTTTCCACATCGTTCTTTGAAGCCTGTTGAATAGTTATGCTTCTTTCATCTGCTTTTCCTTTGGCAGTTGAATGATATTCAGCAGCCTTCATTGTGGAACTGTATTGGCTTTTAAATGTTTATTCCGTAAAGATTAATCCGTTCCTTCAATCTGATTCAAAAGTGTTTCAGGGGGATTTTTGTGGTTGAAATAAGGGCTTTCCAGGGGCTAAGGTACAACCTGAAAAAGGCCGGCAAGCCTGAGCGCCTTGTTGCACCGCCATATGATGTGATTTCCCGCGAGTACAGGGAAGAGCTCAGGAAAAGGGCGCCATACAATTGCATCCATGTCACATTAGGCGAGGAAATAGAGGAAAACAGGCAGTTGGGCCTTTATGGCCAGGCAAGGAAAAACCTTGAAGACTGGACTGCAAAAGGAATCCTTGCCAAGGAATCAAGCCCTGCAATTTACGCCTATGAACAGGTTTACTCCGCCAAAGGCAAAAAATACAGCAGGAAAGGCTTTATTCCGCTGGTTAAGCTCGAACCGTTCGAAGAAGGCAATGTCCTGCCGCACGAATTCACGCTTAGCGGCCCTAAAGCCGACAGGCTCGAGCTTTTGAGGGCAACACAGGCAAACACCGAATGCATTTTTGCGCTTTACCGCGACGATTCAGGCAAAATAAAAAAGCTCCTGGAAAAGGTTTCCAAAAGGCCGCCGCTGCTCAAGTTAAAGGACGACAACCGCATTTTGAACAGGCTTTGGGCGATAACAGACCCGCAGGAAATCGGCGTTATCACGGAAACAATGAAAGGCAAGAAATTGTTCATTGCGGACGGCCACCACCGTTATGAAACCCACCTCAAATACTTTGAGGAAAACCCAAAAGCCGATGCGATGCCAATCCTCCTGGTTGAAATGAACGACCCAGGCCTCATTGTGCTGCCGACCCACAGGCTCTTGTACGGCATCAAAGGCTTTGATTTCGCAAAATTCTGCAAGGCGCTGCAGCAGTGGTTTGAAACCAAGGAACTTAAGGGCAGTACAAAGGAGCTTGAGAAAAAGCTTGCCGCAAAAAAGGGCAAGGCTTTCATTGCAAAAGGCAAAGGAAAAACATTGCTGTTCTGGCTGAAAAAAGACGTTGACCTTGCTTCGCTAATGCCTGATTTGGTGAAAGAAATAAGGGAGCTTGATGTCTCAATACTGCACAAAATCGTAATCGAAAAAATGCTCGGCATTTCAGCCGACCAGATTGCAAGGAAAGAGCACATAGAATACGTGAAAGATTTCTCGGATGCCCTGAAAAAAGCGGATTCCGGCAAATACGATGTGGCTTTCCTCATGAATGCGACAAAAAAAGAGCAGGTTGTGGAAAGCTGCCTTGCAGGGCAGAGGATGCCGCAGAAAAGCACATATTTTTACCCGAAAATATTGAGCGGGCTTTTTTACAGGAAAATAGAGTGAAATCTGGGGAGGCTGGATGAAATGGCTGTGAAAATGAAGTACAAAAAATTGTTCATTCCGGGGCCGGTGGAGGTGAAGGCGCCTGTGCTCAAGGCGATGTCGCATTACATGATAGGGCACAGGAGCCAGGACTTCATGAACCTGTATGCGGACACGATTCCTAAATTGAAGCAATTGCTTTACACTAACCAGAACGTTTACCTGAGCACAAGCTCTTCGACAGGCATATGGGAGCTCGGGGCAAGGAACCTTGTGGAAAAAAAAGCGCTTTGCTGCGTGATGGGCGAATTCAGCAGCAAGTGGGCTGAAACAGTCAAGCTCTGCGGAAAGGAAAACGAGGTAATTTCTGCAGAGCCAGGCAAAGCAGTCAAAGCCGAACAGATAAGGGCGAAACTCGAGCAGGGCGGCTTTGACGCCCTGACACTGGTGCACAACGAAACCAGCACAGGCGCAATGGCCGACCTTGAAAGCATTGCAGCTGTAATGAAGGATTTCCCTGATGTCACATTCATGGTCGATGCGGTCTCCTCGCTCAGCGGCGTTAAAATAGAAATGGACAGGCTCGGCATAGACCTTTTGTTCGCAGGAGTCCAGAAAGCGTTCGGCATCCCGCCTGGCCTCACTGTCTTTGCGGTGAGCAACAAGGCGCTGGAGAAATCCAAGAGGATTCCGAACAGGGGCTATTACTTCGATTTGCAGGTTTTCCAGAAATATGCTGAAAAAAACCAGACCCCTTCCACCCCTTCAATCTCGCATATTTTCGCATTGAACGCGCAGATGGACGCTTTCCTGAAAGAAGGCCTTGACAAGAGGTTCAAGAGGCACACTGACATGGCGGAATTCACGCGCAAATGGGCGCTGAAGAAAGGCTTCGGATTGTTCGCCGAAGAGGGCTACCGCTCGATAACGCTCACAGCGGTCGACAACAGCGCAAATCTTGTCAATGTGGCAAAACTCAACGAAGAGCTCGGGAAAAGGAAAATGCACATAAGCGACGGCTACGGCCAGTTCAAGCAGAAAACCTTCAGGATAGCGCACATGGGCGACCTCAACCTCAAGGACATGAAAGAGCTCACAGGCACAATCGACGAGCTCATGGCAAAGGGGGTGTGCAAGTGAAGGTAATCATTACAGACAAGCTTGCTAAAGAAGGCGTTGAAAGGCTGAAAAAAGCAGGCTTTGAGGTCACAGAAGACTTTGAAACAAAAGGCTCGGCGCTTGCTGCAAAACTCAAGGACTATGATGCCCTCATCGTGAGAAGCGGCACGCAGGTCACTGCGGAAGTCATAAACGGCGCGTCCAAAATGAAAGTTATAGGAAGGGCTGGCGCAGGCCTTGACAATATCGACGTGAAAGCCGCGGAAGCCAA
>JAPLVS010000070.1 GCA_026396995.1 Candidatus Iainarchaeum sp.
CAATTCCACGAATTCCTGCTTTTCCAAAAGCATTTTCGCTTCCTGTTTTTCCCTTGAGGTCAGGGTGAAAGTGAGTATTTCCTGGAGCTGCATTCCCACACAGCACTCGCGCACTGTTTCCATTGTCCTGGTTTCAGGCAATTCCGAGCCTTCCATGGCAACCTGCACTTTTATCGGGGGGATTTTTCCATAGCCGTAAGCCACAAGCAAATCCTCAATGATGTCAACTGGGTGCAGTATGTCCGAGCGGTAAGAAGGGTATGATATGGAGAGGGCGTTGCCTTTTTTCACGGCATTCATCCTTTTCTTTTCCGCGAGTTTCACCAATTCCTTTTCAGAAAGCTTTCCCCCGAACAGTTTTTCGAAAAGCGCAATCGGCAAATTCATTTTTTTCGGTTCAAAGCGCGGTGTTTCAATCTTTTTTGCCCCGTAATCGACTGTAACAGATTCAATTTTTGCCCCGCGGTCAGCGAGCGCTGCGCAAACTATTTCCAGCGCGGTCTCAACTGTCTCCTGCTTGTAGCCTGTCACGTCCACAAACAGGTTTTTCGTTTCAAGCGTTACTTTTCCGGAATGCTCGGAATTTATTATCGGCGGCATCGAAAGAACCTGCTTTTTCGAATCCACCAGCAGGGGATATTTTTTCTGCCCTTCAAGGAGCTTTGCGTATTCTTTGCCTTTAGGGTGGTCCGAAAGGATTTCAGCCAAAGTGAAATCGGTTTTGTAGCCCAAAGGGATGAATTTTTCCCCTGGCTCTGCCGCATAATACCTTACGTTCCCTGAAACCTTGTCGCTGTCAAATATCCCTATTGCGACCTCTTTGCGCTTCCTGCCAAAGGTTTCGCAGATTTTTTCCTGCATCTGGATCAATTGCTGGATGAATTCATCAGTGACCTTAACGTTCTTCGCTACTGCGTATGCACCGCACGGCCTTATGCCTTTGAGTGCAGGGTCGACCTTTGCAATGATGCCGCTTTTCTTGATTTTGAACTGCGGAATGCCTTTTTCAATGCCGTAATATCCGCGGAGTTCGCGCGCAATTCCTTCAACACCCCACAAGTCAGGCCTGTTGGAATCCTTGACATCCACCTTGAGCTTGTCGCCTTCAATGCCTTCGATTTCGCTTTTCGCAAACAGGATGGCTTCCTCGCACAGCTCTTTCTCTGGAATTTTTTTGCCTGCCAGGCACTCCAAATCTTTTTTGCTGATTTCTATTGTCGGCATTATTCGAGCACCGCCAGTTTTTCTTCCCTCAGCCAGTCCAGTCTCTGCGAGAACAATTCCCTTACATCGCTTATGCCTAATTTGAACATTGCCAACCTGTCCACTCCCAAGCCCCATGCAAGCACCTGGTGCTTTATCCCGAGGGGTTCAAGCATTTCAGGCCTGAACATTCCTGCGCCGCCGAATTCAATCCAGCCTAATTCAGGGTGCAATGCCGAGAGCTGTACGCTTGGTTCAGTGAACGGATAATAATCCGGCATGAACCTTACCTGCTCTGCATGCGCGATTTCTTCAGCGAACTGTTTCAGCATGCCGAGCAGGTGCCTGAAAGAAAAATCGCCGACAATGATTCCTTCCAATTGGTTGAATTCAATAAGGTGCGTCCTGTCGACAGTGTCAGGCCTGTAGCACCTTGCAATCGAGAAATATTTTCCTGGGGCTTCCACTCCTTTCACAAGCTGCCTTGCACTGTGTGCAGTGCCGTGCGCTGCAGGCATCAATCTTTTTGCGATGTCTTCGCTCCAGTCATAGCGCCAGCCAATGCTTCCTGTGCCGCCGCCGTTTTCGTGCGCTGATTTTACGGCTTTAACGTATTTTTTGTCTGGCAGCATCCCTGTTTTCGGCTGCTTCAATTGGTAGGTATTGGTCCAGTCCCTTGCCGGATGGTTTTGCGGCTGGAACAATACATCAAAATTGTAAAATTCCTGCACTATGTTCGGCGTCTCCATTTCCTTGAAGCCCATTGTGATTAATTTTCTCCTCACCTGTTCGAGGAACCTTGCGTAAGGCTGTTTTTTGCCGATATAAAGTGTCGGCACTTCGCCTGAAATATTGTAGGAGCGGGTTTTCGTGCCCTGCGCTATTTCGAGCGCTTTTTTCCCGTCGGCTGTAATTTGGGCTTCAGTGCCTGCCGACATTTCTATTTTTTTTGTTTTCCCGAAACCCCTCTGGATCATCCAGTTGATACAGCCTGGAGTGAGTCCTTTTACTGCAAGTTCTTCTTGGCCCCCTGCTTTTTCCTTTATCTCCCTAAGGAATTTTTCACCAATCCATTCGCTAATGTCTGTTTGTTTTGCAAAGTCTGTAATTTCAATTTTGCCTTGCACAAAAACAATTAAGGTTGTCTGCTTCGCAATTCCGAGCGCTGCGCTGAATTCGTTTGCCTGCATTCCGCTTTCCTTCATCGCTTCAGGCAGGGCTGCCTTGCTGCCCAATTTCTGCAGTGCTTCCACAAGCCTTTTTTCAGGGGTTCCCTTGTTCAAGGCTTCAATGCCTTTTTCGTTTAGTGTGAGGATTTCTTCGCCTTCGCCGATTGTAGCCATGCCTTTTTCTTTAAGCCAGGCGAGCGCCCTGCGCGCGGAATCGAGCGGAATGCCTGCCTTTCCCGCTATTCCCGAAACGGTTTTTTCCCCGCCAGCCATTGCCTCGAGCGCCTTTACCTCGATTTCGCTCAGGGCTTTGGCTGTATTCTCCAAATCCATTATTTCACTATTAATGCAATGATAAAAAGGAATTTAAAGGAAAGGACTTTATCTGAATTTTTCCTTTAAGGCGGCTTTCAGGGTCTGCTTCATCGGTTCGGTGTATTCCCTGTCCATAAAGATGTACCTGAACTTTTTGTTTTTTGTTTGTATTTCAAGCTGCATCGGATTTGCCAGCGAGGCCGATTCGATTTCTTCAAAAGGAACCGTGAAAAGGGTGTGTCCCAAGACGCCTTCAAGGCCATTGTATTTCAAGAGCTCCTCGCCCTTTTGTTTCATTTCCCCGCGGTTCCAGAAAAAATTCAAGGTAGAGTAAGGCGCCTCTGCCACTATTTGATTTCCGCCGGGCATCGGCACCTCGAAAAACAACAGCCTGCTGTCTGTTATGGCAAGCGAGTTTTCAGGATTTGTCATTTTTCCGACGCCGAGCACAGCGCTGCCTCTCCGCTCGAGGCTCATAATGCCATAGAATGCCGCCCGAACTGATTCGCCTGGCAGCGCCTCAATTTTATCTGCTGGCATTTCCTTATTTGCTTCCGGTTCTGCTAAGTTGGCCCTTTGCATTCTCCTGATTCTGGCTATTCCAATGGCAAAAACAATCGCCGGGCCTATAATAAACAGCACCGGAATGAAAAGCGGAAGGTCAAGGCAGAACAGGACAAGGATGACAATAATCAGCCCGGGTGCAGCTTTAAGCATGGAAACAGCTTCGGACACAATCGCATAATCCTGCATTGTCACCGCCACATTGTCAGTGCGGATTCCTTTGACCAACTTGTACCTGATAGCCTTGCAGGCCAAATCAACCACTATGATTGCCAGATAACCAGCGAAGAGCAAGCTCCAGCTTAAGTTTTTTGCCAGAGGGCCAAATGCCGACCAAATGTTAAGGCGTGCGGCAACAATATCCGCGAACAAATAGTAAGCCAGGGCAATTGAGCCAATCGCAGCCGCGAACTGCAAAGCGGACTCAACAAGCCCAAAGAATTCTTTTGTGATTAATATCTTAGCAAAGCTTTTTTCTGCAGCCGAATCAATTGAGAAAAGCGCCCTGAGCTTTTTATATCTCACAAACCAGACAATTGTGGCAACCAAAATCCTGAACGCCACAAAAAGGCAGATCAGCTCAAGCGGAATAGCCAAAAAATAAAACAATAAAAACCCGAGCACAATGGCCCCGAACGCATTCCGAACCAAGAAAACAAAATTGATTCCCTCTTTTATCGCTTCGGCTTTAACCGCAAGCGTTGCAAAATTGCCCCCGGAATTCGCAGGGTTGGGAATAAAATTTCCAAGTTTGTCAAACATCCTAACAAACTTCGCTTTTCCTGTATTAAAACCTTTGCCCGCTTGCCGAAAGAAAGGAATTTAATTGTTGGATTCCCCTTATTCTGTATGCTTTTTGTTTTGGACGCCTCCGCCATCCTTAACGAGGCCAATTTTGCTTTTGAGGAAGGAAAGCGCTACCTGACCACGCCACTGGTTGCGGCCGAATTCAGGTCCATGGAAAGCAGGCTTTTGGTGGAAAATGCGTTAAAGCACAGCATTCTTTCCCTCCACGCGCCGAAAAAAGAGTTTGTGGAAAGAGTGCAGGCAATTGTGGAAAAAACAGGCTATAAAATCAGCAAGGAAGACATTTCGATTGTGGCTTTGGGCCTTGAACTGCTCGATGAAAAAAAGGAATTTTTGGTTTTGACCGATGACTTTTCAATCCAGAATTTTTTGGCGCTCCTCAAAATCCCGTTTTCTTCGGCGGCACAGGGCGAGATAAAGGAAGTTTTTTCTTTTTCAAAAGAATGCCGGGTTTGCGGGAAAAAATTCAATGCCCAGAAGCGCCTGAAACTCTGCCCTGACTGCGGGGTTCCTTTAAAGAGCAGGATTAAAAAGAAAAAAATAGGCGAATGAGCCTTATTTGGGCTCGTCTGTTTCGCCCTGCGCAAGGTTCGAGTTCTTTATTATGAAGCCGGAAACGCGGGCTTCGATTTTTTTCCTCAGGGCAAACAATGCAAGGCCGACTAGCACCAGCACGAAGCCGAGCGTTATCTGGGTTTCCCTCTGGGTTTTTTCTGTGAAATCCTTTACAAGCATTGCGATGCTGAAGCTCGGTGCAATCGCCTCATAGTATGAAAAGCCGAAAGCGAAATCGTTCGAGGCGAAGTAACCTCTTACTTCGACCATTTTCCTTTTGTCCTGGGCATCGTAATCCACGCTCACTTTCGGGTTCATCGGGCTTACCACAAGCGGCGTTTCAGGTTCGCTCTGCGGCGGCAGTATGAACCTCATGGTTGCCCATTCCGGAATCACAAAGTCCGTGCCGTGCGTGAGCGGCCTGATGAAGGTCTTGTTTATTTCGAACAGGATCTTCCTTCCGGCCTCCCCGCCTGATTTCTTGTTGAATGCCGGCAAATTAAAGGAATACTTGAATTCCGCGTAATATAGGAGTTCCCCGCTCGGTTCGTCAGCGAAATCTATCAGCAGGTCCTTTATGTCTGCCCGCAGGCCGAAGTTTATCTTGAGTTCGGGGTCGAAGTCGGCCCATTTGTCAAGGTCGAATTTCAGGTTGTTGTTTTTGAGCTGCTGGAATTCCTCCGCGCTCTGCTTGTTGTCAAACACCATGTAATAGCGTTCCCGTACGCTGGCGTAGCCGTCCTTGTCGATGTCCACGTTTATTTCATGGCTTGTAATTTTGTAATCCTGCGCCTTGGCAGCCGCAGCCCCCAAAACCAGCAGGAAAAAAAGCAGGACAAGGGTTTTTTTCATTTTGCAGCCGTCCACTTAATGCCACCTTTAAATGTAAATATCATAATAAAAGTTAATATTGTTATTTCCCGGGCGCCTGCTGCTGGTTTTTCAGGAAACCGCCAGAATGGGTTTTTAAATGCTATTTTGCCTTTCTTTTATAGAGCACTTATGTTTGAGGTCCAATACATTTACCACTCTTTCTTCAGGGTCAAAATGGGAGGCAAAGTGCTTCTCATCGACCCGTACTTTGACTCCAAAGCGCCGGAAGGCGGAATGAAAAAAATCATGGAGTGCCCGATGAAGGTAAAGCAGTTTATGAATGCGGATGCAATCCTTGTATCGCACGAGCACTTCGACCACTTCGACAAAAAAGCCATTGAAGAAATTGCAGGCCAGAGCGGCTGCGCTGTCATAGCGCATGACGATTTGCTTGCAAGCCTTAACGTAAACCACAGGCAGAAAAAATCCATTGACCTGAAAAGAAAGATAAATTTCGGCGGCGTTGAAATCGAGCCATTGCCTGCACACCATCCAAATTCTTTTTACCCGATGGGCTTCAGGCTTGAAAGCAACGGCGATTCCCTTGTCCACACAGGCGACACCGACCTTACAGGAATATTCGCAAAATTAAAAGCCGACGTGCTCTGCGTGCCGATAGGCGGCGCAATCACAATGGATTTGGTGGATGCCGTGCGCGCTGTCAAGACAATGGAGCCCAAGTATGCGATTCCGATGCACTACAACACTTTTGATGTAATCAAATGCCGCCCAGGCGAATTCAAGGAAAAAATCGAAAAAAGCATCCTGAACACCGAAGCCGTAGTGCTCAAGCCCGGCAGGACGCTGAAAATCTGATTGGCACCAAAACAGCCAAGCCGGGAAAGGCACTGAGGATTAAATTTCAGGGAAGTCTGATGTTTGGTTTTGAGAAAACAAGAAGGTCCCTTTTTGCATAGTAGTGCATTCTCCTAATGCCGTTTGCCTTGAGGATTGTTTCGATTTCAAGAAGCTGTTTTCTCCACTTATCCCATCCAAACTGCGGTTCCATGCGCCCAATGTCGATGACCGCCACTCCGCCGGGCCTGAGCAACCCGATGACTTTTTCGATTGCGCTGGCTGTCAGGTAAGTGTGGCGGACTGCCCCGGTCCAGCTGTAAATTAGGTCGAACTGTCCCCCTATTTTCACTTCGTGGATGTTGCCTTTCACGAGCCTGTCAATTCCGCCATAATCGGCTCCCGGCACCTTTTCCAATGTCACGCCGACGACCCTTGCATTGTCTTGGAACTCCTGTTTTATCTGTGTTGCCGCCGTGGCCTGCCCGCAGCCCAAATCCAAAACAGCAAAAGGCCTTTTGCCGCCCAGTTTTTTAATCCCGGTTCTGATAATTCCCCGAATATTTACTCTTGACCATTTTTCGATTTCAGATATCGAGTTATTGACGACATAAGACTTTGGATTCGGGTCAAGGTCTTGGGCAATGCAGGATTCGCGGTAATCTTTTTCTTTTTTGACCCTCCAAGGTGCCCTTTCCTTTTCGGGCCTGCCTGTGCGCACCCACTCAGGCAGCTGCAGGTCAATGTCGCAAACTTGCCTCCTGGCTTGTTCCCTTATTTTCCAGGGCAATCCGTCAAGCTTCTTTTTCCTCTCGGCCTTTTTGCGCTTTGAAACAACCACTTTTCCACAGCCTTCGGTTGCCTGCCAGTTTCACCGCTTCGCCTTTTCAGCCCTTGCCAAATCTTCCATGCTTCCGATGTCAAGGCAAGGCCCGTCAAGTTCGACAAAGCCGACTTTTTCCCCGCTTTCCATCAAAATCCTTATCGAATCCGTCAGTTCGAATTCGTTCCTCTGGCTTTTCTTGGTGTTCCTTATCGCCTCAAAGATTTTGGGCGAGAACCGATAAATGCCTGCATTCACCAAAGCGCCTTCCGGGGCGCAGTTCGGCTTCTCGATAATTTTTTTCACTGCATCTTTTTCAACTTCAACCACGCCGTATCTTTCAGGGAAATCATCGTGCCTCAAAGTGAGCACTGCAGCAAAGCCTTTCTTTTCAGACAATTCTTCAAGCAAAGGCCTTTCCACAAGGACGTCTGCGCTCAACAAAAGGAAATCCTCCTTAATCCATTCTTCTGCTGTTGCAACAGCGTGCGCAGTTCCCAATTGTTTTTCCTGCAAAAAATATTTCAGTTTCATTCCCTTGTAAGAATCGCCGAAATACGCGCGTATTTTTTCGCCTTTGTAGCCCACAATAATTCCGCATTCCCCGACGCCGGTTTTTTCCAGTTCCCTGAGCGCATGCTCGAGCAAAGGCTTTCCATTCAACAGCACCATTGCCTTGGGCTTGTCTTCTGTCAAAGGCATCATTCTCACGCCCTTGCCTGCTGCCAAAACCAATCCCTTCATTTAACCACCCCCAGCGGGTTCCTCGGCACATCCAATTCCATCAGCTCCTGCGACGCAAAGCTCTCCCTGAATTCCTTTCTTGCTTCCTCTTCCACTTCCCTCAAATCCATGCGCCTGTTCGAAAAATGCGTGAGAACGAGTTTTTTCACGCCTGCCTTTTTTGCAAGCGCTGCAGCCTGCAATGCGGTGCTGTGGAATGTTTCCTTCGCCCTCTCCTTTTCGCTGTCAAGGAAAACCGACTCGTGCACAAGCAAATCAGCGCCCTTTATTTGCGCCAAATACTTTTCGCTTGGAAGTGTGTCCAATACAATCGCAACCTTTCTCCCCTTCCTGCCTTTTTCCAAGTCCAGCACCTGTTCAGGCTTTATTGTTTTTCCCTTTAATTTGACAGCGTCCCCTTCCTGGAGTTTTGCGAACAATGGGCCTACGGGAATGCCCAAATCAATGGCTTTTTTCCTGTCGAATTCCCCTAATTTGTCATTTTCATTGAATGCAAAGCCAAAGCACGGCGTGCCGTGCTGCAATGGGAATGCTTCGATGGAAAAATCCTTTTCTTCCAGCACTGTGCCCTTCTTCAGTTCAATGCACTCGATTTTATAGCAGGGATTCACGAACGCAATGTCGAGCGCTTTTCCCACCATTTCCTTTACTCCGCGCGGCCCGAATATTTTGAGCTCTGTGTCCCTCTCGAACATGTTCATTGTCGCCAGCAATCCGGGCAATCCCAAAAAGTGGTCTGCGTGGAAGTGCGAAAAGAAAATCGCGTCGATTTTCATCAGCGAAACTCCCGCCTTGAGCGCCCTTTTCTGTGCGCCCTCGGGGCAGTCGAACAGGTAATTCTTGCCGAGGAAGGAAAGCACGATGCCTGTCAGTGCGCGGCTTTTGGTCGGC
Organism: Candidatus Iainarchaeum sp.; assembly: GCA_026396995.1. Classification (GTDB taxonomy): domain Archaea; phylum Iainarchaeota; class Iainarchaeia; order Iainarchaeales; family DTGL01; genus JAPLVS01. Next base: position 8,740 of record JAPLVS010000070.1, read on the forward strand.
GCAGAACAGCCTGTTCCCAAAAAAGACAGTTTCAATTCCATTGAATTAAATTAAGGGCAAAATCTTAATAAAGGCAGAGGCAACCGCCATGTTTTGGGACATTGTTTGAACGCAAGCGTTGGGTGTCTTGCCGGAATGTTAAATGCCCCGGGCGTGTGCAATTCCGCCGGATTCTTTTTGCAGATAGTATTAAATATAAGGAAGCATCTTTATTTTTCGTGTCTGCAAATAAACCGGACAATGCGGATTTGATTCTTAAGAAGCTTGAATCGATTGACAAGTCAATCAAGTCCATTGACCAGCGGCTTAATTCCTTGGAGCGCACCGGCCCCAAGCAAACCGGCGCGCCTGTTTTGGAACTCGCACCTGTTTTGGCGCAAAAAACAGAGGCAATCGCCAAGCCGAAGCCGGTTGTTGAGGGGCCAAAAATCGCGGCAACACAAAAGTCGCAGATCAGCGAAAGCGAAATCGGTTTCAAGTGGTTTGCGTGGATCGGGATTGCAGCGGTCGCTGTTTCCGCCGGCTTTCTTGTGCTCTACGCAATACAAAACCGCTGGATTTCCCCGCTTGCCCAGGTGCTGCTTGGAGTCGCAATCGGCTTGTTGATTCTTGCAGCCGGCTATTTCATTGAAAAGCGCGGCCTGTTGTTCCATTCAAAGGTCTTTTTTGCGGGCGGCTTCCCGGTAATATTTTATTCGCTTTTTGCAGGGCACCAGTTTTATTCGCTTTTCCCGTTCGAGATTGCAACCGCGCTCATAACCTTGGTGGTATTCGCAGCGGCATTCCTTGCATACAAGAAAAATTCGCTCACGATTGCGTGCGAATCGTTTTTCCTCGGATTCATGCTCCCGCTGATAACCC
>JAPLVS010000079.1 GCA_026396995.1 Candidatus Iainarchaeum sp.
ACTACCACTGTGCTATCGAGGCACACTATTAATTCTTGTTGCCTAACTTTTTATTGGTTTTGCTGTGCCGGAAAGCCTTATTTCCGGTTGATTATTTCGGCAAGTTTCCTGAAAAAATAGTTTGGGTTGTCCTTGAACATGAAATGCCCGGCATCAGGGATTTCAACAAGTTCGGCTTTCCCTTCCGCCTGCTTCCGCCAATCGCCGCGACCGTCGCTGCCGTAAACGAACACTTTCCTGACTTTTTTTGCATCCCGCGAGAGAAAGCGGCCAGGCAGCCTGTTGGAGTCGTAATGGTCATACAGCGAATCAGTGTATCCCTCTATTGTCTTCCTGTCATGCCCTGTCCGAAACAAATCCATAGAGTATTGTATTTGTGAAGGGCGGATTCTTGTCGGCATGAACCAGCCTATTCCCTCCATGTTTATCAGCGTGTCCACAAGTTCAGGGTGTCTTTCAGCGAACAGTGTCCCGATTGCCCCACCCGTGCTGTGCCCGACAATAATCGCGTTCTTTAGTTTGAACCTGTCGAAGACCGCTTTTGTGAGGTCAGCAAGCGATTCAAGCGAAGGCCTGAAACCTTTCGGGACCAGCGCCCTGAACTGCCCTGGATAATCAAAGCTTATTATTTCATGCCCGCGCAATTCAGGCATCCTGAAAACCCTTGCAAAATCTGCCTGCGAGCAAGCCAGGCCGGGAAGAATTACAATCGGGGCTTTGTTTCCTGGGCGGTGCCTTAAGCGGACATTGACAGGTGTGCCTCCAAGCATGATTCTTGTAAGGCGGTATTTCCTTGCAGCCTGCCTTGGAACCCTTCGTTTGGTGCCCCTGACTTTGGGCATGGGCTTGTGTGTCTCCCAAATAACCCTTACTGCCATTCTATCGCCTAATATCATATTTATCTTTGTTCTTTAAACAGTTATTGCAGGCGCTGATTTTTGCCTTCGCCAAGCCCTTTGCCTGTTTGGTTCTTTAGGCGCGGCAGGGAAGTATTTTTTAATTCGGGTTAGGTAAGTATATTATGGAAATTGATTCCAGCGATGGGCAATTGGGGTTTATCGTTAGGCCGACTGTCTTTGTTTGCAATTACATCGCATTTTGTTTCCTTTCATGGACTGTTCTGCTCTGCTTCGCCTCCCTGATGTTTTTCTTGATCAATTTTTCGCCTAGCGCCGCCGGCTGGATTTCAATGCAGTTCTTTTCCTTTTTTTCCTTTTTGGACCCGAAATTCGCCCAGCCGGCCTTGAGCCTTGACGAGGGCGACATCATTCTCGTCTTTTCGGTTACCTCTTTGCTTTTTTCCCTGCCTTTCACAATCGCCAAGCTTGTTTTAAAGGAAAAATTCAAAAAGGAGCATAGGCCTTCTTTCAGGCAAAGGGCAAAGGCGCATATTATAGTGATATCCTTTTTCTTTATCTTGGGAATTATTTCAATTTCGGCTCCCCTGTTGGGCGCTTCCGGGGAAAAGGGAGCAGGGAGCGCAGTGCTCTTCTATTTCATTTTTGCTGGATTTTTTGCCGTGGCTGTAGTCGCCGACCTTTTATACATCTTTTTCAGCGGCATGGCCGACTCGATTGCAAGTAATCCGGAGCAAGCGATCCGCAACTTGGGATCCGGAATGTGAATGCCTTTTTTTCCCAGCCCTTATTCATTTAACCTTTTCTTTCCATAGCCGTTCTTATGGCCCTTATGGACGAATGCCCTGAAACCAGCGAGTGCTCGGAGAAATGCAAGGCGGAATGCTGCAAGCGCTACTGGATTACGCTTTTGCCTGGCGAGCTTGACAGGCTTGCGGATTTTGCGGAAATGCCGCGCCAGCGCTTTATCGAGGAATACTGCACGCTTTTCGCCGACATTTTTCCAATGAGCAAAAAAGCGGAAGGCATTGTTGTTTTCACAGGGCTTGTGCCTGACAGCATTGAAGCGAAAGCCAAAGAGGCTTTCGGGGAAATGCCTGATTTTTTCCTTATACTGCCATTTATTGCGCTCAAAAGGATTGAGGGAAAGTGTGTGTTTTTGAACAAGGAAAACCTTTGCTCGGTTTACAAGGCAAGGCCGAGGCAGTGCGCTCTTTTCCCTGAAATATCGCCGGATGAGGGCAGGAAGCCTGAAGAACTGTACGATTTTTGCAGGCTTGCCGTAAAGGAGGCAAAGGGCGGCCTTGACTTGGAGCACTTTAAAAAAATGAAGGATTATTTCAGCGAAGTCGAAGGCAGGGGCTTTTCAAAGGTATGGCGCAATCTTCCCGGAAATGCTGTGGTGAAGGCCTACAAGGAGTATTTCCCTGTTTCAAAAGAGGATTTCCTGCGGTTGCTTGGCCCTTATGCATGATGCAGCAGCGCTTGAAGCATTCGGGGATGCAAATTGCTCTATTGGGCCTTATACCTGAAATCAAATTCCGCCGCACAATTCGTACAATCCGATTACTTTGTTTGCTTCCACAAAGGCCTTCAGTTTGTCTTTTCCAGCCAGTGCCTTTTCAAAAGCGGTTTTCCTCAATTCGATGTATTGGGCGATTATTTTGCCTGCTTCTGCTTCAATGCTTTCTTTTTTGATTCCTGCCTCCTGCAGGAGTTCTGCGCTGATTTCAGAGGAAATGAAGCCCTTCGGCTTTATCTGGGGCAGTTTCAGGGTTGCATCACTTATCTCTTCATCATAGTTGTCTTCAAAGTAGCCCCAGTATTCGTCCGCCACAGGGTAAGTGTTCAATATCAATATGCTTTGGAATGAAAAGTCAATGGCTGCTTCCCTTGCAAATGCAGCTTTTGCGGCTTCATCGGATTCTGCCAGCATTCCGGCATTGTAGTTTTCGAGTTCCAGGGCCTTGAGAAACTGCACGTCTTCAAGCATTGACTGGTACAGGATGTAAGTGTAGTCGCCTTCAAGGGAGTTTTCGTCCAAGAGCGCCTGCCCTGGAAAATCTGCCTCAATCTGGCTGAAGGTGCCTGCCAGTTCCTCGTGCTTTGATTCCAGCAGCCTTTTTTCTGCAGAAAAAGGGGTTTTTGGGGCAATGCCGGATTGAGGGAGAAGAAGGGCGATATTTGCTGCCAGAAGGCAGATGATTGCAAGGATTATCAGCGCCAAGAGCGGGTTTGCCCTGATTTTTGCAATGATGCCGGCTTTTCCAGGGATCTCAGGTTCTTTTTTTTTTGAGGGCATGTCCACCACTAGCAATTCCTAGCAATAGAAAAAAAAAGGCATCGGCCGCTTTAAGCGGCCGGGCTGCTATGTCAAAGGTTTATTTTGTGCTGCCTTTCGGCGTGCTGGCGATTTTCCAGAATTCCAACAGGCCGATTATCAGCGCTGCCGGAGCCACAAGGATAACGACGTGGTGGACTATCTGCTGCAGTATTGTTCCAACTGATGGCAGGACTTTGTTGATTTCCAGCAATCCTGTTCCAGCTGAGTAGGTGAGCATTAGTGCGATTGACGCTATCAGGAACGGGGTTATCTCTTTGTCGCCGATGTTCAGAAGTCCAACGATTATGCCTATGATGAACAATATCAGCGGAACCCAGCCAACCCATGACTGTCCGATGTTCACTCCAACGGCTATCCCTGCAATCACTGCTATTATCACGCCCAGGATAAACGCGTATCCTCCGATTTTCTCGTCCATAACAACCCTCCTTTAGAGTTAAAAACTATGTTATTAATGTTTTCGCAGTTTAAAAGCATTACTGTTGGCTGAAAAAGCGTGTTTTTGGCTTTTTTACGGTGAGAAAATGAAAAAGGGAAGAAATTGCCTGATTCACAGGAATGCGGTCATTGAAGGCGACGCCGAGCTCGGCGACAACTGCTCTGTCTGGGCCTGCGCCGTAATCCGCGCCGACGAAGGCAAAATAAAGGTGGGAAAGAACTCGAACATCCAGGACTGCTGTGTTGTGCACGGCGAAGCGACAATAGGGGAAAACGTCACAGTCGGCCATGGCGCAATCGTGCACGGCTGCAAGGTCGGCAACAACGTGATTGTGGGCATGAATTCCTCAATCCTTACAGGAGCTGAAATCGGGGACTATTGCATTATAGCAGCAGGGGCTGTTGTCAAGGAAGGCCAGAAAATACCCGGAAATTCGCTTGTTGCAGGGGTTCCTGCCGAAGTAAAAAGGCCTTTGAATGACGCCGACAGGGAAAGGATAGGCTGCGCCTGCAAGGCGTACGTTGAAAGGATAAAGAAGAAGTGAAAAGGCTTTTTTACAGGGTTGCAGCTATTTTCAGCAATCCGTTCGCCACGAATTGCACTCCGATTGACAGCAGCAGGAGGCCCATTACCCGGGACATTACCTTGATGCCGGTTTTCCCCATTGCCTTTTCAATCGCTTCAGACCTTGAAATGACCAGGTAGGCTGCAAAATAAGAAACAATTGCGCCTGCAACGAATTCCGCTGCCTGGCCCAAGGCCCCGATGCTGTTGAATTGTATTGAGCTGAAAAGCATCAATCCAAGGGTGATGGATGCCGGGCCTGTCATTAAGGGAACAGCAATCGGGGTTATTGAAAGGTTTTCCAGCTCTTCCTTTTTTTCCTTTGCTGTTTCCTTGAGTTCCGCAGCCGACATTTTTGCTTCATGGCTTTGGCCTGAAAGCATCCTCATTGCAATATAGGAGAGCAGTATGCCTCCCGCGATGTAAAACGAATACATTTCTATGTGCATCAACTGGAAAATGTATTGGCCGAAAAAGCTGAAGAGAAGGAACACAGTGAAAGCAACCAAGGTGCTTTTCCTCACGAAAGCCCTTCTCTGCTTTTGGCTGTATTTTTCCAGCAAAGCCATCAGGATTGGAATCTTCCCGATGGAATTCACCGACAGGAAAGTGGAAATCAGGGTTGTCGTGAACAGTTCGAGCATTCCTTTCACCAGAAATCATAATTTGTTTTCCTTGTTTCCTCAACGTAAATCGAAATCGCTTCCTTGATATTATTCATTGCTTCCGCCCTTGTGTCTCCTTCGGAAATGCAGCCCGGAAGGGCCGGCACGTAAGCAGTATATCCGCCCTCTTCCTGTTTTTCCAAAACAACATCAAAATCCATACACTCCACCGAAAAATAATGCTTCAAGGAAAATAAAAAATTATGCGTGGGTCTGATGCCCCGGCCGGGACTCGAACCCGGGTCAGAGCCTTGAGAGGGCCCTATGCTTGACCGCTACACCACCGGGGCTGGCTTTGTAAGAATTAATTTAAGGACAACGTAATTAAATTCTACTGTTGGCCTATGAAGAACAGGCTGAGCACTGACTTCCCTTAAGGGAAGGATGAACGACAATATGAGTTCGGAGGCCGCTTTTCTGTTTCTCTTCACTTGGTCGGAATTTTCTCTTTTCCTTTCAGGGCAACATACCCGAGCAGGATGCACGCGATTCCCGCAACCGTTTTCACAAGCGAATAGCCTGCGACCGCCATGAAAATGTTCTGGAACAACTGGTATGTGCCTTCCATGCCAGCGGTTTCAGTCGTGGACGTGTAAACGCTGATTGCAGCCAGCTCGGTGTTTATTTCGCCCAACAATTGTGTGCTTACATAAGCCATCACAGTCCCTTCAATGCCTAAAATCAACCCAATGATTATCAGCGCATAACCGACAGCCTTCATTTTTTCCAAGTGACCACCTTCAAAGAATATGTGCTCTTGCCATTATTATTTCTTTTCTTTGGGCAACTTCTTTTCGTTTTTCTTTCTTTTGGCCAGCCTAGGCTTTTCTTTCTCCGTAAAGAAAGAAAAGGCCGGAGTGCCAGAGGCGGGATTTGAGCCCGCGACCTTTCGATTATGAGTCGAACGCTCCAACCAGGCTGAGCTACTCTGGCATTGCCTTTTGCTTTAATGGCACCTATTAATCCCTGATAAAAAGGTTTTAATGGTTTTATTTTTTTAGGCGGGGGCGCCTTCACTGGTTTCTTGCTTTTTTACTGTGTCTTCGTGCCTGGCGGAGGTACGTTGCTTCTTCTTCAAAGATTTCCCTTGCCTCAGGCTCACGCCTTTGTCTTCTGATTGCTGCTTCAGCCCGCTTGATTTGGGCATCAAAGTTGGGCCATACTCCGGGACTTCTTTGCGGTCTTCGAGCCATTTTTTTGCCCCCTATTCGTCTTTTGCCTTCAGTTCCGGCCCGATTCTGCTCATCAAATGGATTTTGCCGTTGTATAACAGCACGCGGTCAGCGTAATCTATGAACAGGCCTGATTCAATCACTCCCGGCACTTCCTTTGTTTCGTATTCAAGGTCCTCCAAATCATAGACCTTGTCTATGTCAACATCGACGACGTAATTGCCTGTTTCAGTCACATATTTTTCGCCGTTCTTGTTCAGCCTGAATGCCGCCTTGCCGAACTGGTCCAGTCTCACAAGCGAGTGCTCTGCGCCGAAGACATCCACTTCGTAGGGGATGCTGCCGTAAAGCCTTTTCACGTAATTGGATTCTTTTGCCACCACAAGCATTTCAGCCGCGCTCTGGCCGACCATTTTGTCCCTCACAAGGGACGTGGTGAGCCTGCTGATAAAATTGAAGTTTTTGTCGATGATGTCCGCGAATTCTATTGACAAATCTATGTCCGTGTCGTTTATCGAGGAAATTTTCATTTTGAGCGAGGAAGCAACTTCCGCCAATTTCACCGATGTCGGCACAAGGCTTATTTTATAGTTTTTTTCTTGGGCTTTCAATGCCATCTGCCTGAGGAAAGTTATGTTCTGCGGGCCTGTGCCCACTGCCAAAATCATTCCGTCCTGGATATACCTTTCGGCAATCGCTTCGATTATCCGCTCGTCCAATGGCATCCTTTCACAGCTCCAGCAGCGAAATATTATGTTTTAAGAGTTTTTAACTGTTTCTCAGAGCGGAATTTGGTTTTTGAGTTCCCTGTAAGGGGCAAGCTTTTCATCAATGGCACTTATCATGTCATCCCATCCGCGAATGCCAAAAGCCCTCCGGAAGTCATCATAATAGGCTATTGCATTTCTTGCGATTCTTCCTACATCGTAGTTATTGCGAGTGGCCTCCGCCTTCTGTTGGGCTTTTTCCAATTCAGCCAGCCTTTTTCGGAAGTCGCCTTCCATCCATTCGCGAAATTCGGCCTTAGTTTGCGCAACTTCACCCTCGGCAAGTTGGCGGAACTTTACCAGGGTTGACAAGGCAAAATTTTCCTGGCCCTCCCGCAATAATTGCAAAAACGCCTTCCGCACATAATAACTTCTTGCATCGGGATTTTCTGCAAAGCGGTCTGCCGCCAGTGCATACTGCGGCCCCAAAAGCCCCCCGGTCTGCCGCCTATTGCTTCTCAAATATTGGGAAAGCGCCCTGCGTTCAATTGGGCTGATGCCTTGATGGAGTTGTAATCGCCCAGCCGGCTGTTTTTTAGAAAACAGTCTCTTTGCTAACCGTGAGAGGTTTGGCATGTAGGCATATAAATAGCTTCTTCTATTTATGCCTTTCTAGGCGTTTTAGGCTGCAGCCGAACAAAAAGAAAAACAATATAAAAGGAAAAAAGCATTAGATTGTAGGGGATTATATTGTACTTTGGCGAAACCGAATCGAACGAGGTCAAATTCGACAGTTCTGAATTGAAAGTGCTTGCTTCGGGCACGCGCGTTGAAATCCTGAAAAACCTGAAGGAGCGCAATTACACTGTCAGTGAACTGGCCCAAAAATTAGGGCATTCAAAGTCAACATTGCACGAGCACCTTGAAAGGCTGATGGATGCGAACCTCATAGAGAAAGCCGACAATTATACCGACAAATGGGTTTATTATCGGTTATCGCGCAGGGGCAAAGAATTGTTCGCGGACAGCGGCAAGCGCTTTGTCGTGATAATTTCCTCAGTGTTCCTTGCAATAGGCATAATGATGATTGCGCTTTCGTTTTTCTCGGCATCGCTTTTCGCGCCCCAATACCTGTCGGCTGCAAGGGCGCCCGCGCCTGCCGGAGGGCAGGCAAGCGATTCGGTGCTGAAAACCTATAATGTCGCTGTGCAGTCAGCGCCTGCCGCCGGGAAGGCCGCAGATGAAACCACCGAGGGCGGAACCGGAACTGAAGCTGCAACCATAACCGAAACATCCGATATCATGGCAATAGGGGGGCAGGAGGGAAGCCAAACACCGGAAAGCCAAAATCAGGAAGCCCAGGCACAGGAATTCCCTTACCTGCTTGCAGGCGGCATCCTGTTCATTGTGGTTGCCTTTATTGTGGGGCAGAAATACCGCACTTCGCCTGAAAAAATGTTCCTTGAGAAAAAGAAAGGGAAGAAATGGGCCAGCGAAAAGTGAAAAGCCCCTGGCTGGACTTTGTTTTCAGGGGAAGCGAGCCCTGATTATGCTTTTTTAATCCTTGAAGCACTTTTTTTGCATGGCCGGAGAGAGGGTTGAATTTGATATTTGGAGTGTGCCTTTGTCTGGAGAATTGTGCGAATTTATCGGGGCATTTATCGGGGACGGTTTCACCAACGCTTACGGGAAGCATTATTTTTTTGAAATAACCGGCAATAGCGAACTGGACCGAGAGTATCTTTTTTATCTGGCCAATATGGCCTGCAGGTTGTTCGACGGCATAAAGCCGAATTTTTACAGGGTGAAAAACAAAAGAGCCATCAGGCTGAGATTTCACTCAAAATTTCTTTTCAGACTGTTTACTGAACGGTTTCAATTCCATAAGGGGGTTAAATCGCATACTGTTTGTGTTCCCGAAGAAATCCTTTGTTCTGGGGAAAAAAACGTTTTTGCGGTTGTGAGGGGAATTTTTGACACCGATGGCTGCGTGTTTTTTGACAAGAGGAAAATCTACAAAAAGCCGTATCCGAGGATAACGCTTCAGGTTGTCAGCAGGCCGTTATATTTGAATCTGAAAGAAATACTGGGCGCATACTTCAAAGTCCATTCGGCAGAGCTAAAGCGCGCCTATTGCATTGAAGTATACGGTCACAAGCAGCTTGAAGCGTGGATGTCGCTTATTGGTTTTTCAAACCAAAGGCACTTGAACCGAATAAAGGATGCGGTAAAGCCCATGGGGGGGATTGAACCCCCGACCTCCACCTTACCAAGGTGACGTTCTACCACTGAACTACATGGGCGTTAGCAAATAATTGCCCCAGCAAGCCTTTTTAATCCTTAATCAGTTCCTTCAATTTGCCCAAATCCGCGAATGCAAGTTCTGTTTCTTTTCCTGTTTTCAGTTCCTTCAATTTGAATTTCCTTTCCTTTAATTCGCGCTCGCCTACCACTATAGCGAAAGGGATGCCTTTCTTGTCCGCGTACTCTATGTTTTTGCCGATGCCTTTCTCCATCAAATCCATTTCCGTGCTGATGCCAAGCGTACGGATTTTTTGCGCCAAATCCAGCGCTCCGGAATTGAATGCCTTGTTTACCGGCACAACCAAAACCCTTGTTTCCGGCACAATGGGAATTTTTTCTTCCAGCGAATCCAGCAATCTTTCGATGCCGAAGGAAATTCCCGTCGCAGGCAAATCCTGCCCGCCGTAAAGGCGGATTAGGTCGTCATAGCGGCCTCCGCCGCCCACGCTCGGCCCTTTCTCCAGCTTCACTTCAAACACAAGGCCTGTGTAATATTCAAGGCCCCTGGCAAGGCTCAATTCCGCCTTAACCAGTTTGTCCAATTTTTGCTCTTTCAGCAATCCTAAAAGTTCTTTTACTTCGGAAAATCCTTTCAAGTCAAGGCTTTTTTCTTTCACTTTCTTTTCCGCTTTTTCCAAATTGTTTTCTTTGAGGAAACCAATTATGCTTATGTCAATCCCTGCTGCTTTCAGTTCCTTTTCGGATTCTTCCCAGCCCATCTTTTCAGCCTTGTCGATGGCGCGGAAGCATTCTACAAGTTTCTCCTTTGGAACGCCGCAAGCGAGAGCGAGGTTTTCAAGCAGGGAACGGGAATTGATTATTATGTAGAACTTCAGGCCGAGGCGCTGCATTATTTCTATTGATACTGCAATGAGTTCGAATTCGCAGACCGTTGACCTTGAGCCGATGATGTCGATGTCTGCCTGCGTGAATTCCCTGTACCGTTTTGCCTGCGGGCGGTCGTACCTGTACACTGTGCCTATCTGGTAGCGCTTGAACGGCAGCCTTATGTTGCGGTTTGTTGCTGCAACCCTTGAAAGCGGCACTGTGAGGTCGAAGCGCAATCCGAGCTTTCTCCCGCCCTTGTCTTCAAAGCAATAAATCTCGTTTTCTATTGCCGCCCCGCCAGAGCCCTTGGCTGTGAGCAGTTCGAGGTCTTCGACTACCGGTGTCTCCAAAGGCGAAAAGCCGTATTTCTCGAATGCTTCCCTGCACACGCGCTCTATGTATTTTTTTTTGCGCGCGCGTTCAGGGAGAAAATCTTGCATTCCCCTTACTGTCTGGTATGCCATTCAAATCACCGCTCCGAAAAGGAGAGGGCCGCGGCCGGGAGTCGGACCCGGGCTAAAGGCTCCACAGGCCTCTATGCTACCACTACACCACCGCAGCCATTTATTTTGAGCACTATACAAATCTTCAGAAACAGGGTAAATGAAGGCAATCGCCTTTTGCGCTCATACTAATACTTCCTGTTCCCACGGCTTTTTAACTCTTCTTGTTTTTCCTTGAATGGGAGGGGAATTCCTTTCTGCTTTTCCTTGTTTTCCTGTACTGTGGAAATATAGCCGAGAATTGTTCCGCCAAGGCAGATTGCGAACGCAATAAAGGCCCTATCGCGGAAGCAGGCCAGATCCATTCCTTGTGCAACAGAGCCGCATGCATTGATGCCGAAATAGGCAAAAGCCATGCCGAGGACAATCAAAATGCCGGCTTCCAGTTTCAGCGCGTCCATTTTCAGGGAAAACATGCAAGGAATACGCTTGTGAGGTTAAAAAAGGTTTGCCTGCAGTTCCAGGTCAATCCGCACAAATCTGCATTTCCGGGTCTTTTGGGTCAGGGTAATAGCAGCCGCACTGCTGGCCTGTGCAATGCCAGTTTGTTCCGTCCGACGAAATGCAGCGTTCGCCTTCGGGGCAGTCCTCGCTTGACTTGCATTCTTTCATTGACTGTGTGGCACAATAAGCCGAAGCCAGACAGCGCATTTTTGTCTGGCCTTCAGGGCAGGTGCAGCTTTGCATTTCCTCTTGGCTCATTGTGCCGCCTTCGTAGCCCCTGCATGTTCCTGCGGGAACGCATTTTCCCTGCAGGCAGTTGAAGTCTTTCGGGAGGTCTGCGCAGTCATACAGGCATTGTTCGCATTGTGCGTTGTATTCCTTCATTTTTTGCTCTATTGCCAAAGTGTCCTCGGCCTTGTTTATGGGCATCTGGCAGCCGAAAGGGCACCCTGGGTATTTTGCGGCGCAGTTCCCGGCTTTCTCGCAATGGTTCAATTTTTCCATTTCTTCGCGGATTTTCAGTTCAAGCATGCTGCACTCTTCCTGAGGGAATTTGGCAGTGCATTTCTTGTTTTCGCAGACTGCTTTGGCCTGCTCAAGCGATTGGCACATCTTGCATTCCTGGTTTCCGCAATTCGCTTTTATCAAAGGCCGGTAATAGTTGTAGTCCTTTCCGGCCTCGTATTTTGCCAGGTTCGGATTTGAAGAGAATTCAGACAAATGGAAGGCTTCAACGCAAGAGCAGCACTTATCGAGATTTAGGCCGAGCGCGCAGTCCGAGTCATTTTCGCATGCAACGATTTGCGGCTCATTGCAGCCCGAAACAAAAAGCAAAACAACAACCAGTGCAGCAAAAGCCATGGCGGAAAGCGCCCTCAAAAACACCACCTCAAACAACAGTTATTACTCGCTTGAAGTTATTATGGATTGCGGTTTTGTTCGGCGCTGGCCCGGATTCACAACAGCCTTTTTTCTCCGCTGATTTTCTGTATTTCTGTTATGTCCTGCGTGGCTTCGAGCGTGCCTAGGTATTTGCCTTTCTTGTCCCTGACAGGGAAATAGCGGACAAGGATTTTTTTGCCCTTCAAATCAATCCAGAATTCAGCCTTGTCCAAGATGCCTTTCCTGAAGCCGTCAAGGATTGCCTGCACCTTGCCAAGGCTTTTCTGCGGGTGGCAGTTCTGCACTTTCATGCCGATGACAGCCTTGTTGCGGGGAAAAATTCTCGCGCCTTCCTTGTTGAAGTATTGGACCGAGTCTTTTGCGTCTATAAAGCTCATTTCGACAGGGAGTGCGTCGAACAAAGGTTCAAGGCATTTTTTCTGGATATTTCCAGTCATTTTCTCACCGTACCTTTCAAGAATTTAAACAAATATAAAACAATGCCTGCAACCAAGAGCACTGCACACAATCCGTAAACCGCAGCATATGCCTCTGCAGTGCCGATGCGGAAAGGGTTTATTGCAAGAGGGTAAAACGGCATTATATCGGAATAAAGTATTGAATCAAGGAAGATATGAAGGTAAACGCCTGCGAATGCTGCAAGGAAAACGCTTTTTTTTGTGGTTTTCTGTTCCAGGCCGAATTTTGAAGCGATCGCCCTTACTGGTTTGTCGATTGCAAGCATAATCATGGCGAGCACAATTGCTGCCAAAGTTCCTGCAAGGAAGGAATGGAATATGCCGTGGTGTATGCATTGCCATCCGCAGGATAAAATCACGTATAGCGGTTCGAGGTCGGGCAGCGCGCTTGCAATCAAAAAAGTGGGAAGGTGTATTGTGCCGAAAAACAGGAGGCCGAGCAAAAGCGCAGGGCCGAAGTGGAACGGGGTGGAAGGCATGTTTTTCCCTTGTGATTGTAAAGGATTGCCTTAGTATAGCCAAGGCACAAACTTTTTGGTTTTTTTCTGGTAGTCGGCATATTTCTTGCCAAACTTGCCCGCCAATTGCTTTTCTTCGCTTTCGACAACTTTTCCGCAGACAAATATTAAGAATACCCCGGCTATTAAAATCCCGAACGATTTTAAATAAAACCCCAGGCCGAAAATAAAAAAATCCAGGAATGCGGCATAAATCGGGTGCCTGAAGTATTTGAATGCTTTATCGGTTACTAATTCTGTGCCTCTCTTTTTTGGCGGCAATGATAAAATTCCCCAGGCTGCCAAACCGAGAGTCAATAGGATCGCAATAATGAAAATCAAAGTTGAAGCATAGTCGGAAATCGGCAATTTTGGGAATTGGGACAGTGCTTCGAGGTAATATGCCAGGGATAGCACAATGGCAGCAACTGTGAAACAGGCCGGGCCCAAACCAAAGAGTTTTTTTAATTCCACCAATCTCAACCGTTTTTTCAATTTTCTTTCTTTTGGCCAACAACAGTGTTTCTTTTCTTTGACCAACCTTATGTCGTGTTTCTTTCTTTTGGCCAGCCTAGGATTTTCTTTCTTTCGAAAAGAAAGAAAAGCCCGGAAGTGCAGGAGGGAGGATTCGAACCCCCGAAAGCACTGAGCTACTAGGCCCTGAACCTAGCCCCTTTGACCGCTTGGGTACTCCTGCTCACTAAAACATTTCCGTTAAAAGGATTAAAAATGTGGCGGTCAGCGAGAGTGTCTGACGAAAGTCCTTCTAATTCTGGGGGGTGTTGGTTGCACTGGCTGCCGTGGCATGGACTGCCTTTGCGCAATGATGTGGCTTGCGGCCATTTCGCCAAATGCTTCCATTCGCACTCTGTGAATTCTTAAATCAGGCCTTATTGTCCGTGTTATATGTGCCCTCGGTAGCGGTCCCGGCGGCCTATAGCCTCTTTTTGCAGCTATCAGCTCTTGCTCTGCTTCTTGTTCTCTTCTTTTTCTTATAGCCTCTCTTATTTCTTGGTGAATTTCCCTTCTGGTTCCATGGAACCCGGGGGTTTTCATGTTTGGCCAATACCCTATTTCCCGTCGGTCATAAATAGTCAGCCTCTCAAGCTTTTTTATTTGGCCGCAGAAGTCCAGTTTTCCTATTCTCGTATTCTGAAATTCCATCCTTTCAGCGAAAATTGCAGCGGTTTTTATTTCCGGTTTTTTTCCGGAAGCCATTCTTTCCAGGACTTCTTTTGCGTCACCCAGCGTTCCGCCGCTGTCAACGAAGTCGTCAAGTATTACAACCGGCTTGTCAAGCTTTTGTGTCAGCTTGGGGTATTTTTCCCTTGGGCCGATTTTTGGCTTAGATGTGCCGTTATTGCCCGACGGAAGCGAGTCTTCCAAAATTCTCTGCGGAAAATGGAAAAGTCCGGGCATTGGTTCGTTAGGGTAAAGCCTGCGCCATGCTGCCCTGAAAGCATATCTAAGCGATTTGCCTGTTGTGCCGGTTGTTACAACAGTCGGAATCCGAGCATTATGAATTTGCTGAACAACATGGCCGAATGCAATCATTTCTTCTTCTGAACCAATTCCGCCGCCAAAACTTTGGCTATGCTCAAATTCATAACCGTCTTTTTCTCTCCTGACGACTTTTGACCTCATGGTTCCGTCTTCCACTTCGATTATGTGGGTGTCTGTCCACTTTGGTTCCGGGAGCTTCCGTTCTTCCATTCATCAACACCGTCAAATATTGGCTCAGCTGTCACCGCGGTTTTCTTTTTCCGCGCGCCGCCTTTACTGCGTCCCCGAGCATCTTTTTCTTGAGTGCTGCCCTTGCCTGCCGGTGTGAGGCTTTGTAGCCTATTTCCACTTTTCCGTTGGGCAGCGGCGCATCCGATGGCGCGAGTGTTTTGATGCCCCTTTTCCGCAATTGCTCTTTTCTTGGCGGAAGACCGACCAGTTGCGCCCACCATTTTAGGCCAGGCCACTTTTTTTCGCTTTCCCCATTACAAAGTCGTCAAATGCTTGGGCTATGCCTTTGCCCCTAAATGCGTCATTGCGGTCTTCTTCCCTTGCCAGAGGGTTGTATTGCTTCCATGTTGCCGTGCGGGTTGCCGGGTCGTATTCTACTGTTATCCAGTCGACTATCTTTCCATAGCGCGGTTTTTCGAGCCCGAGGCTTGCGCGGTCTTCTTCAATCGCGGCACGAATTTGGGCATTTGTGATGAAATCCTTGGAAGGCCGGCTCTTGGAAGGCTGTCTGCGGCCTATCCTGAAAGACCAGCGCAAATACTGCTTTCCATCTTTTTCCATGGGCTCTTTTTCTGGGATAAGGTATACCCATACACCGTCGATTTCGCGCATAAATTGACCCCGCTGGGGCTCGAACCCAGGTCAGCAGCTAATTGCGGCTTTGTAAGTTTTTTCCCAAGGCTTTTCTTTTTCAGGAGTTCTTTTCTCTTCCCAGGGCTTTCTTTTCTTTCAAAGAAAAGAAAGGCCTCCGCAAGCTACCATGCTATCCACTACACCACGGGGCCAATGCAATAATAGTGAATGGCAGTGTTTTAAATGTTTTTCAATGGCCGAATGCGGTTCACTGCGTGTCCTTGAAAATGCTGGCGAGAAGGAGTGCGAAAACTACGCCGAGCACGCGGAAGACAATGTTGCATATCGAGATTACCACTGTGAACAGCATGAAGGGATACAGAATGAAGAAATATTTGGAGAAAAGGCCGTAGCCTGGAACGCTGCTTTCGAGCAGGGAATGGGTGTCAAGTGCGCCCTGGCTTGCAGCAATATTGTTGTCTGCAATGATTTTGGCAGGGTTTTCCGAGGCGTCATAAACCGCGCCGATGGTTTTGATGAAATAATCCCTGAAATTGACCACTTTCGGGTCTTCGAGGTCGCCCAACGCCTGGTATTGCGGCGAGGAATGAATGACCCATAAAAGGTTGTATTGGGATTTGAAATTCGCGCCAATAATTTTTTCCTGGAGGTCTCCGCCTGCAATTCCGGATGAAAGCGTGTTTTCGATTTTGCCGATGTATTTTTGCTGGTCCGGCATTATTTCAAGCACTCCGACAATGAAAAACCCGATTGCAAGCACAAGCGTGAAAGTGCCTATGCCTGCGCTGAAGGAGCGCAGCCTTGTGAATTTTTTTATTTCAGTGAGCTTGATTGAAACAGTGAAGGCAAGCGCGCACAATGCCAAAACATGGAATGCAAGCATGAATTTGTAGGCTGCGATAAGCGGAAAAGTCAGGAAGGCAAGCGCCATTGCAGGCACAGAGCCTGCAAGTATCACGAGCACAGCGTTTTTTGCAGGCATTTTGAATGCGGCAAAGCAGGAGAACGCGAGAGACAGCGTGAAAAATGCAAGGAAGCAGTAAAAGTTTATGTTGATGATTTTTGCCTTGAGCGAGCCTATGCTTGGCTCCAGGAAATCCTGCCAGGACAAGCCTGAGGCGTTCAAAAAGAAAGCCCATGCGAGCGTGCAGAAGAAAAGGCCGAGCGCAGCTATAAGGATGTCTTTCCTAACCGCTGCCTTTAGAGATTCCAGCATCTTTTTTCCCCTTGACAATAACTGCAGGCAGTTTGCTCTGGCCATTTACCCGGTTTTTTTGCCTGTTCCAGTTTCTTTTTTCCCCGGTTTGATGATTGTAAGTATTTTGTTTTCGCTCTTTATAAAGCTATTCTCGGCTTGCGATACCATGGCGTCCTTCCTTTCCTTGAGGACAGGGAACGCCCTGATGCATTTTTCCCTGAGGAGGTGCTTCAGCCCGATTTTCAATTCGAATTCGCTTAATTTCATTTCCCTTGCAAGCCATCTTTCCGCGAAAGGCAGTGTCCTGTAGTTTTCAGCCGCGAACTCCAGGACTTTTCTTGCGTGCGCATTCCTTACCGCGCGCGGCTCTTCGATTTCAAAAATTCCTGAATCAGCGCCGTCCCTTACCATGCCTTCGCCGTTTGTGGCAAAAGGCTCGATTGCAAATGCCGTGTTTTCCTCGAGTTTATTTGAATCGTTCCTTTCGGTGTTTGGAATGCTTGGCGAAGCGTGCTGGACGTATTCTTCAAGGGTGTGCCCTGTAAGGTTCTGCACAGGCTTGAATCCCTTGCCCTCGATTGTTTTCTGGATTTCTGCTCCGATTTCCCCAAGTGAAGGGTTTTTTTCAAGCAGCAGTGCAGCGTTTTTGAGGGCAAGGTCGCTTGCTTCAATCAGGGAAGCCCATTTCCCGTCATGGTTGATTGAAAAAGCGCAGTCCGCAATCCTGCCGTCGATGTGAACTCCGATGTCCACTTTGAGCAGGTCCCGGTCCCTTAACAAAATCTTGTCGTTCCAGCACGGAGTCTGGTGCGCTGCATTCTCGTTGAGGCTCAAATTCACAGGGAATGCCGGGAGCGCCTTTTTCTTGATGATGAATTCCTCGATTTTTTCCGCGGCCTCGAAAAGGCTGGAGTTCGGCTTGAGGAGCTTTCTTGCTTCCTGCTGCGCTTCCCAGGCTATTTCGCCTGCCTTCAAGTGCTTTTCTATTTCGGATTTTTCCATATAATCACTCCTTGAAATGTAAAATTTTTCACCCGAACGCCCCGAGGCTGGATTGTTTCCCGCCGTGGATGAGGTCTTCTTCGCTATATCCTAGTTCGCGAATTATTTTTATTACCGCTGGAATGACCTGGTTTTCAATGTAATAGTCGGCGTCGTAATTGCCTTCTGCCACGAATTCCTCGAGCTGGGCCCTGTCGCTGATGGATTTGCCTGCGCGCGTGATAATGTATCCTATCATTGAGCCCTCGTCCAGCGCCTTGCCTTGTGCGATGGCTTTTTTTGCTGCGGCAACATGCGGCCCGATCGATTCATACCTGCTGATGGCTTTTTTTATCTGGGAATAAATCACAAGCTCTGATTTTTTGGTTTTCCCTTCCTTCAGTTCCTTTATCGCCTTTTTCACGATTTCAATGGCTTTTTCAGGATTGCCTTCCTTGAGGATTGCCTCTATCACCGAGCGCTGGGTTTCCTTTGCGATTCCTGCCCAGTCCCTGCGCACATACTCAAAGCCGACAATCTTGAGGTTTCCGCTGTAATCAATCAGGGCGTATTTTTTCTTTGCCGCGCTTTCCCCGCTTTTTTTCGTGACAAAAATCCCGCGCTTGTAGAATCCCTCTAGTTCGAGGTTCATTACCCCGGGCAGTTCGGAATTTATTTTTTTGAGGAATTCCTGAACATCCTCTTTTGTTTTGCCTTCGGGGATTTTGATGAAGGAAGAGTCTGTGTCGCCATAAATTGTCTTGAATCCGGCTTTGTCCGCTTCCTCGGCAACCCATTGCACGTATTCCCTGCTCCAGCCAGTCACAGCCATCGCGCTTTCCCTGGAATACCAGCGGAAGTGCGCGAATCCGAGCGTTCCGTAAAAGGAGTTCAGCAGGATTTTGAGCGCCTGCTGCCTTGCAAACAAGGCCGAGTATTCGTGCGATTCCTTTTTCTTGGATTTCATTTCTTTTTTCAATTCGAGCCTTTTGCTGAACAATTGCTCTAAGATTGAGGAAATGAAGCCTTTGCGTTTTGTGCAGAACCAGTACTTGTCTGGGCTCATATTTTTTTTGCACTCCGCATGCTCGCAGTTAACGGTGTCAGGCGAAATATTGTGGCTTATCATTATGGTCGGGTGCAGTGAAGTGAAGTCCAGCACCGCGAGATTTTCGTGCAGTCCTTTTTCCGGTTCCCTTACAAAACCGCCCTTGTAGGTCTGCATTATCCTCAGATGCGCTTCCTGGTCAGATGGCCTGTTCGGCACAAGGACATTCTGCCTGAAGGATTCCCTTATCAGGAGCGCTTCCACTAGCATTGAAGCGCCGCCCCTTGTCGCGTCAAAAAGCGTCTGGTGCACTAGTTTGCCCATTTCAATGTAAACAGGCAGGTATTCTTTCACCAGCCTGTGCGTTACCTCGGAATCCCTGCGATTGTATTCGGCAAGCCTTTCAATTTCTTTCCCTGTGCGCCACATTTCAACGATTTGTTCCGCAGTGATTTTTTCTTTTTCTTCCCCGAAAAGCGCTTTGTCCACAGATTCAAGGTCGAATTTGATTAGGTTGACTATGCCGAACCTTGAAAGCGTGCGCAGGACCTGGTATGCGTCCACGTGCTGGATTCCTTTCACCGCAAAGGCCTGGTCGAGGCCTTTTTTGATTGGCTTTGGTTCTGAACCATCTGCGCCGATGCCTGCCTTTATGCCGAGCCTTTTCGCCCTTTCGATAAGGTAAGGGAAATCGAAATTGTCGCCGTTGTAGGTGCAGATGATGTCGAGGTTTTTCGAGCGGATTTTTTCCACGAGTTTTTCGAGCAGTTCTTTTTCGTCCTTCACGAGCACGGCATACTTTTGCTTTATTTTTTTCTCTGAAAAAACCACCTGCTCTTCGTCGTCCACGTAACTGGCAAGCAGGACAGGGTCTTTTTTCGGGTCGGAAAAATTGCCCGCGGAATATGTTTCGAAATCGAATGCGCCGATGCGCAATGGCGGCGTGATATCGCTTTTCTTTTTTATCGATTTTAATTCCATTGTCTTTTCGTCGAATTCTATTTCGTATTCGCACAATGGCTCCAAATCCCTGTCAATCAGGTAGCGCTTTGCGAAGGGAATATCGTATTCGCGCTTGTGGAGCACGAAAGGCAGCGCCCTTACCTGTTCCCTTGCCTCTTTCACGTCCTTTGTGGAATTGAAAATTATTTTGAGAACCTTTTCCGGCTGTCCCCCTGGGGTGGCTTTTTTATCGGTTATGTCTGCCCTTTTGGGCTTTATGCCGTTGAAGTCCATGGAAGCGATTTTTTCAGCGGCTTCTTCAGGGCTGCCTGAAACCATTGCATAAAAATAGGGCTCGAAGGAAGAGTCTTTCACCGCCAGCTTTCCCTTTTTTGTCGAGAAAAACAGGCGTATTACAGATTGCGCGCCTGCAAGGTAATCCGCGTCCAAAAGAATGCCTGTTGCCTTTTCAGCCATTTCAACCCCTATTATTTGGGGGGCAAAATTATTAAACAAGAGACGCATAATAATAAGCGTAGTTACCGGGTAATTTGGGTTTTATTAATTTGGGTTTTATGGTGAATGGATGCCTGAAATGAGGGAGCTTGGCGGGGACAGGATGAACCCGGTCCAGCGGGAAAGGCAGCACACTGTCAAGGCGTCGGTGCTGCTCATGCAGTTGCGCGAGGACGTCAAGGCAATGAACAGCGCTATTTCCATCCTTTCGCAGAAAATGAGGCATCTGACCAGAAACGAAAAAATCCTCGGCCGCAATCTAATTGTCCTGAACAAGAAAATAAAGGAAATGGCAGAGCAGGGCGAAACAAGGGATGTGCCTGAAGCCGTCCTTAAAAAGTTCGAGGAAATCCAGAAGAAAGTGGACCAGATGGACAAGAAATTCGAGGAACTCAACATCGCGATCGCGAACACGAACAGGAAATTTGTGAGCGCCGAAGAGCTCAAGGAACTGCGCTATGTTGTCGATTCAATCAATCCCTTGAACCTTGCAACCCTGGACCAGGTGAAGGAAATAGTCAAGAATGCGGTGGAAAAGCACCAAAAAGACCAGAAAATGGACCTGGGCTGAACCTGTTTTTTGCAGCCAGATAAGCAAAAACCAGCAGATGGACTTGGGCTGAAGATTTTTGATCGTCTAATCCGCCGGTTTGTCCGGATTTTTTTCTTTCAGGGTGCGGAACGACAGGCTGGCAAGAATTATTTCCACAAATTGGGCGGTGCCGAGCGCCATGCCGATTGTAGCGATGTGCGGGAAAGGTTCAACAAAAAGCGAAAATACAAGAATTGCAGCCAATGAGTTATATGGCTTTGCAGCCAATGCTGGTGTGCTTCCGGTTGATTCAAGCCAATAGAATGAGCCAACCAGCAGGGCAGAGCAAATCACAATTTCGAATATTCTTGTGTTCTGGCCCTTTACCAGCGTTTCAGTCGGCATTGCGCCTATAAAAAACATGACGAAAACCAACACTGATTTTATCAAGGCGTAAACGCTGATCACCAAAAACGGCAAAAACAGCAGGCTGTTTTCGGGATTGGATAGGATAGCCGTGCTAACGCTTGCCGAGAAAACGGTTGAAATTGCCACTCCAAACGCGATAGCAGTCCCTTTCACCAGCCAATTCGCATCAAAAAGCGATTTTTTTGAGAAAGCGTAGTAGATGCATATTATTAGCGCGATTGCTGTTAGAAGGAGAAGCAGGAAGAGCGGCAGGGGCCCTGCTCCCAAGGTGGTCTTTTGAGGAGAAAATAAGTCGGCCAGCTGGTTTTGATAATATGCCAGAAATATAAGCAATGCAAGGCTAATGTTAAACAGGGATAATTCGTCAAATTTGATGCCAAGGCGGCTGGAGAGCAGTCTAACTTCGTCAGTCAGTTCCCTGTCTCTTTCATAATCCCCCTTTGAGCAGTATAAGTAACTGCCCCCCCGTTTTTGCTTGGCGTGGCTTTTGTTATATTCCCAGAGAAATGTTGTAACCCGCGCAGAAACAAAGAAAGCCACCGCCACCATTGACAGGAGAAGGATCATTCCGAGGGTCAGCCCCAACAGATATATCCCGAAAAGTGTGCCCATTACCCATGACGGGATATACACCATTCCGATTACCGCCAGAATCACGAGCACAAAAAAAAGGCGGGCGTAAACCTTGCCTGGCATGCGGGCCATGGTTCGGAGTATGGGCAATTGAGCCAGTGCAGGCGCTAGCTGAAATAGTTCTAAAATGAAAAGTAAAATTGCAAGGCTCCTTAAATCCTCCGGAACAAAGGCAATTGCGATTGCCGTCAGAACTAACACGGCAAGCCTGAGGGCAAAAGATTTACGTGAAATTTTGCGTGGCACGTTTGGTATATATGCTTCCCTAATTATTAAGTTTTTCCTCGGCTTTCCTAATCAGAGTTTTGCCCGTGCCAGCGCCTTCGCTTCTTCTGGCTTTCGCTTTGCTGGAATCAGGGCATTTACAGTTTTACCTGCGTCAGCGCCCTTGCTTCTTCGGGCTTTTTTTCGAGGCACTTGCTTAAGCCCGGCCTCAAGAGCACGCGGTAGTTTTTCCTGTTTTCCACTATCACGCCGACGTCGTTTTTTTCGATTATTGTGAGGGTGGCCTGCACTTTTTGCTTTATGTCTTTTGCCATGTTCGCCTTGTCCTTGAAGTCGAGCGCATATCCAACGCCGTATTCCCTCATCTGCGAGATGTCCGATGCAATCCTTTCGTTTGCCGCGTTTGCCTTGAAGAGCGGGACAACGTTTTCGCCGTCTGTCACAAAAAGCAGTGCCTTGAGCCTTTCGCTTTTGCCTGCCGACCTGAAATTGTCGAGGACGCCTGAAACCACGGACTGCAATACAAGCAGATTTTTCCTCCAGTCGCTTTTTTCCATCACCAGTATGTTCGCCCTTCCTATGCCTTTCACCCAGCCCTCGGATATTTCCTTTATGGGATTCGAGCCTGTGAAGAGCTTCGGGTAAATTCCCTCAATCAGCATGAGTATCCTAGCAGCCTCCCTTTTCTTGAAAGGGGTCACGTGCTCGCCTTCAGGCAAAGCATTCACCCTGTCGATAAGCTGGAAGATGTCGGCGCTCCTGCCGAGCGCAAAGGCCTGTTCTATTATTACGCCCTGGGTCTTGTCTAGCAGGCCGAATGCCGAAAGGAATGCTTTGGGGTCTACAAACGCAAGGTCTGCCGTCAATTCCTCGCCTGCCCTGAAAAACTTTATCGGGAAGCCTAACGGGTCCATGGTGGTGGTGTATTTTTTGAGTTCTTCTGTTTCGTCGTTGGGGAAATGAAGGCCGGCGAACACATTGTCCCAGTCCACAATTATTGTCGGGATATTCGAGAGCAGGGCGCTTTCGATGAGCACATGGAATGCATGCATGCGGTCTCCTTTGTTGCCGCCTGTCACTATGGTGCGGTCGAAGAAATCAAAAGGCTCTTTCACCATTGTGCCCTGCTTTGTGATTCCGAACATTATTTCCCCGTGCCCTAATTCTATCCTCAGTGTTTCCTCCTTTTTTCTCACCGCAGGCGAAATCAGCAATCCTATCAGCGGCAGGGTGAAAAAAGCGAGTTTTTCCTGGTCAGCGCAGTTTTTCAGTTCTATGAGGTCGAGGTCGTATGCTGTGCTCACTTCCTGCACGAGCGAGGAAAACGACTGTATTTTTGCCATCAGCGCGTCAGTTTCCTTTACAAACGAATCCTCGTCGTTTGCCGCATAAACAGAACCGGAATCCAAAAGCAAAAACTTGAATGTTTCCTTTGCGGTGTGCTTGGTAATCGAGAGCGCCCTGCGCGGCAGCGTTTCAATGAAGGTTTCGACGCCTCCCTTGCAATGGAAGACCTTATAGCATTCGAGCAGCGCGCCTTTGCGGAGGTTTCCCTCGGATTCGAAAACCATTGCCAGCACAAGGCTTTCAGGGTTGGCGTAAAGTTCTATTTCATGGCCCTGCATCGACCCGGTGAATAATGACGTCCAAGGCCCGTTGCTAAGCTTGAAGTCCAATTTGTGCACCCGACCGTTTCCCTATTATCAAAAGACCTTAATTCAGGGCTTTTTATGGTCTTTTGATAGCTATCAAAGGACAATCGTGTTTCATCCTTCCTGTCCTTTGATATAAGTAAGACACTGCCGATTAATTTAAACCTTTCTTTCGCGGGGTTTCCTGTTTTGCCTTGCTGGAATAGCTTTTTAAATAACAATAGAGTAATGATATAGTTTTCTAGGGAAACGTGAAAAGGGAATGGTTGACGAAGAAGTTGTCATGGAGACAATCCGGAAAATGAAGGAATCAGGCCTGGAAGACTCCATTATAATAAGCACTTTGCAGGACATCGGCCTGAACGAAACGCAGGCCCAGGATTTCATTGACAGGGCTTCCGGCCCGGCTCAGCCCAAAGCAGAACAGGCTGCCGCACCGGCGGCAAGAAAGCCTGCGGCAGCACAGCCGGCCCAAAGGCCGCAGGCAAGGCCACAACCGAGGCTGCAGCCTAAACCTGTGCCGCAGCCTGAAGAGACTTTCGAAGAACCGGCTGAAGCGCCTGCCGAAGAACCTGAAGAGATTGTTCCGGAAGAAGATTTGGGGGATTTCAGCGCCGACGAGGAAGCCGCATTGAGCGCAGCATTCGAGGAAGAGGAGGAAAAACCCGCAAGGCCACAGGCAAGGGATGTTCCTGCAAGGGCTGTCGGGGGGGCGCTTTCCGAAGAAGACAGGACTGTCGAGGCAATCAGGAAAATCAGGGAAATTCCGCAAAGGCCTGCGCCTTATGGCACCCAAAGAACTGCAATGCAGGAAGGTGTTCCGCAATATCGGCAGCCTGTTAACCGCGCTTTGCCCTCGGAAGAAAATTTCGCAGACCAGTTCGAGGAAACCGCAATGAAGCAGGCTGCAACAGAAATCGCGCTTGAAGAGCAAGAGCAGACAATGAATGAAATGCAGCAGTCGATAAAGAAAATCGAAAGCAGGCCGATCGAATTGCCGCCAGGCGCAACCCAGGACACAAAGGCACTGATGCTTGAACTGGAAAATTTAAGGCAGCAGCTCGAGGAAACAAGGGCAATGGCTTCAGCCACGCGCTCGCTCATGGAAAAAGTGCTGGAAGTCAACAGGAAAATACTGAGCAGGCTTCCGTGATTCTGCAGAATAACTTTTCTGTTTTTTATTTGAATATTCCCATGAATTTTGCGATGAATGTTTTTGCCGCGCTTCCCACTCTTTCCCTTATCCCTGTTTTTTTGGTTTCCATTGCCCAGACTTTTTTCTGCTCCCAGAGGTCGTCACCGGCCTTTTTGCCCAAGACATTCAATCCCTCGCCTATGACCGCTTTAGAGGGATAGGTCGGGTTGGCTTTATCCATGTCGGAGTAAACCTTTGAGGCGGATTTCTTGATTTTTTCCCCGGAATACTTTCCGGCCCTGTAAATAAAGGTGCCGGCCAGGATGAAAGCGCCGCCCAAAAAAAACAGGAGCGAAAAGAAAAGTTCCCCGAGGGCAAAGCAAACGATTGCGAAAAAGAAAAGCCCCAATGCCATTGCAAGCATTGCCTCACCTACATTGGCCCGCCCATGCCGCCGCCACCCATTCCGCCCATCATGCCGCCCATGTCCCCGCCCATTCCCCCGCCGAGGTCAGGCGCATAATATTCGGGCTGCTGGGGCTTCTGCCTGAATTCCATGATAAGCGATAAGATGACAAGCCCGAAAATCAGCAGAGGCCAGTAGGCTTTAGCGTAATCCTGCGTGAAATAAATGACGCCGAGAGCCAGAATCATGAGGAATGCCGTGGAAAGCGAGCGCGTGGAAAGAATGACAAGGATTACAGTGCCGAAAATCAGCCAGGCCTGGTCGAACTGCAGGAACATCATCATCAGAATTATTGAAATCATGAGGGTGAGCGTGTCCATGTTTACCACTAATACTTGTAGAAGTCTTTCTGCGTTTCGCCCTTGCCGACCTTTTCAAACATGCCGGCAAAAAAGAAGGCAAGGAAAAAGAAAGCGAGAGGCGCCCATATAAGTTCAGGGAACTGGAAAAATGTGAGGTAAACAATGATTACAGCGACAAGCACCGCGAGAACCACGTTCCCAAGCTGCCTTTTTGCCCAGGCATAAATCCAGATAAGATATACGAGCCCGAGCACTAACTGGATGTTCTGGAAAAAGTCACCGTAAACCATTTTGCTCCCACAGAATAATGCATTAACAGCAATAAATTCTTTTCTATACGGCCCAAAGCCGTTTTATGGCAACCATTGCAGTTCCGGGCAATCAATTCTTTTCTATGCGGCTTAAGGCCGTTTAATGCCGTTATTGCCTTTTTGCCTACTTTCTCCTGTTCATCACAGTGTTTGTTCCCCACACTATGACTGCAAGGAAGTTGAATGCCATAAGGACATAGAAAAACACGTAAAGCGAGGCTGTCATATAGCCCCATTTTATGACAAGCAGGTAAACCAGGACACCGCTGATTACAAGCGTCAGGTTGCCTGCCCCGAGATAGCCGCGGACAGTGGTGAAAATAGTGAAGGTGAGCAATACCCGCATCAGAAGGTTCGCTATCGGGAAGAAAAACATTATCACAGGCGGCAAAAGGCACAACACCAGGAAACCGAGGAGAATCCACAAAATAAGCATTTTACCATGCCTCCGCTGCATTCAAGAAAACCATTTTTCCCATATCATCGCCCCATGGGCCTCTGCGGCTGTGCAGGCATCGGCCTTGCACCGCCAGGCCCCCCGCCTGGAGCGCCACCTGGGCCTCCGCCCTGGTGCATCATTGCGCCAGGCTGCACCGGCATGCCCTGGCCTCCGCCCATCTTGTGCATCTCATTTGCTGCCTGCAGTTCATGGGCTCTCCTGGCATATTCGGTGGCATCCATTTCCGGATGCTCCGACTTCCCTCCGCCCCCCATATTGCTGACAAAGAAGAAGTCAACCAAAACTCCTGAAATGCCGAGAGTGAGAAGTGTGTAAAGGATGAAAATTCCGCCGAAAAACTTCCAGTAATCGAACAATACAAACCAGCAGATGCCGCCTATAAGCGCATATGAAAGTGGGCTCTTGCCCAGGTGCGTGAACACAAAGGAAACCACTGTCAGGAGCGCGAAAATCTTCAATGCCAGGTTGAGGTCGTTGAACATCTCGCCTATGAACAGCACTGCTGTCATTGCGCCGACAAATGACTGCATGAAATAAGAGTAATTAAAACTTATATAAATTGATTTGCTTTGGTGTTTTTCCTGCTTATGCTTTTTTCCAGGAAGCCTTTAACAAAATTGATTTGCTTTCCTGGCCTTGGGCGCAAAACTTATTCTTCCGGCCCTATACAGGTTTTTCCTGGCAAAAGCGATAACTCGAAATCCGTCACGCCAAGCTTTGCGCCCTTGAAGTCCTTCAATGCCTTGGGGTTCCACCAGAAAGAGCTCTTCGAGCCAGAATTTGTCACGCAGACGCTTCCCTCTCCGACCATGTCAAGGATCCTTTCGACAGATGCAATCGGGTCGCTGTTGCCTTTCGAATTGTTCGCCATCCCCGTGATGCCCTTGGCTTCGACTGTTTTTATTTCCCCGGAATCAGGGGACATGAAAGTGCATCCGGAATCCGCGGTTACCGAATAGGCTTTTTCAAGCGGGGTGTAGAAAATCGAGTAAAGGTACAGGGTGCCGCTGTAGGCAACCGCATCCCAGGAAAGCTTGTAGGACTTGTCGCCGGCGCGCGAATCCGCGTATGAATCGAACACTTCCCTTATCGGAACTCCTGAAAAGTCCGCGCATTTCCCAAGCCCTGTCCAGAACGAAAGGTTGTTGCCTGCAATGGCAGGCTGCCCGCCCTCAACGAAAGTGAACTGCGCGTTAAGTGCCTTCCCTTTCTCGCCTGTCGCCTTCAATATTACCGGCGTCGCATAGCTTGGCGAGAACACAAGCAAAGGCTCCGAACCCTGCACTTCAACCGCAAGGACATTGCCTCTTGTCGCAGCCGAGCTGTTCAACTGCTTTAAGTCCTGCTGTTTCTTTGTGCTCATTGTCGCCAGCGCCTTTGAAGCGCTTGAGGTCGTGGTGCGCACATCATAGGGCGCGCTGCAAACCGGAATATCCTCGTTTTCGTTCACATAGTTCAGGCCGTAATCCTGCCTGCCGTTCTCTGTGTTCAAGCCGACCAAGCCGTCGAACGGCAGGTAATAGAATGCGGAATTCACAACCGGCTCGTTCACCTTATAGAATTCAACTGTTATTTTTCCCTTGGGCTTGCCGTCAGCATAAAGGCTCCAGTTGCCTGAATTGAAATCGATTGTTATGTATACCTCGTACACTCCCGGTCCCGGCAGGATTGCATCATTGGCATATTTCTGCTTGAATTTCATTCTTTCGGCATCCCTGAAATAATCCGATAACTGGTTGTTTGAGCCCGAATAGAACCATGAGGGCACGTCGAAGAAGGTTGTGCCTGAATAATATGCGGCGAAATCGCTCTGGAAGTCAGCACCATAGCCGTCCTTTACCAGCGTGGCCTTGAACTCAAACAAAGAGCGCAGGTAAGCGATTTTTTCAGCCTCTGTCGACCCCTGCCATCCTGAAGGCCAATTAATGTTATTATTTTTTATCAATTCTCCGACGCCCGGTATTGTCTTATCAATGAAATAGAGCAGTGAGGCCCTGCCCTCTATTTGTTTGGTTGAAAGCGGCAGCCAGCAGTCGGTTGTGGCGGCGGTATTGAGGAATCCGACTGCCAATTGAGTGTCATCCTTATCACCAGGGGCGGCCTCTTCAATTGTTGCAACCGCGAAATAAGGTTCGATATTGCTTTCAGCCAGGTTTTCGAAGGAGCAGGACATCTGTTCACTTGCATTTGCCCCTGCTGTTTTCGTTTCCTCACAGCTCTCATTGTACGAATCGCCTCTTGCAAGCGTGATTTTTATTTTTACGCTTTGGCTTTGCGTTGTTTTGTTTTCGGCACTCACAATTATCGTGGCCTTGTCCGCTTCGCTGCTAAGCGTTTGGGATATGGCGCTCAAACCGACTGTATTGCTGCTGACTGCATGGGTGCTCTTTTCCTTGTTGGTTTTTACCAGGTAATCCGAGAGCAGGAATGTGTTCGGGTTCGGCGGGCACTGCAGCGAATAACCGTTTGCGCTGAGGAATTCATCGATTTTTTTGATTCTTTTGCTCAATGCAATGCTGAACTGTGTGGCGTCGCAGTAAACCCCGTTTTTGTTTGTTGCATCACAGTCGCTTGCCGCAATCCCTTTGCCTTCTGCCCAGCCCCAGTTGAATTTCACTCTTGGCCTTGCGTCTTTTCCAGTAATTCCAATCTTAGAGCCATCAACGCAGGAATAAAAGTCCTCGAGCGGAGGAAGCTCAAAATCCACGCTTTCTTTCGTTTCAAATTTCAAATGGAATGCTTGGGAGTATGTGCCTGTTGAATCTGGAATGTTGAACGGCCCGAAGTTCGGCTCGGTGGTTGAAAATTCCGGCTTTTTGTGGGTTACGTCTCCGTGGATGTGCTCAGTTGCGCTTACCTTTAATACGCCGTAGCTTTCAATGGCAGACGCTGATTTCGAATCGTTTTCCAAATCTATTGCAATGGTCTCTTCTTTGTCAGAAATAACCAGGCTGGTGTTTGAAGTGTTTTGGATTGCCTTGAACGGAACGTCGAACAGCTCAAGGGTTTTCAGGTCGCCGCCAGCGAGGTTAACGACATAGTCATCGAAGATAGGGGAAACAGACACAATGTCGCATTGTGCCCCCTGGGTTGAAAGCCAATAGAACAAAGCTATCACCGCGGCTGCGGCTGCTACTCCCCAGCATGGCGGCCCACAGGTTAGGCCCAACAAAGTCAGGCTTATGTCCGAGGCTGCAACTGCACTGTATGCCGAAATTGCCGGGGCTATGCCTGCAACCAGCAGCGCCGGGTCATCGATTTTGCTTTTTTGCCCGACAGTTGTCTGCATTACTTTATTTAAAACGCATTCTTTTGGAAGTTTCTTTGTGTCCTTACAGCTTTTGCACTCGGTGGTATGGACTGTCACTGCTTCCATAAGCATGCTGTTCTTCAGTTCAACCGTGTCCTTCCAGTTCGTGTCTGCGCTGAGGAGCGCTTCGTACCTGTTCAGTGCGAACCATTCGCCTGTTTCCGGTTCCACCAATAAATCGATTGTGCGCACGTTGCGGAAGGAAGTGTTTGAAAGCCTTGCCTTTACCGGTATTCCGTATAAGCCAGGGATGTCTTCCCTGTAGACTGTCACTGTCTGCTTCGGGCTTGACGCCTTGAGCGTGAATTCCATTGGCGTGAGCCTTATGCCGCCTTCCTGCGTGCCGCCCTTGCAGTACGGGTCGCCTGTGCAGAGCTGGACTGAAACATCTGCCTTGCATGCTGTGGCGTCAAGTTCAAAGGTCACTTCTTCCTTGTCTGCTGCAAGCTCGACTTTTTCGCCTGCGCCAGGCATCGAAATGCAGTCGTCAAGGTTCAGTGCAAGGATGCTTGCGCTGATTTTCACTTTCCCGTTGTTGATTTTCTGCATGCCCTTGTCTGTCGCGGTTTCGGCGTCGAAAAGAATATTGAATTTCGAGGTTTCATTGATGTAGCCTGTTTTCGGCGTGAATGTCAGGATTGCATGGAATGACCCGAATGTGTCCTTTCCCATTTCAGGCCAGAATGTAATCCATTCGCCTGCCTTCAGTACTTCTGTCACAGAAGCGCCGTCTGCATTGAAAATCGTGAGCTCGATTATGCCTGCTTTTTTGGAATCACCCGCCCATTCGAGCATTGCCTGCAGGTTTTTCACATCTGTTTTCTGCCCGCTTTTAGTGCACACATTGTAAATGTCGAATTCTGTCGAAGCGCGGTTGTTTGCGGTGGTCGCATCCCACTCAGGAACGTCAACGCCTTCGATGTTCACGCAAGGCGCGTTATCCGGAAGCCCACCCATTGAAACTGTTATGGTGACAGGAATCGATACCGCGTATTCCGCGAAAAACTTCTGGCTCCAGATTGACACTTCAAGTTCTCCTTTCAGGGTTTCATTGCCCTTCATGTAATCTTCGGCATTGATGGAAAGCACTGTTTTCAGCAATGCCATTTCCTGCGAGGAATTCGCCCCGATTTTTGCGTTTTTCCAGGAGTCAAGATAGGAGGCAACCGCCTCTTCGTTCAGGATGCCCTTGAAGTTTCCTTTCAGTGCCGCGCTTTTTATTGTGAATTCAGTGCCGCTGTTGTTTGTAAATGTCACGCTCAGTGTTTCCTCTGTTTTGCCTGTTGTCTGGAGCGCCGAGGAAAGCGTTTTCGGCGCAAATCCTATTGTGTCTTTTCCGACCGTGATTTCGATTTTCTTTGGAACAAAACCTGTTTTTTCGCCCTCGATTTTGATTTTTGTAAGCGGAACCGAAGCCGGAATCTTGAACGTTGCCTCGCCTGTGCTGCCTGTGAGTTTTGAGAAAACCTGGTATAATCCATCGGGTGCCCCGCGCGTGATTTTCACAAGCGCGCCGGCTATTGCTGCGCCGCCGTCCTTTGCCTTCGCCTTGACCTTGAGGCTTGCCTCGGCGAAAGGCGCGATTTCAGCCGGTGTTGCCTCGAGCACCATTTCGTTTTTTGATGTAATCCTGAAATCTGTTTTTTCCTCGAACACGACCTGCTTGTCGCCTATGACCTGCACCAAAAACTGCGTGTCCGCGATGTTTCTCGGTGAAACAGCGATATTGAAGTTTATGTCCTTGGAGTACGTGAAATTGCCTAGATTTGCAAGCGAAAAGGTGAAATCCTCGATAGTTTGTGCAGAATAAGCCTTATTGGCATCATAAAAAATGAATGATTTTACCTTGAGGTCCTGTTTTTCTTCATCTCCATTGACGTTTTTTAGCACGAATCTTAGTTCATTGTAACTTTCCTTGGAGTTGTTCACAAGCGTGAAAATATAGTTATAATCGCCTAAAACCAGCATGGAATAGGGCTTTTCCCTGAAAATGTCCTCCTGTTTGTCGTAGAGCCATTCGCCCATTATACAGAATTTCTTGCCGCAGAACGGCTTGGAGCCTTCAAAGAAAATCTGCGAGAATGCCTCGGCGTAAAGACCGTCTTTTGCAGCAACGCTTGAATTCCCGCCAAGCGCCGCATCATATGGCGTCCTCATTATGTTGCTGTCTTTCACGCTCCATGCGCGGTAATAGAATGCGAGTTTCGAGTTAGGGTATGTTGCCTCTTTCACCCATACCTCGATTGAAACATTATAGGTTCCACTCGAAGGCGCCAGCCATTCCGCATTCGCCCATTTTGCAATGTCTGTTGCAGGCTCTTCCGCAGCCTCGCCTTTCGGCGGAGTGTAAGTGCGCCCCAAAACAACAGAGCTGCTGTTCGGCGCATTCACTTTTGTGATGTATATCTGCTCCTCATCCAGCGACTGTTTTTCGCCTGCCCTGAAATGGAATCCCGCGCTGGAAAGCTCGCTGTTGTTAGGGAAAGTGAGCGTGAATTTCAATTCATATGTTTTGCCTGCGCGCAGGCTTTCCGCTTTCACCCCGTTCTCGAATGCGCCCTTGAATTCGGCCAAGGGCTGCAGTATTTCGCCCTGCCTGCGCATGATTGCGGTTATCGGGAAAGTTTCTTCAGGCCACAGCTGGAATGATTCTGTCTGGTAATCGAGATAGCCGGTTTTTGAGAAAACAAGGTATATTTTTTTGTCCGCTTTTATTGAATAAGTGAGTTCGCCGCTTGTGATAGGCACTTTTCCCCCGGTCACTGAAACATTGTCCTGGTCGAATGCCTCGAAATATGTTTCAGGCAAAATTGCGCCGCTTGAATCCATTGTCTTGATGGCAAGGCTGCTGTTCCCGATAACAATCTGCACATCGAATTCGTTCAATGCCAGCGGGTCGATTTTTTTCGCGCCGGCCGCGCTTCCGCCCTGCGCCGGATACTTCAATGCATAGGCGAATATTTCCTTTTCTATTGGGCCGAGATAGAATTCCGCGTTGCCGTCCGCATCAGTCAGCACATAATCTGTTTCCCCTGACAAAGGCACTATCGCCCCTGTGGCCTTGTAGCGGAACATCACTTTTGCGTCCCTTACCGGAATGCCGTCCTCGTCCTTAACCCTCACGACTGCCCTGCCGAGCAAATCAGCAGTTATCTTTTGCAGGCTGAGCGTGATTTCAACATTCAGGTCGTTGACATCTGCAGAAGCAGGGAAATAGCCTTCGTTTACATTGCCGTCCTTTTTTGCTGTGACAGCATAGGCGCCGGCGTCATACAGCCTGAATACCGCCAGCCCGGCATTCTCCCCAGTATTCTTTTCGTCTATGGTTTTTCCGGCCTGGTCTGAAAGGATTACTGTTGCGTTCGCAATTGCCTGCCCGCTGCCTTTGTCCTGCACTTTCACTGTTATCGTGCCCTTGACTGTTTTCGAAACAACCAGGGTTTTTTCAAGTGTGACGCCTTTTTCAATGACAATGTTTTTGAATTCTGCGATGTCCACAAGGACATATTCCCCGTTGCTGTCTATGAAGGCCGCATTATATGTGCCAGTGGGCAGTTCAGGGAAGCTTATTATGCTGTAGCCCTGGCTTGATGCAGGAATTTTGTCGCCGTCCTTTTCAAGGACAATTGTGAAGTCTTTGCCTGTCAGGGCTTTGCCGTCAGTGCCGGTTATTTTGAACCTTGCGGCGCCTTTCGGCTTCTCTATTTTCTTCAGCACTATTACCTGGGTGCCGTCGCCGCTGAAGCTTCCTGTGCTTTCAGCTTCGTAGCCAGGCACATCCGCCGTGACTTTTATATCACTGCAGTTCTCGGGCAGTTCCACCTCTATCAGCCCGCTCCTGTTATCGTCTGATACAGAAAATTTGCGGCCGTCCTTGCACTCGATTGTTGCGGTGATGAGCAGGCCTTTTATCAGCCCGCCCTGCGCGTCCTCGAACCTGATGAGCCTTTTTTCAGGCGGCAGTTTCAGCAATTTGAGCGTGATGATTTCCTTGATGGCTGTTGCCCCGACCGAATAGGTTTTCTGGAATGCCTGGTAATCAGGGTCTTTCACTGAAACCTTTATGCTTGAATTCTGCGGCACCAAAAATGAAATTTTCCCCTCAGGGGAGGTGTTTATGTCTTTTGGGCTTTTGCCGGCATCGATTGAAACCGTAAGGTTTGCAATCTGCCTGTCGAGGTCGTCCCTGAAAATGAACACAGCGTTAACGTCTTTCTGCAAAGAAGTGCAGTCCTGAGGGCATGATGCCGCGGATTCGCCTGCCTGGCAGCTGCCGTCCCCGCAGGACACTGCGGGCTGTGTGAAAAAGAAGAATGCGGCAATCGCAACAATTGCAAGCGCGATTATTATTATCGGGGGAAAGCCTATTTTTTCCTTGAGGTTCGCATAGGATTCGCCTATCGTGAAACTGAGGTCCTCAAGGTTTTCTTTCACTGGCATTTTTTCCACTCGCTCCTGCTGCGGCAGGCAAAGCCATGCCCTGCCATAATTTTCTCGCCCAAAGTTAATAATCCTTTCTGAATGCGGTTATTTCGATTTCGGCTGGATGCACTCGCCTGTCGCATTGTCGATGTATTTCTGGAGCGATTTTTCTATTATCACTTTCGGGTTCCAGAAAAAGACAGTCTTTGCGGAATTGCCGGTGCCTGCAACGCAGATGTCCTCGGCCTTGACGAGTTCGAACACTTTTTCGACTGAATCGATGCTGCCGTCATATACTCCATTGAGCATCACAGTCGTGCCGCCTGCCGTGGTCGGCGCAATGAACGAGGCGCTGTCCTGGCTGTCTGTAAGCTCGATTGTGGATTCCGAGCCCTGCGGCGTGAACAGCACTGTCTTCAGGAAAACGCTGCCCTGCCTTGTGACCTCGCACCATTCAAGGCCGTAATCGCTTTTCCTCTGTGTCGGCGAGCAGGACTGCTCGCTTGAAATGCCGCCGTGCATGTCCTTCCTGTTCATGTAAGTTTCAACTATTTCATTATCGGTGAAATCCTTGCAGCCCCTGACTATTCCAGTCCAAGTCGTGAGATACGAGCCTGTTATCTGGGGTTCGCCGTCAACTGTCATCGAATAATACGCCCAGGCCCTGTCGGATTTCCCGCCTGAAACCTTGAGCAGGAGCGGGGTCGCATTGCTCGGGCTCAATATTATCGTCGAATCCGAGGCGGTGTGCTCGACATCAAGGACAACGCCGCGCTTGTCGTTGTTAAGGGTGCGGAAATTGTTGTTCTCTGCTGTGTACACCCATCCGCCCGGGAGCGGCGAACTCGGCGCAATCGTGCTTGTCCTCAGCAATTGCTTTGAATCCTCGTTTATCTGTATTGTGGCAAGCGATTCCTGCCTGTAATTTACGCCGTAACCCTGCCTGCCGTTGCCGCTGTCCGCTCCGACCAGGCCGTCGAATGGCATGTAATAGAACGGCGAGTCCGGGTCCGGATGGCTTAACAGGTTGAGTTTCACTGTAATGACCGCATTCGGCTCTGTTTCCTTGAACAAAGACCATGAAGAATCCTTGTATTCTATTTCAATCCTGACCTGATATTTTCCGCTCCTCAGATAGCCTGATTCAGGCCTCAGGAACGAAGAATCGAATTTCAGCAATTCAGGGTTCTTGAAATATTTCCACAGCCCTGTGTCGCCCTTATAATAGCTCGGGGTGCCGAAGAAATCCTTTGACTGCGCGAACTCGTCGAAGTCGTTCCTGAAATCGTTTGTGTAACCGTCCATTATCAGGTTTGCCTTGAAGTTCGTGAGCTCGAGGGCCTTGCTGAGATTGGAATTGTTCGGGTTTGCAATCGAGTATTCGGCAAGCCTTGCGGTCGAATACGGTTCGCATTTTTCAGGCACTCCTGAACCCACTACAACAGTTACATCGGCTGTGTTGTTGCCTGCATCTGTGTCCTTGCAACTGCCTGACTTGCAGGTTGAAACCTGCGGGCTTATCTGCATGCTTGCAGTGTAAACGCCGTCAGTGAGGTTGCTGAAAGTGCAGTCTATTTCCTCCCTGCTTGTCAACTGCACTGCCTTTTCGCCGTTGGCGGCTTCAGGGCACGCTATCGGCGTTGCAGTGCCTTTTTTCGTGAGCGATATGACCGCCTTGACCGTCATTTCTGTCTGGTTGTTGCTTTCAATCGTGCCGATAACTTTTGCATTCTTTCCGTCCTTTACAACCCTTATCCTTGTAATGCCTACATCAAGGTCGTCGGTGCTCAGGTCCTGCGACTTGTCGCTTACCGCGCCCTCTATTGCCGGGCAGGCGAAAGTCTGGCCTCTCAGGAGCGTGTCAACCGCCTGGATTTTCTTTAACAGTTCTATCGAGAACTGGGTTGCATCGCAGTAAGTGCCGTCGCCTGCCTCATCGCAGGTATTGTCCTTGACATTGCTCCAGTCCCACCTGAACAAAACCTTGGGCAGGGCATTGGGCCCTGTCGTGCCTGTCATGTCGCCTATCATGCACGAAGTTTCCTGCACGACAGCCGGCTCGATTTCTTTCGCGCAATATGCGTTGAACTGCAGATGGAATTTCTGCGTGGCTCCATCCCCCCCGGTTACTGTGAGGAATTCGCCTGTCTTCAATGCCTCCGCGTCCTCTTTCTTTTTGACCTCGAACTGGGTGTTGTAATCGTATTGGTTGGTGTCGACTTTCAAAGTCCTGAAAACCGGCTTGTAGGGTTCGGCCTGCGTTAAGCCGTTGTTCTTGAAAACTATTTCTGTTTCCTCCCTTCCAAGCGGGTAATCCTTGTCGGCCTTTTTGGTTGTATCGCCTGTTTGCACAATGATCTGGCTTTCAGCCTGCTCTTCAAGGCCCATCGGAATGACAAGGTTCACTGACAAAATGTTCATGTCGGTTGCAGTGGTCACATAAGGCAGCGTCCCTTCCTGCTGCACGAAATTATAATTGTAGAGAGTGCCTGCAATCGCGCCGACTACCGCTCCCATCCACGGGTTATCGATGCCGATAAGCGAATTAATCGAACTGTTCAGGGTTCCAAGCAATGACCCGCCCAAATCCAGGAGGCTGCCGCCGGTTGAAGCCATTGCGACAGGCATGCCATTTTCCGGAACGCCCTGAGCAGAAGCGCTTCCAAGGCACTCGTGCTTTACATATGCCTCTTCCCCAATATCGTCAACATACATGTTTCCGGGCGCAGGGCAGCAGTAAATTGTTTCGCCGTTGTATGTGACTGTCTGCGGCAGAACCTCCACATTTTGCATGTGGCATGTTCCGTCAGATAAAGTGCATGTCGAGCAAGTTCCGTCGCTCGGGCATGCGGAGATAACCTCGTCACATTCTGCGCCCCCCTTGCAGAGCACTGCAGAGCATTTGTCCCGGTCTGTCAATGTTACTGTGGTCGGTGTCCCGCTGGTGTTTGCAGTGCCTGATTCTGTGTATGGCGTAAAAATGGCCCTCCCCTCACTATCCTTAGGGAAGTGCCTGTCGCTGCCCATGAGATAGCACGACATTTGCACGTTGCCTCCGCCAGACGTGTCCATTTGGCAGCAGGTTGTGTTAATTGAGCCTATTATATATGCCTGCGGGTCGACTCCCTGGCATTGCAGGCAACGGCCCCAGCATCCGTATCCTTTGCCTGTGGGGCAATAATTGCCATGGCCGCCGTCCGTGCAAACCTTGTTCTTTTCAGTCAGGCTTCCGGTTGACGTTGAAGTGCCTCCTGTTGTTGTGCCTCCGCCTGTTCCAGTGCCGGTTCCCGGGGTGTCCTTGCATTCGGCTCCGTTTGCCCCTTCCTCGCATGTCTGGTTGGGTTCGCATTTCTTGTAAGATGTTGTTGTGGTAAGGCAGCCTGCTTCCGCAGAGCAGCCTGTGTTTTCGAGGCAGCCGCCTTGGTAAGTGTCTATTACTATTTCTCCGGGTGTGCCTGAGCATCTCGGCTTTGCGCCTGCCGCAGGTTCGCCGCTCTTGCAGTTGAAGTAATAATTGCCTGAGCCTTGTTTCTCCATATCCCTGGGAGTGCATGCGGCCTTGCAGCAGGGCAATCCCTTGTTGTCTGCTGCCTGCAGCAATACCTGGTTTTCGGGATCGCAGTCTTCGTCAATGTAAGTGCAGTAAGTCCAGCCTTCGCTCTTGCATGCGGCCTGGTATTCGTCGACTTTTGCAGCGTTGTCCACGCACTTGTGCAAGCAGCAATCTGTTCCGCCTATAACCGTGGGTGATTTTTGGAAGCATGCTTCTCCTGCCTCGCAGTGGTCATAGTTTGGGTCGCCGTCAAGCGCTGTGTTCTTGCAAATGCTGTCAGCTTCTGTCGCCTGGCCTGTGCCGCCTCCGGCCTTGGGCTTTGCAGTGCCGTCCTCTTCATTGAACATTGATTCGCATTCCGCAGTGCAGCAAGGCAGGTCGTCATCGCCTATCTTCTGTATTTTTGCAGTGCATTCTGATGTCACGCCGTCGCAGAAGTGGTATGACGAGTCAAATGCGCTGCATGTCTTTTCGTAATAGTCAGAGTCTTCCGGGTTTGTGCAGATATGCTGGCAGCATTCAATTCCCTCGACTTCTTCTGTTTCGCCGCCAAGGCATTCCTCATTTTCCTGGCAGAAATCATATTTGGCTCCTTTGGTCATGCATGTCGTGTCTTCGGCTTCAGTTTCCTTTTCAGGCTCTGAGTATGTTGCATCCTCTGACTTTATGCAGTCCGCAGAACAGCACTTTATTCCCTTTTCCTCGTAGATTAATTCTTTTTTGTCAGGGCAGGCCCAGCCGTTCTTTTCGTTGCAGAACTTTGCGCTTTTTTCAGCGCAGGCCATCATCTGCGGTGTGTTTTCAGGCGTTTCGCACTTGCCTGTGCAGCATTTCACTCCCTCAAACCATTCGAAGTCTTCGGAGCATTCCTCGCCTTCATTGCAGTATGCGCCGCTGTTGTCCTTGCATATTTTCATGAATGCCTCTGTTTCGAATTCAGCCTGGCATTTGCCCTGGCAGCAATAAATTCCGCTTACCGGCTTTTGCTCGCCGACGCATTTCCCTGTGCCGCAGTAAGTGTAGCCTTTCTTTGTGCACAGGTCTCCCCTTACGCTTGCGCCTTTCTCGCCGTCAACGCATTCCGAAGCGCAGCATATGACATTTTTGACCTGTTTTATGTTGTCGTTCTTGCACATCATTTTGCCTGAACAGTATTCGAGGCCTGCGTTCGAGCATGTTGTTTCAGGCTTGTCTGTGCCCCAGAAGGTCTTGCCTTCAGCCATCGCATTGATGCCGCCGTAAATGAATCCGCCCAGCGCCCAGGGCCAGGACCCAAGGAAGGCATCCCACAGGTTCTTTTCGTTGAATTTTACTTCTGCATTTATTGTCTTGGAATGGCACACGTTGATTATTTTGCCTGTGTCGAAGCCGTCGTACAGGTTGTCAGAGCAGTCCTGTATGTCGTATTCGTATTTGCTGAGCCTTATGCAGCCGTCTGTGTCGATTATTACGCTCACAAGTTTTGCGAAACTGTATTCTTTCAGGCCTGCGCCTTTCATGAAAACGTATATCGGGTATGCGCCCGGGTAATTTTCTTCGGAAAGCACTGTTATCTCTTTTGTTTCGCCCTGCTTCATCGAGAATTCTTTCTGTGGTATAGTGAGGTCGGTGTCAAGCTTTAATCCCACAGTACCGCCGCAGTTTTCTGTTGCCTCTATTGTGAACGAGCCTTCCTCGCCTTCCATGATTTTTACGAGGTCCTTGCTGAATTTCAGGCATCCAGCCATGTTCACTATTTTGATGGAAACGCCCATTGAATCGCTCAAAACCTGCGTGCCGCCTGAAGTGGCGTGCTCTGCAGTGACTGTTATTGTCGCTTCGGCTGTGCCGACAACCCCTGCGTCAGGCAGGAATGAAAGCATTCCGGTTATGTCGCTTTCCTTGTCGAGGGAACCGCGCAATAATTTCGGGTAATTGCCCCTCAATTCCACCGCAATGTCCTGTATTTTCACCCAGACATCGCCCAATTTGTTGCTTTTCCATTCTATTTTTGCAGAAATGTTTTTGAGTTCGACAGGCTGCCCTTTTACAGTGCACGAATTCGACACTTTTATGTCTGTGGCTGCCTCCTGCGATTGGATTGTTGCCTGCCATGAAGCCTTGTCCAAAGTGAAGCAGTTCGGGTCGTCCACTTCACCGCCCAATGCTATTGTTACGGTGGTGTCATTTGAGAACACCCAGGAATGGCCCATTGAGGAAACAGTGAATGTTATTTTTCCGTTGAGTGACTGGCCTGTCTCCGTAAGTTTGCCGAGGTCGCTCAGTTCGACCTTCGAGGATATCTCGAGTGTTTCCTTTGAGGCTATTTTTTTGCCAACGTATTCCGAGTACAGCCATTCGTTGGCTTTTTCCTCGTCGACAAGGCCGTCGAATTCGCCTGTGAATTGTATGTCTGAAATAGTGAGCTCCATCTGTGTGAGGTTTGTGAGCGTGATTGTTTTAGTGTCTGGCAGTTGCTCAATGACATCGAGGTTGAACGCTGTTTTTTCAGGTTCTATCCCGAGCACCGAGGTGTCGACAGTTATTTCTTTTTTGAGGGCTTGGTAGTCAGGCTTTTCTGCAACAATGAACAGTTTTTCGCCTGGCACAAGGATTGGAATGGTTATGGCTGCAATGCCCAGCCCTGTTGTTGTGGTCTGTGAGAGCGTGTCCCCGAACTTGTTCTGGAGCTTGACTGTCGCGCCCGCAACCTCCAGGCCGTCGCGCAGCCTCTGCACTTTCACCTTTAATTCGTTTTCTATGCCGCTCGGCAGCGTTGGCGGCGAATCCTGGTATTCGCCATCCTTTTCGAACAATATCTTGAATTGCTCGGCTGCAAGAATGTCTATTGTGATGGATTTTTCGAAGATGTTTTCGTGCCTGTTAGGGTCGTGCAGCCTGAACATTATGGCTGAGGAAATGCTTGCCTGCGGGGTGAAGAGCAGCGTTCCTTTCACTTCCCTGCTCGGCGGCAGGTTGCCTATCGATACTTCCGGCGTTTCACTGCCCTGCGCGTTCCCGTCGACTGAAAGTTCGCCTGTGAAATTGTATGTGCCGATGGTTATCGATTCCTCGGGATTCCAGGCTTTCGCTGTCACGCCCTGGAAAGTATCGGTTTCGCTTTTGCTGTTGTTCAGGACGCTGAATGAAAGCCTGTAGGGCTTGCCGACCTTGGCCGAATATGTTTCGTCGACAGACTGTGCCAGGTCTTCCTCTATGTCGAGTATTTTCACCGAATAGCACCATTTGTCTGAGCAAAGCGTTTCGGTGCCGACCTGGAATGTTTTCTTGTATGCTTCGGCGTAAAGGCCTGCGGTGCTTTCGGATGTTCCCAGCGTGATGTCTGCCGGGTCCCTCAGGACAGTGGTGCCGTCTTCGGCCCATGCGCGCCAGAAAATCGGCAGTTCTGTATCGGCCTTTGCTGTGTCTTTCACTTTTATTATGAGTTCTACGTAGATTTTGCCTTTGGTGTAATTCGACCATTCGAAGTTCATCCATTTCGAGCCGTCCGCGCTCAGGAACTGCGAGTCCGCGTTTATTCCCTGGCTTTTGTCGAAAGAAGTGCCTTTCAGGATGTCAGGGTTCCCGGGAACCATTTCTTCCTTTATGTAAATGTGGTCGAGTTCCATTTTGCTTTCATAGCCTGTCCTTACATGCAGGCCAACCCTGTCGTATTCTGAATTGTCAGGCATTGAAAGCCTGAATTTTGCAACGTATTCCTCGCCTGCCCCGGCGATTGAAACGATTTTGCCGTTCTTGTAAAGGCCGAGGAATTCGCCTTCTATTCCCCCGCTTATGCGCATTATTTCAAGCACGAAATTGAGGTCTTTTGTGGCTGCCGGTTCGACTGTCACAGGCTGCGATACAAGCGTTGCATAGCCGTCTTTTTGCACCACAAAAAATACGGCTTCGCCTGCAATGACTTCAAAGGAAATCGTGCCGTCCTCGTTTTCCACGATTTTCGGGCCCTCTATTTTTTTGTCGTTCTGCGCTTTTTTGACAGTGACAAAGGAATACTGCAGCGGCCTGCCATCCTCATCCACCACCCTCACATTGATTGTGCCGTTCTGGACAGTCATTGTGACAGTCAGGTCTTCCTGGGCGCCTTCCCTGACGCTGTATTCGGTTGTTTCGCTCCAGCCCTTGCTGTAGCCCCTGAAAGCGAACGCCTTGTAGGTGCCGTTCCCTATGCCTGTGAATTTGGCATAGCCGTTTATGTCTGTCACCCTTTTTGTGCCGACATAGTAGCCGTCATTGTCGAACAGCATTACAACTGCGCCCTGGATGCTATTGCCTGCCTCGTCCTGCACTTTCACATTCAGGGAACCGCCGCACTGGCTTGCAAGGCCTGTGTATTTTGTGAGGCTTATCTGCTTGACGTCATCGCCTTTTGTGAGGTCGGACAGTTTTTTCAGGCAATAGCCTTCCTTGTCTATCACAAGGTTGTATTTTGTGTCATCCCTCAGGTTGAAGGAATATTCGCCTGTGGTTGCCGTAAGGGCGCTTTCGATTTCGGCCTGGTCTTTTTTGAGTGTGAGCCTTGCGTCCTTTACTGCCGCCTTCGAGGTTGCGTCTATCACTTTCACTTTTATCTGGCCGACAATCCTGTCCTTCAAGTATAATGAGGCTGTTTTCTTGTCCCCTGCGTTCACGCTGATTGCGGCTGACTCCTCGCCTGTAAGGGTTGATGTTGCGGTGCTTTTGACCTTGTATTTTCCAGGCTCAAGTTCCTTGAACTGCACCTGCCCGCTTGAAGTGCTGTCGTTGTCTATTGGAATTGCGTCTTGTGCCAAGTCTTCGACCCTGTAAAGGCTCACTGTTATTTCTTCAGCCACGCGCTTGGCCCTTTCCTTTTCATAGAAGAGGTTGACTGTGAAGTCGCCTGTCACAGGCTCAGGGGGAATTGTCACATCGGCCTGCAGTTCTATTATGCCGTCAGACCCGACTGTGGCGTTCTTGCGCTTGTAGCCCGACATTACGACGTCGGCGGTCAGAATGCAGTTTTTTGGGATTACCGCGGTGTAAAATCCGTTTTCTATTGTCACAGAGCCTGGCGATTCAAGGTCCGGGTCTGTGCATTTGAGGACCGCATTTGCTGCCTTGCCGCTCAAAAGCCCCTTTGATTCGGAATCAACAAGCCTTATTGCCACTTCCTTGGTGGTGATTATTTCCTCAAGGGTGAAAGAAAGCGATTTCTTTTCGGTTTTGATTTCTATATCCGAATAATATCCTTCCGAAGGCGTCTTGAACTTGTAGCCTTCCTTTTCAACGCTTACCTTTGTGATTTTGTCGCCCATGAAAACATTGAAGTCGGCGATTGTGCCGTCTTCACTTGTCTTGTAATCGTATGTCTTGCCCCCATACGTGATTAGGACTGCCGCGCCCTCAAGCGGGTTTTTGTCTGTGTCCTTTACAGTGAGCGATATGGTGCCAGGCTTCGGGGCGATGACCGGAAGGAAGAATATGACTGTAAGGTATACGAGGAGCGCGACTATTATGAAAAGCAAAAGCGCAAAGCTCGGTATGACCTTGTCTATTGCATCGGTCAACTTGTTGACAGGCAGTTTTGTGCTGATTTTGTCTATTATTTCATAATACCTGTCTTAAAGATGATAATACAGGTCTTTCAGAGAGCTTCCAAGTCCCATACATTCACCAAACCTTTATTCACTAATATCAAAGGACAAAAATAATCGCATAAATTTGTCCTTTGATAGCTATCAAAAGACATTTGGAAAATACCATTTAATGTCTTTTGATATAATATTAATTAATCGCTTTATGTTTTTATTCCTTTTTCTTTT
The DNA here is from genome assembly GCA_026396995.1 of Candidatus Iainarchaeum sp. Lineage (GTDB taxonomy): Archaea > Iainarchaeota > Iainarchaeia > Iainarchaeales > DTGL01 > JAPLVS01. Next base: position 42,912 of record JAPLVS010000079.1, read on the forward strand.
TTCCAATGCGGTTTTTTCCCTGTGTTGCTTCTTTAATCCTGCCTTACTCTTTTTCTTCGGCTGCAGGCGAAATGAATGTGTTGGTAAGATCCGGAATGAAAACATTCCAGCCCAGGTCCATCACCGCAAGCGTTCCGCTCGAATCCTTTTTGCCCTTGTTGACGCACACTTCGCTGCTTTCTATCCTGTCAATATAATCCTGTATTGCGGCAACCCTTCCTTTCGGGTCAGTGAGCGAAACAGCGCCGCCGCTTGACGTTGTTGTCTTCGAGGTTGACGATGCCTCGCCTTCAAATGGCTTTGCGGTTATTATTGTGGGCTGTTTTGCGCACAATAATTCCAGCCTGAAATTGCTTGAATTGGCAGGCAGGAACACAACCGAGTTCCAGGGCGAAACATTGCTGAACATTACCTTGCCTGCGCGCACCTTTTCAGCCCAGCCCTCACAGAAAGAATCGCCTTCGAATTCCTGGAAGGAATCTGACCTGCCTTCTATCCCGAGCTGCCACCATACCAGCAGTTCCTGCATTTTCCCGATGTCAGAATAATCGCTCGGGGACATCCTATAGTATATTGTGTTGTTCTTGCCTTCATCCCATTCCGCGGAGACCGCAGCCGGATACGAGGGCGTGTAATTGAATGTGCCTTTCTTGAGGTTTATGGAAAGGACTGCGCCTGACCTTGTCTTGTCATATTTGTCGGAGTAAGACGGAGTAAGGGTTACTGTTCCAGGCATCCTGTTGACCGCGGCGAACCATTTGCCCTGCGATTCGTTCGATAAGAATATCTTGTCTGTAATGTCGGCATTGAAGCCCACGCCGTAATCGGCTGAAGTGCTTTCCTGCCCGACCTCGCCGTCGAATGGCAGGTAGAAGAACGGGTTGAAATCGTAATACGCCTTTTCTGTTTCGCTGAGCTGCTTCAGCGAGGCATTCAGCGCCATTTTTGCCACTATCTGTTCGAGCACAATCGAATAGTTGTCAGAGGAAAAGTCGATTGAAACAACCGGTTCCGCCCTGTAATAGTATTCGCCTGTGTCAGGGAGGGCAGGCATCATTTCGTTAACGCCCTCAAAGCCTTTCTCCTCGCTGTACGAATCGTACAATTCGAACTTTATCTGGTCTGCGCTGAAAGCCGTGTCCTTGTAGAATGCAGTGAAGTCGTTAACGAAAGTTTCAGAATAATTGTCCTTGATGAGCCTTGCTGCCGAAATCTCCGTGCCGGCCAGTTTTTCAAGGTCCTCGTCTATGGCATTCGCCGCATTCTCCCTTATGAAGTTTTCCCTGCTTTCGCTCAATCCTTTTTTGTTCCTTATGCCGATGCTGAATTCGACAGAATCATTAATTTTCTTGAGGAATTCAACCCATGCCGCCTGTGGCGCAGGAATCGTGGCCTCCCCTATCTGCACCTGGAGGGTTGGGTTTGCTTCCCCTGTTCCCTGGGCTGCGCGCCATGCGCTGATAAGGTCTGTGTGCATCTTGTTGTATTCCTCGAAAGACACGATATAGGAATCGCTGCCGAGATACGAATCGCCTGAGGATTCCTCGAGTTCGAAGATGCTTCCCCTGAGCTGGTTCCAGATTTCGTTCGCTCCGGCGCCCGAGCTTTCCATGGCGCTGTCAATGCTTTTCGGCAGTATCGCAATGACCCCTGCCGAATCTATGTCTTTCCCGTAGCAGCTGCCGAGCGCAACAGAGAACATTGAGGGCGTATTTGAAATGGACCCGCTCCGATCATATTCGTTTGTGGTGGAAAGGTCGCTTATCCATTTTGTGAGTTCGCTGATAAGCGATTTCTTGGTGCATTTCACCGCGCTTGCCATCAGTTCCGGTTCGAGCACGTATGTGCCGCCCTCGTTTTCAGTGAGGAACAGCAGGTAATCCTTGCCTGAAACATTGTCGTGCACTTTCAATTGTTTCTTGTACAGCCTGTAGAGTTTTCCCGGAGTGCTGTTTATTTCATTCACAAGGCCGTCATCCTGCCCTATTGTTGCCGCAATCTCCCTTAACTGCGGGTCATCCTGCAATTGTATTGAGAGCTTGTCTGCCATTTCCCTTATTTCGTTGAATTTCCTGCTCAGTGCGAGCGAGAACTGCGTGGCATCGCAGAAAATGTAATCCGTGTTTGCGGTGGTTGTGCCTTCAAGCAGCGGGTCGCATGCGTCCGCCGCAAGTTCCCCTGCGCGCCAGTTGAATTTCAGCCTGTCAAAGCCGAGTTCCTTGAATGTGGCGGCGCCTGTCTCCTGGCTTGTGCAAGCGGTATTTGAAGCCCAGTCAGGCACAGGCCTTTTTTCCTGCAGTTCGTTTTCGCAGCCGTCAGCGTATGCCTGCATTCCGCGGTTCAATACAGTGAGCTGGACAGGCATTGTGACCTCTGTTGCCTCGGTATTATAGAACGCCCTTTTCACTGTAAGCGTAATGGATGTGTCGATTACCGCGCATTTTGTGGCCATTTCGCCCCTGTCCACTGTCATTACGACATGGTGGCCGCCGTTCGTGATATTGAATGAAAGTTTCACCCCGCTTTCGCCGTCCTCGAACAAAGCCGGCTTTACTGCCTGTATTTTGTCAGTTGAGCCGCAGTACTGGTTTTCTGCAGCCTCGTCGTTGGAAAGCGCGTAAGGCATGACCATTTCCCTTTTAGGGACTTTTTCTTTCCATGCAAACCTGTTTTCAGTGAAATGCTGGTCCTTGATTTCCTTCCATTCGTCGCCCCAGCTCGGGAGCACGAAATAATTCTTGTTGAAAATGCATTCGTCCGGCATTTTGTCTGCGTCACCGCTGTTCATGAGCATGCCAGCAACGCCGACCCATGCGAACGGGTCCTCGAATGTGACTTCCCTCGGAATGTATTTCTGCTGGCCGTTAGGGTCAGTCATCGGAATGCTTATTATTCCCGGCGAAATAACAGAATTCACGAGTTTCGAAAACACCACCCTTATCTGGCCGAGTCTCTGTTCAAGCGGCCCCTCGAGCGGAATCGACATTTGCTCTGTTATGTCCGGGTTATATTTCAGGCCGAATTCCAGCACTTCGATGTTTTCGTTTTCGTTTAATTTCTGCACGACCGGAGTGCCGCTCCAGACGCCGGCTATAAGAGGGCATGTTCCTTTGTTGTCTGTGCCTCCGCTTTCCGGAGTGTAGCAGTGGAACCTGTCGGCTGTAAGCGAACTCAGCCTGTAGCCCAAGTCAACGCACTTGTTTATTATCCTGCCTGCGCTCTTCTGCCAGCCGATGAATGTGGCCGTGAAATAAATCGGCTCGACTGTCGGCTTGCATTTCTCGTCTATTTCCTCGTACCTTAAAACCTTGACCTTGACTGTGCCGATTTCCTTGTAGAAAGAGGACTCGCTTTCCAGTTTCGCCCTTACCTTTACATCGAACCTGCCTATTTTCGAGGTCGCGGTAACAACAGCTTCGGCTGATTCCCCTGGCTCTATCTCCAGGGACGGTTCCTCTATGTCAAGGCCTGCCCTCACTGATAAATCAACCTGCACTGTTTCCTTGCAGGAATTTTCAAGCTTGAACGTGCCCTGTTCGGCTTCACTGTCCTCTGACTGCCAGGAATAGGTCTGTGAGCTCCAGGGCGAATAGCCGTAAGTGCTTCCCCAAAATGACTGGTAGTTAGTGCTCGGGTAAGTGTACTGGCTCTGGCTTGTGCTGGTGGTTTCAGCATACGGGTCTGTGCCGAAATAATCCTGGACTGTGCCCCAGCCCTGGTTGTAAGGCTGCGTCCTCAGCTCTATTTCCTCGCCTTCAGTCACAATCGTCAGGCATTCGGCAAGCCTGTTCACCAGAAGCGAAACAGCCATCTTCGCCTTTATTTTTTCTGTCCCTTTCTCTGAAACATGCTTTGCCCTGAACGTGATTTCAGGCGCGGATTCTGCGCTCTTTGTTTCGGATGATGGCGTGAACGTAAGCGTTATCGTGCCCTCAAAGCCGGCCGGAATTGTGTCAGTGATTTTTGTGAAAGCCTCTCCGAGCACAATGTCGGTTTTTTCCTCTTCGCTGAAAGAATCGCTTGAAAGCCTGAATTCGCCTGCCGGGCTTTCGTCCGCCCAGGAAACCGATGCCTCAAGGTCTTTCAATGCAACATCCTTGCTGTTTGCAGTGCAGTCGTTCTTTATGTCAATGGAAATCTTTTTGGCAGTTCCATAAGTGCTGAACGTCCATTCGCTTGGGTCTATTGAAAGGCAGTCCTTGGCGTCTGTTTCCCCGCCAAGCAATATCCTGAACGCAATGCCGAGGTCCGAGACCCATTTCCTTGCGAATTCCGTGTTTTCCACTTCTATTGAGAGCTGGCTGTCAAGGCTCACCTGCTTTTCGGTGTTGATGCCCTGCTGGGTCAATTCCACTTCAAGTGTAACCGCATGCGCTTCCGCGCCTGCCGCCAGTTCCATCCCGACAATCTCTTCAGGCGATTTAATTCTTATGTACTTGGCTAATTCTGCCGAAAGCGAAATCGAAGAAACCTTCAATGGGATGGCGGTGCTGTTTACAATCGCAAACTTTAGTGTCCCGCTCTGCCCCGAATCAGCCATCATGTCAAGCGTGACTTTCGACGGGAGGAGCGAAAGGATTTTGTCGTCGATCAATATTTCCCTGTCCGCGGGCTTGTAGCCAGGCTTTCTCACTGAAACCTTGAGCTTGGAGCCTGCCTTCGGCGCCTCTATTTCCAGGGCGAACGCGCCCTCGGAATCCGTGATTCCGGAACCGATTTGGACGCCGTCGAGAAGCACTGAAATTGTTGCGTCCGGTAGCCCTATCAATTCTGTCTTGGTTCCAGTCCCCCCCTCTTCTTCCTCGGAGGCTTCAGTTGTCGTTTCCTCGTAAACCCAGAACACCACCTGGTTGTCGAGCATCGGGACGATTTCATTGGGAGCCATTCCGATACTCATTTTCTTCCCGGGCGTGACTTCCACCGCGATTGCCTGCTGCATTTCAGCGGCCTTGTCTGATTCGATTGAAATCGCAAGGTTGCTTACCCCGCTTTTCACTGTATCGAATTCAACCCAGCCTGAAACAGTCTTGTATTGGTCGAAGGTGCCGATGTCAGCAGAGAATTCAAAATCGTTCGCCTTTCCTTCCTTTGTGCCGCCCAATGCGTCCTTGATGCTGTAATCCCTGAACTTTAGGCCTTTTTCCTTGTTTGAAATCTTTATTTTCGCGTTTTTGGTCGAGCCTGCGGCCTGCCTGTTTATTGTAAAGTATAATTTATACGAAGAGGACATGTTTGCGCTTGCCTTGTCGAAAACCGAAACCTTTGAATTGTCCGAAAGGTCCTCTATTGAAACAATCCTGCAATAGCCTTCGATGCAAAGGTTGACTTCGCCGACAGAATAAACCACGTCGTAGGTTGCCGCATACAGGCCCTGTTTTCCTGCAGCGCTCGCAGAGCTTCCAAGGACGCTGTCAAGCGGGTCCCTGTCAAAAGAGCCTTTTGCGCCCCAGCCCCTGTAAGAAATTTTGGCCATGTCGCCTTCTGTTGCCATCGCGTCGATTGCAACTTCGGCTGTGGCGTTGAAAACCCCGAATGCAGGCATTCCTTTCTGCCCAAGCGTCCACTCGATGTTCGCCCATTTCGCTGGCTCGCCGGCGCCTGCCGCATGCGCAATGTCGGTGCCTGAACCGCTTGGAGGCGAATAACTCAGGGCCCTCACAGTGCTTCCTGCCGCGCTTTCAATTGTTCCAATTGCAACAATGTCGTCGCCTACATTATTCTCCTGCCCTTCGTCGTCCTTGCCTGCCCTTACATGGATGCCTGCGGTTGCATATCCCTTGTTCGGCACAATAACCCGCAATTTTGCAGTGTAAACCTGCCCGCTTTCAGCGGAATCCTGCACTGCCGCATCTTCTTTGAATAAGCCGTCGAATTTCACTTCAAGTTTCTGTGTTTCCTCAAGCATTACCGCTTCAATGTTTGTTGTCACGCCGTTAACCGGACTGAAGAGCCCTGTTACAAAAGGCATGTATCCAGGCAATTCAACCACAAAGAAAGGCCTTTGGATTGTCATAATGCTCATTTTTGCAGTGCCGTCGCTGTCTGAAGTTGCAGTGCCTATCGTTGTGCTGTCCACAATGTTCACCGCCCTGATTGTTGCGCCAGGCATAGGCTGCCCTGAGGCGTTCATTACAGTGAAAGCGAAACTGCCTTTCGCGATTTTAAGCAGTATTTCCTTTTTTTCAGGCGCAGCCTGGCCTTCCAGGATCTTGAAGCTCGTGCTGTTCCCTGAAATCCTTTCTGCAAGGCTTGCCTTTACATAGTATTCGCCGGCAGGCACTGAAGGAAAGTCTTTCTCACCGTTGGCGCCTGTGAAGCCCTCGATGTTTGCTGTCTGGTCGATAAATTCGCCTGTCGCATAAAACAATTCGATTTTCACGCCTTCAAGCGGCGCCTTGGAGGTCGAATCTTCCCTCACTGTGACAATCAATGCGCTCGGGGCCTGCTCTTCAGCCGGGTCGTAATAGAATTCATAGGCTGTTTCCTTCGGCTGCACTGTCTGCGGCGAGCTCCCTGAAAGGCTTACAGCATCCAGGCCTTTTTTTGCGTAAAGGTTGTATGACTTGTTTTCAGGCACTTTTATCTGGCATGCGCCGTCCTTGCCTGTAGTGCACGGCGACCCCGCGCTCTTGTTCGGCGAAGCCTTTTCCTTCAGTTCAAGGGTGATGCCTTCCAGTTTTTTGCTTTTGTTGTCTTTTTCGAAAACAACGAATTTGATTGTGAAAGATAATGTGTCCTCGACCTGCAGTGTGAAGGTCACCTTCTTTGATGCCGCGACAGTTTTTTCCTCTTCGGAGGCAATTTCCTTGTAATTGCTGTGGCAGTTAACGCTTGCAGTGTAAGTTCCTGGCACGACATTTTCGAATTTTGCAGACCCGCTTGATTCGACCTGTATCGGGCCGATGTCTTCCCCGCCCTCGGCCGCTTCAAGCGAAGCATCGCATCTTTTCGAAGAATCGATGGCTGTGCCGTCAGCCTTTTCAACAAACACGGTTGCGGTGCCGTACTCGATTTTTTCAGTTACTTTTATCTCGATGTTCCCTGACTCGCTGCTTACAACTTCGCTGAAAGAGTCGACCTCGAAATCGCTGACATCCTCTACATCCGCAACAGTGACATCGAATTTGCCGCAGTTGCTTGGGATTTCGTCAAGAGGGTATTCCCCGCTTGTTGTCTGGAGGCTGGACTTGCTGTATCCAGTATTGCCCTCACAGGAAGCGCTGAAAGTCACTTTTTTTGTGAGCAGGCTGTTGTCGCTGCCCACAAACCTCACTGTTTTCGAGAAAGATGTTATTGCAGGCTCGATTGCAAGCGAAATCGACCTTGAGGTTGTTTCGGCAATCACTGCTGTTGTATCCTTGCTGACCTCGCCATAAGTGGCGGTTATTTTCACGGATTTCCCGATGGTTATTGTGAATTCGGCTTCGCCCTTGGCATTCGTGGTTTTTTCTTCGATTTTCTGGCCGTTCTCTGTGACCAGCACTGTCGCCCCGTTAATCGGCTTTTTGTCACTATCTGTGACGGTCACTGTAAGGGTGCCGTCGCCTGCCGGAATAATAAAGCCGAACAGGCCCGGGGCAATCAAGTAAATTGCGCCCACAATCAGGAGAATTACCAGGAGGAAAAACAAAGGCAACGGAATGCCTTTTTCCTCAAGCCAGTCAGAAAAAGCAACCCATTTTTCTTTCAGCGCATCCAAGGCCATCGCACCACTCCATTAACTTTATTCATTAACCCAAATTAATTTATCCTATTTTCATTATTTATTCCTTTTGTTTGCCTTCCAGGCGGTGTTTTCCGCCTTTTGGCATTTCAGGCTTTTTTTTGTTTTTTTATTCCTTTTGCCTGCCTTGAAAAAGGCAGTTGGCGGGAACGCTTTTATTATTGTTCTCTTATTATAAGGAATTCCTATTTATAATATTTTCCCATGCCTTCCAGGCAGGCAGGCGCCTGCTTTCAGTGCCGGATTCCTGTCAGGCCAGCTTTGAAGGATAACAGCCGTCCACTGTGTTAGGCACATAGCACACCCAGCCTTTCTCGTTGCATGCTTTTTCATCGAATTCCGGAAAGCTGAATGCGCAGTCTGAACCAGTGTCGCCAAGGCTTATTTTTGCATTGAAGGGAGTGTAATTGTAGTCGGCTGTGCTTATTTTTATCCAGACATCCCTGTCCTTCATGACCTTGTAGTTCATGTCTTTTTCCATATAAGTCACCATCAGTTTCACTACAGTGACCTGCGTGCATTTGGCCTTGTCAGGCGCTGAAGCGGCAAAGCACGATGCAGGCCCGAAATCATTTATTTTTATTTCACCGCCTTCGCGGAACATTCCTGTGCGCTGGTTTTCCTGCAGTTCATACTGGTAAGGGCAGAGCGCTCCGGGCCCATCAGGATTGTTCGGCTCCTCTTCTGAAAATGTGCCTCTGAGGCCTGAAGCGTCGATATCCGCATTGCCTGCCTCTATCCCTTTTGATTCATGGGATTTCGCTTCAATGCCCCCTTTTTCGTCCACTGTGACATAGCACGGCTTGCCCTGGAATGTTTCTGTTGCTATCGCGAAATCGTTTTTGTATTGCGGCCCCTCGTATTTGCCGAGCAGTTCGGTTGAAAGCTCGCAGAGCCTTTGCTTCAGGAGCGCTTTTATTTCGTCTTCGGTGCCTTTGTCGTTTCCTGCCTCGTATGAGAAATTTGTGCCCCTGAAAGTGCCGTCCACTGAAAGATAGTCGCTGCTTGAAGTGATAAAGCCAGGGCAGGACTGCGAGTCAATGTATGTCCTGTCAGGCGGGAAATACGGGTTCTGCCTAGGATAGCAATAACCGTAATCGCAGAAGCCCAGCGCCATAGAATCTATTTCGTTTTGTATCCTCGGCGAATAATAGCCGAAATCGCTCGCGGTGTTTATCCCTGAGCCGAGCTCTGAATGCATGAAGCTCCTTGCGAGCGTGAGCGCCTTGAAAATCCTTGTGGGAATGTATACCTTCAGGTCGTTTTTAGGAATTATGGGATCGCTGCCTGTGGAGTTGCCGCGCGTGTCTTTCACTGTTATCAACGGCATCTGCTCGTACAGGCTTTGGTCAAGCTTGGAAAATTTAAGGTTGAGATAAAAGCTGCCGTTAGGGCAGGTTTCAGGCGTGCCTTTGCAGTCTATTATCTGGAAAAAATCATTGTCCTCATAGCTTTTGGCCAGCACTTCCTTGAGTATTGCCTTGAATTTTACCTGGTCGAATTGGACATCAAGTTCATAGCCGGCATAACCTTCTGGTTTGGATTGGGCAATCATGCTCGGAAGGTTGCGCGCAAGATAGTCTGCGAAAACCTCTGCGTTCTTGAACTTGGCGTCTGCGAACTCGTCGACCACGCTCTGCCAGTCAGCCCACTTGTGGTAATCTGCGATTTCGAAAACATTTCCGGGCTCGCTTAGCCATAATTCCATCTGCTCCCTTGTCGCATAATTGAAGGTCTGGAACGCATCCGCCCTTATGAGCCTTGACATCGATTCAAGCCTGCTCTGGCTCAAAACTTTTGCAATGATTGTTTTTGCGTTGCTTTCGCTTTGCACCATGCTGGATACAAGGATGGATGTCAGCACAATCAGTATGAGCGCAAGCAGTGCAGTGAACAGGTTGAAAGCGCGCTCATTCAAAATTCACACCGCCTTGCCTTCATTTACAAACCGCTTCCTGTTCCTTCAATTGCGTTTTTTTTCCTGTTAAGTGCCGCCTTTTCTGCCTGCATCCTGGCCGCTTTTATCCGGCGCCTCAGGCGGCTTTGTCCCTGAATCGCTTTTCCCGGTTTCGGCTGTTGTGCCGGTGTCATCGCAGAAATTGAATTTCTGCCAGACCTTGTATGTTGCAACGACTTCCGCAGCATACTGGTTTAGGGCGTCCTTATCGTCCACGAACTTTTCTTTCGCCAGCTGTTTCACTGTTTCCCCGGCGCTTTCGGCAGGCATCGCTTCCCCTGGTTCGGCGCTTCCCGAAAGCATGGCTTTCCTGAGTTTGCTTGCAGCGCATTCTATGGCCTGCTCCTGTTCTTCAGGGGTGAACTTTTGGCTGTACCAGTCTTTCTGGATGCACTGGTCCCCGTCGCAGCATCCGTCAATGTTTTCCGGGCTTGTGAAAAGAACCGACATCAGGAGCGCTTCATCCAACTTGTTTGCCTGGTCGCTGATGCATTCGGCTGCAATTTTTGGATTGTGGTCGTAGTATGCGAGCACCTGTGCCTGTGTGACGCCCTTGACTTCAGGGTCAGGCATCAGGCAGCCTATAAGCTCGTCTATGCCCTGCTCCAATTGCTTCTTGCAGTCCTCTGCCTTCCAGTATTCTGCGGTTTTCTTTACAATTGCTTCGCCCATTTTTGCAATGTCTTCCTCCTTGACTTCTTCGATTGAAACATGCGTTATGCCCTTGTCATCCATTGTAATTGTTATATGGTACGGCTTGAATTTCCTGAACACTTCCACCCCTTCATAATTCGACAAAGGCCCTGCGAAATTAAAGCTCTGGCCTGCCTGGGCCTCTGCCCTGAGGTCGCCGAGCTGCATGTTCAATACCCACTGCTGTGCCTGCAGTCCCGCAAGGTTTGCGAGGACGCCGCAGCCGACGCTTTTGAGAATTCTCGACCAAAAACCAGGCTTCGCCAGGCTCTTCAGGAAATTCTTTATTCTTTCGCCAGGCTTCACTCCTCCCTTTAGGCCGGTCGCGCCTGGGCTGGTTTCTGCAAAGGCCTGTTTTGTGATGTCTTCGACATTGCCGCCGACTGCAGTGGCAAGGTCATCCGCATACTGGCTTGATTTCAGGGAGCCTACTGCTTCAGACACCGCATTCTTTGCGCTTGTTTTTGACACCGCAGTCCCGTTTCTAAGGTTCGAGCGGATCTTGTTGCTGAGGAATTCTTTTATTTTGTCCG
>JAPLVS010000002.1 GCA_026396995.1 Candidatus Iainarchaeum sp.
TGAAGGACCTGAGCATTTCAAGGTCGAGCTTCGATTGGGGCGTCCCTGTGCCTGTCAACAAAAAGCACGTCCTGTATGTCTGGATGGACGCGCTCCTGAATTACATAAGCGGCATTGATTATCCTAATGCGCAATTCGAAAAATTCTGGCCCGCGGACATCCACATCATAGGCAAGGACATTTTATGGCACCACACAGTGATTTGGTGGAGCATTCTCGCAAGCGCAGGCATCCCTTTGCCGAAAACAGTTTTGGTCCACGGGTTCATCAACACAGAACAGGGCGAAAAAATGAGCAAAAGCAAAGGCACAGTAATAAATCCGGTGGAACTCGCAAAAAAATTCAACGTGGATTCGGCGCGATATTACCTTATAAGGGAAATTCCCTTCGGCGAAGACGGCTTTTTCTCAGAAGAAGGCCTCAAGAAAAGGAATAACGATGAACTTGCAAACGAACTGGGCAACCTGGTCAACAGGACGCTGTCGCTGCTCGAAAAATCCAGCAATGGTGTCATTCCCGAAGGGCGGACAGCCAAAGAACTGAAGGAAACGCTCGACCTTAACAAGATAAAGGCGCACATGAAGGCATTCGAGCTCCACATGGCGCTCGCGGAGATAATGGGCTTTGTGAAATCCTGCAATGTTTTTGTGAGCGAAAAGGAGCCATGGAAAAAGCAGGGAAAGGAACTGGACGACATACTTTACTCGATGGCAGATTCGCTCAGGGTGATTGCACTGCTTTTGTGGCCATTCATTCCGGCTTCAAGCGAAAAAATCCTCGCGCAGCTCGGCGCCGAAAGGAAGGGCATCGAAGAATGCGCCTTTGACCTTGCAATTGCAGGCACAAAAATCTCAAAACAGGGCATTCTTTTCCAAAAAATCGAGTGAAGCGCCCCGCAAAACCTTAAAAGTTGTATGCCCCTACTTTCAGTATATCTTATTCAATAGCGAGGTGGTTTTGTGCTTGAATGGATTGCAGCGATAATAGTGGTGGTAATACTGGGCTTTGTTGTTTTGGGTTACAATTCACTTGTCCAGCAGAAGAACAGGGTCAAAAACGCTTGGTCCCAGATTGATGTGCAGTTGAAGAAAAGGGCAGACCTTGTGCCGAATCTTGTGGAAACGGTCAAGGGATACGCAAAGCACGAGAAAACGACTTTTGAAATGGTCACAAAGGCAAGGACAGCATATTTGGATGCAGGCACTGTCGCGGAAAAAGCCAAGGCAACCAACCTGCTCACAGGCGCGCTGAAATCCCTGTTTGCTGTGGCGGAAGCATACCCTGAACTGAAGGCGAACAAGAACTTTGAAATGCTCCAGGAAGAGCTTGATGGCATAGAATCAAAGATAGCGTACGCAAGGCAGTTCTACAACGATTCTGTGATGAACTATTCGGTTACACTGGAAAGCTTCCCCTCGAACATCATAGCCGGCATCTTCCGCTTCAAGGCAGAAAAGGAATACTTTGAAGTAGAAGAGGCGGAAAAGGCAGTCCCCAAAGTGAGCTTCTGAACTGGCCAAGCAAAAGGAAGCGGTTTGGATGATTTGGGAGCATGTTGCCTCAAACAAGAGGTCGTCATACCTCTTGTTTTTCTTTTTCTTTTTGTTCTGCATAGGCATGGGCTTCCTTTTCGGGTTCATTACCGGCTGGGGCTATTTCGGTGCCATACTTGCCCTGATAATAGCAATCCTCATGGCCTTCTTCACATACTATTATTCGGACACCGTGGTCCTGAAAATCAGCAGGGCAAGGCCTGCAACCCATGAAGAAAACACTTATCTTGACAACACAGTGGACGGATTGGCCATTGCCGCAGGCATCCCGAAGCCGAAAATTTATGTTATCGACGACACTGCCCCGAACGCTTTCGCGACAGGAAGGGACCCGCAGCACGCGGTAATATGCGTCACCACCGGCCTCATGCAGAAAATGAACCGCGCTGAGCTCGAGGGAGTGATAGCGCATGAAATGTCGCACATTGGAAATTATGACATCAGGTTCATGATGCTTGTGACAGTAATGGTCGGATTGATTGCATTGCTGAGCGACTGGATGATGCGCTCCTTTTGGTGGGGCGGCGGAAAAAGGGATAACGACAGCAAGTTCGGCCTGATTTTGCTTGTCATAGCAATTGTGATGGCAATCCTCGCGCCGCTGATTGCAATGCTCATGCAATTGGCGCTTTCAAGGAAACGCGAATATCTCGCGGACGCAAGCGCCGCAATCCTCACAAGATACCCTGAAGGCCTTGCTTCAGCGCTCGAAAAACTCGAAAAGGACACAGAACCGCTTGAAGCCGCAAACAAGGCCACAGCGCACTTATACATTGTAAACCCGCTCAACGAACACAAGAGCTTTTTGAACAACCTCTTCAACACCCACCCCCCAATCGCGGAAAGGGTGAAAAGATTAAGGGCAATGTGAATCGGCCAGTCAATAGCCGGCTTTTTTGATTTCTTTCGCCAGCTTTTCAGGCATCGGCCTGCACTTGCAGTGTTTTTCGTGCTCGATGTGCCATTTTGCCCTTTGCTCAAAAGTGGGATTTTTTGGCATTTTGTTTTTCAAATGCCAGTCCTTGTTTAGGGCCATAAATATGCCTTTTGCAGTTTTGTTCTTTTAACTTATAGCCCAGAAAACTATTTAAACAAGCAATCCAATATAATTGCATGAATCAAAAGCTTTCCTTTGTGACATTCTTTATTGCAATTTTATGCCTTGCGTTTTTGCAAGGGTGCACAGCACCCACAATGCCAGCAACACCCTCGCCGACACCGAGCGCAACTTCTGCCCAGCCAGACATTAACTCTATGGGTCTTCCAGACTGCGAAAAAGTCAAAGACCAAAGCCAAAAGGACGCCTGCTATTCATATGCTGCTGGTTCTGCAAAAGACATTTCCATTTGCGAAAAAATACAAATGCCAAGCTGGAAAGATTATTGCTATCGCAATGCCGCTGTGGCCACACAAGACCCGTTAATATGCGAAAAAATACAAGGAGTTGTAGAAGGCTCGAAAGATTCCTGCTACCACGATGTCGCTGTCGCCAAGCAAGACCAGTCAATTTGCGAAAAAATACAGGGGTTTGGAGTTGGCTGGAAAGATTCCTGCTACCACGATGTCGCTGTCGCCAAGCAAGACCTGGCAGTCTGCGAAAAAATAAAAGGGTCAGCCGATTCCTGCTATAGCGATGTTGCCGTGGAAAAACAAGACCCCCTAATTTGCGAAAAATTACAGGAACAGTACATGAGAGATTCCTGTGATACTGCTGTTGCGGTTGCTGCAAAAGATTCCTCAATCTGCGAAAAAATCGAAGAGCAAAAGGGCCAGGATTCCTGCTATAAGGGTGCCGCAGTTGCTGCAAAAGATTCCTCAATCTGCGAAAAAATACAAGACCAAGGCGGCAAAGACCGTTGCTATAGTTCTGTTGCTTTGGCAAAACAAGATTTTTCAACCTGCGACAAAATCGAGGACCAAAACAGCGAATACATTTGCTATGCAGATGTAGCCGTGGAAAAACAAGACCTTACAATCTGCGATAAAATCCAAAACCAAGCAGTCAAAGACAGATGCTATTTGGAGATTGCAAAAACAAAACAAGACATTTCCATCTGCAACAGAATCCAAACCATATATATCCAAGGCGATTGCTTTTTCCATTTTGCAGTAAAAACTGACGACATCTCAATCTGCGAAAAAATACAAAGCCAATCTGAAAAAGACGATTGCTATTGGGCTTTTGCCGTGGCAGAAAAAGACCCTTCCTTATGTGAAAAAATAAAAGAAAACCAGTACGAGTGCTATTCTGCTTTTGTCGAAACCACAGACTATCTTTCAGTCTGCGAAAAAACCCAGGACCAGCTAAGCAGGGATACCTGCTATTACATGTTTGCCGGGGCAAAACAGGACATTTCAGCTTGCGAAAAAATCACCACTGAGTATCACAAAAACAACTGTTACTCTGAGATTGCAAGGGCAAAACAGGACATTTCGATTTGCGAAAAAATACAAGATCAATCCGAAAAAGACCATTGTTATGAAGTTGTTGCTGAGGAAAAACTAGACGAGGCAATTTGTGCAAAAATACAAACCAAAGCGCTTAAGGATAACTGCTATTTTGAGATTGCAAAGGAAAAACAAGACATTTCCATCTGCAGCAAAATACAAGGCAGTAAGGACGATTGCTATTCTGGTGTCGCTGTTGCCAAGCAAGAGCAATCCCTATGCGAAAAAATACAAGGCCAAGAAATCAAAGATGACTGCTACCAGACTGTTGCCGTTTACACTGGCAACCTTTTGATTTGCGACAAAATCCAGGACCAAACAACCAAAGAT
The DNA here is from genome assembly GCA_026396995.1 of Candidatus Iainarchaeum sp. Taxonomy (GTDB): domain Archaea; phylum Iainarchaeota; class Iainarchaeia; order Iainarchaeales; family DTGL01; genus JAPLVS01. The sequence continues at coordinate 4,332 of JAPLVS010000002.1, forward strand.
ACTTGCCTTGCTTATGCACAGTAAAATAATTAGCCTGATCGCCAAGAGAGCAACTCTATTTGAAAAATAACGCCGAGAGAGGGATTTGAACCCCCGCATGCCAGAGGCATACCAGCTTGCTCTTGCCTGAAAAAACGAACAATCGTTTCTTTCTTTTGGGCAACTTACACTTTTCTTTCTTTGGAAAAGAAAGAAAAGGGCATCTCGAGGCTGGCGCGTTAGACCACTCCGCCATCTCGGCATTAATATGATTATTTGCGGTTTTGTTTTTTTAAAGGCTTGTCCTTGCGCTTGGCCCTTGGTTTGCGCGCTTTTTTCTTTTTCACATTGGGATTTTCTGGAATGATTGAAGCGGGAATTGGTTCTGGCTTGGGTTGCAGGGGATTTTCAGCCGGAGTTGTTTTTGGTTCCGGCGGTTTTTCACCCAGCATTGCATTGGCCCTTGAGAGCATGACTGACATTTCGATTTTTTCAAGGTCGATTATTCCTGCAAGGGTTGAACCATCAAGCACAGGAATCGCCCTTTTTCCTGCCGACGCCATCCTTTCAAATGCCTTGGATGGGCTTTCGCTGATTTGAAGCGAGGGCGTTTCTTTCAGCGCCTTGTAAAGCGGTGCTGTTTTTTTGCCGACAAGGGAAGGCATTTCCTCGAGCAATAAGACAGCGAACCTGCCTGGCTCGATTTCGGTCACAGCCTCTGTTTTCTTTTCTTCCAGCATTTTTTCAAATGCTTCCCTTACATTCATCAGGCTGTCGAGCACTAGCGGCTTTTCTGAAATCACCCTTGAAAGCGTTATTCCCTTCAGTTCTTCTTTCATCTGCACTATTTTTTCCTCTTCCTTGGAGCCGAAGAAAACAAATGCTGCAATGACCAAAAGCAGGATGTTCCCTGAAAGGAAGCCGGAAACGAAAAGCAGGACTGCGATTAAAGAGCTTATCCTTGTCGTAATGGCTGTGGCTTTCCTGTAGCCGAATGCAAAAGAAAGCAGGGAACGGAAAACTCTCCCTCCGTCAAGCGGGAGCGCCGGAAGGAAAAGGTTGAATGTGCCGAGCGCAAGGTTCACCCAGAAAACAGTGAACAAAGGCATTGAAAGGAAAGAGGCCGCGGCCGCCTCGGAAGAATTTAGCGCATTCGGATTTGATAACAGTTCCCTCGGGAAAGGAAGCGGGAGCACTGACACCAGGAAAAGGACTGCAAAAACAACCAGGAAATTGAATGCCGGGCCGCTTACCGCTATCAAAAACTCGTCTTTTGCCTTTTCAGGCAGCGATTCAGTAAGTGAAACGCCGCCTATCGGAAGCAATATGATTTTTTGGACACCGATGCCGCGCTGCAGTGATACGACACAGTGCACCAGTTCGTGCAGGAATACGCTCAAAAAAAGGAAAAAGAAAACCATTAGCATCGGGGCAAGCAGTGCCGGTTCGATCAGGGCAAGCATGCCGACAACGAAAAGGCCTATGAGCACGAAAGACCAGTGGAGTTCGAGGCGGATGCCGAAAATTTTTCCAAGCGAAAGGGATTTCATGTTTTCACAGCAGCCCCATTATTTTTTCCGCAACCTTTTTTGCCTTTTCCTCGGTTTTCTCTTTGACCAGGATTTTGCCGCTTTTGAAAAGGCTCACAGTGCAGCCGTCGAATTTGAATATTACGACCAAAGGCGTGCTGGCTTCAGGTGAAATGCCTTTTTCGGCCAGCAAAGCCTTGATTTTCACGAAGTCCATGTTTTGCTTTGCCTTGGGCTGGAATTCAAAGGCAGTGTGCCCTTTGCAGGTTTTGCCTGTAAAATCCTTTAATTTTCCGCCCATCTCGCGCCCCTTTGGCTTTCAGTGATAAATCTAATGCCTTGATAAAACTTATAAATATCGTTGCCGTAATCAATACTGCGCGTTTGGTGGAAAAAATGGATTTGCCTTTGGGAACAAGCCTTAGAGCAGGCCTGAAAACAGCGGAATCGAACATGTTCCAGATACTGGTGCAGATGCTCAGCAAGGGATTCACCGGATATGTGGTGTGCACTGCGGAAGGCCCGAAAGGCATAGAGCAGGGCGTTTTGCTGTTCAAAAAAGGCGCTGTCCTCGGCTCGTACTTTGAGTTCGTTTCCCATGCAATCGAGGTGAACGGCGACCCGTCGCTCAGGCTTGTATTGAATTCTTTCCTTGCAAAAAACGGGATAATCGACATCAACGCCCTGACAATACAGCAAATCGACCTCATCACCGCATTCCAGGAAAAAATCTTGATCACCGAGGAAGTGGACACAAAAAAGCTTAACCGGCTTTACCCCAAAAAATACAGCGAGGAATTCACACTTGAATACATAAAAGGCGAATCAGAGGAAGCTTCAAGGTTCGACATATTCAAGCAGACAGGGCTGCTCGGCGTGGAGGAAAAATAGCCCAAAAACGCGGTTTGGGGCAGGAACATTGTTATTGCCAACAACACTTTTAAAATAGATTATGAAACATTAAATTTAGCGAAAGGGAATGGTTATGGGACGGTCTATCACTATTGCATCCGGGAAAGGCGGGGTCGGAAAAACCACTTTGACTGCGAATATCGGCATAGCGCTGGCAAACAGCGGCCACCACGTATTGCTTGTCGATGCCGACGTGGCAATGGCAAACCTTTCCCTGTTATTGAAGATGCAGAATTCCCCAATCACCTTGCACGAAGTGCTTATCGGGGAAGCAGCGATAGACGACGCGATTTATTCAGGGCCTAAAGGGGTTGACCTTGTGCCGAGCGGGTTAAGCCTTGAATCCTACAGGAAGGTTGATTCAGAACGCCTGAAATCAGTCATCGGGTCGCTGGAAGACCACTACGATTTCATATTATTGGACGCGCCGGCAGGCATCGAAAGGACTGCCCTGTCCTCGCTTGGCGCGGTAAAACAGGTTTTGATTGTCACTGTGCCTGACCAGCCGAGCCTTGCCGATGCGCTGAAAACAAAAATGGTCGCGCAAAGGCTGAACGCAAAGCCGTTCGGCTTCATATTGAACATGGTGAGGAACGAGCCAGGCGAGCTCAAAAAGGATGAGGTAATGAAAATGCTTGAACTGCCGTGCTACGGCATTGTGCCTTACGACAACGAAGTAAGGAAAAGCATCCTCTCAAAGGACGCAAAGCCGTTCATAATGCGCAAGCCGGATTCGCCGGCATCAAAAGCGGTGATAGACATTGCGGCAAAAATCGGCGGGGCAAAGGTCGAAATAAAAGAGGAAAAAAAAGGTTCGTTCCTTGGAAGATTTTTTGCAAATTTATTCGGAAAAAAATAGGAGGCAATCAGATGAGCGCTAGACCATTCGACGACTTGACAAAGGCAACAGACCAGCAGGTATTGGTGAAATTAAAGGGGAACCGCACGATAAGCGGAGTACTCAAGGCCTTTGACGTGCACTTAAACCTTGTATTGGAGAACGCGGAAGAAACAAGCTGTAAAGAAGACGGCACCGAAGAAAAGGAAAAATACCCGAAAATCATGGTAAGGGGCGACAGCATAATACTGATAGCGCTGTGAATTTTGGCAGCAGGGAATTGGATGAAACTGATTAAAAAATCCTCAGAGGGCGCGGAAATACTTGAAATACGGCCTTCCAATTATACCGCCTTGATTGTATACTGCGCTTTCCTTGCAATATGCATAGTTGGCATTGCTTTCCTTTTCGCCAGCTATGGGCTTAACTTTACTGCAATGCTTGGCTTGATTGTTATTGCATTCCTTCTTTGCATTCCTGCAATCTACATTCGGCTCAGCCTGAAAAAACAGTTTGTCAGGATCACAAAAAAAGGCGATTCCATTGAATTGTCCGCAGACAAATGGCCTCTCGCATCAGACATCAAATCACAGCAACACAGTTTCCAAATTTCTGAAATTGAAGCCATAGGCAACAACGAGGCCATAATATACAAAACATCAGCGACCACAAGACCTTGGATTTTGCTGAAATCCGGGGAAAAAAAGCCGTTGTGGCCCTGGGACCGAATTAAAATTTCATTATCAGATTCTCTTTATGACCCCTGGCAATTCTCGCAAGAGGAAATCAAGCAGGTCGCTGAATTCGTCGGCGTTCCCTTCAGGGAAAAAAAGGGTTTGCTCGAACAGGCAAAGGAAAAACTTTCAAAGGCAGAAAACTGATTATTTAAAACAGTTTGGTTGCAATTATTCTTATTCGTGGGCTGGTAGATCAATGGTAGATCGCCACATTGGCAACTTCGACGAGGCCAAAGTTGTGGAGGCTCTGGGTTCGAGCCCCAGCCAGTCCACTTTTCCCCCACAGCCTATTTCTTTTTCTCGAGAAGGCGGCGGAGTTCGTTTATTGCCACCTGCAGCCTGTTCCTTTCAAAACCCTGCTGCTTAGGGAGAACTCTTTCGGCATAGGCGAGCGCTTCTTGGATTCTTTCCAGCGGAGCGTTCTGGAAGACAGCCTGCACGACCAGCCGCTCCCTGTCAAGCTTGGCAGTCTGGGTTCTCACTGCATTCGGGTCCACTATTTGGCCTGACAGCCTTTTTATGGTTGATGGCTTTAGGCGGCCTTGCTTCAAAATCCTGAAATAATGCGTGGCATTGCCCCAGTCCAGGCCAGTCAAGCCTTCGATTTCGGTCCAGGAAAGGCCTGCCCTGCGCAAATCATAGATCAGGTTTACTTTGTATGCTTCGACCTTTTTTCGGTCATTCAAAAGCCGTTCGTAGCGCCATTTTTCGCTTTCAGGGGCTTTGGCCCTTAGGCGTTTTACGTACCTCAATAATTGGGCGTCATACAATCCAAGCTCCGAAAGCATTTCGCCGGCAGAATAACTGCCCCTGACCATGCCGTTGATTTCGCGTTCTTCCACTTGAAGTTCTTCGCTGGATTTCCTCCTGCGTTTTGGCGAAGGCTTCACTCTGGGAGCTGGAAAAGCAGGCATTAAAGGCCTGTCAAGCCACAAAAAAGAGGGCGGCCTCCTGCTTTTCCTGTGCCCTGTCGGCTTTCTGCCCGGCCTCGCCATGCATAGATATTGTGCCTTCTAACATTTAACAATTTTTCCATGCTATTATTAGCATCCGATTTGGGAAAACTGGCTGGAATAAGGTTTTTATACCACATAGGCTGTTATAGATTTGGAATGTAGGTTGGCATGCCGGACAAAAAAAGCATTATTCTGGAATCGGTCAGGAAACTGATTGCACTGGACCTGAGCGAGGACGAAATAATAAGGAATCTGAGAGACGTCGGCATAGGCGAAAAGGACGCAAAACAGATTCTGATGGAAGTAAGGGGCGTGAAAAAAGAGGCGCCCAAGCTGCTGCCCTCAAAGCCAATGCCGATGCCTGAACCAGAGCCTGAACCGGATGAAGAGCTGCCTGAAACGCTGCCTGACGCCGAAGAAGACCTTATGAGAAGGCTTTCCGAAGGCCTCGATGAGGATTCGGACAAGAAAAAGGACAGGGAATCCTGGGAAAAAGCCGTAATGGCGACAGTCAACAAAAAGGCAGATGAAATAAAGACGATAAAGGAAGAGCTGGATTCAACGCTTGACAGGAAAGTCAAGGAAGGCCTTGACAGGGAATACAAGAAAATTTCCACTTTAATCAATTCGAAAAGCGCGCTTTTAAGCGAAAAAATAGGCTCTGACATGGAGGAAAAGAAAAGGGAAGTCGACCAAATCCTCGAGCAAAGGGTAAAAGAGATAAGGAAAATAAACGAGGAAATGAAGCGCGGCCTCGAGGAATTAAGCGAATGGGAGAAAAAGCACGAAAAATTAAGGGCCGAAATAGACGAAATAGGCAAAAAAATCGAGAACACGAAAGCCGAAGGGCTTACCCAGCTGCTTGCGAAAGGAAAGGAAAACAGTGATGAATTAAGGGCGTTTGTCGAAAAGGCAAGAAAGGAAATCGACGAGGAAATAGAGGCATTCGGCAAGGACTTCGAAGCAGACAAGGCTGCAACCGCAAAAGAACTTGAGGCGGCCAGGGATGCTTCGCTTAAGGAAATGCTCAAAGAAAAAGAAGCGACCAAAAAAGACATAAGGGACGAGCAGAAGGGCAGAGTGAAGGCACTGCAGGCAGAACTCGAGGAAAAAAGGGTCACTCATTTAAAAGAACTGGATTCCGTGCTCGCGGAGCGGTTCGACAAAGCCCAAAAGGATTTCACGGAAATGAAAACAGCCCTTTTCTCGGAAGTCGAAGACACGCTCAAGGATTCAAGGAATGAAACCGAAGATTTCGTCGCCAAAGCCCAGGCGGAAATCAAGAGGCTGGACTCGCGCGTCACAAAAACCCTCGAATTGGAATCTGAAGTCATAGAGGACGTGATGAACGAGGCAAGGGAAAAAATCGAAAGGGTGAAATTCGAGAATCAAAAGGATCTCGAGGCGAAAATAAACGAGGAAATCAGGAAATTCGGGGAACTGGTCGAAAAAATCGACCCGGAAAAAGTGAAGGCGAAAATCGCGGACCTCGAAAAAACAAAGGAAAGGATAAGGGCGGAAATAAGCAGGACAATAAACGAGCAGGTTTCAGGCATCGAAAAGGAGTACAGCGAAAAAATAAGGAAAAGGCTCGCGGAAATAGAGGAAAAAAGCGCGCAGACAAACAAAAAACTCGAGGAAACGATTGCGGACGCCCAGAAAAAGGCGAAAGAAATCGAGGGCATAGACAAGGACATCGATGATAAAATCACAAAAAGAATGAACGAAATAGAAAAGGAATACAGCGAAAAGGTCAAGCCGAGGATAAGCGAAATAGAGGGCATGAAAAAAGGCTATGACGAAAAAATAATCGAAATAAACAGGCAGATCCAGGAAATGGAAAAAGAAAAAGGCAAGCTGGTGGTGCAGCTCAACTCCGAAATAATAAAGTCGAAAAGCGAGCTCAAAGACTTCCAGAAAACAACGCAGGAAGAAATGAAGGCGCTTTCGGCGCAGGCCTCTGACATCGTGAACAGGAAGGCAGCGCTCATGAAAGGCCTCGAGCCCTACGCAGCAATGGACCTGCTTACAATACGGAGAAAGCTCGCGCAGGCCGTATTAAAGGAAATGGAAGCCTCGATGACGGCCAAGCTGAAGGAAAACATTGACGCAATGGAAAAAGCAAAGGCGCAGGCGCGCGCCGAAGCCCTGAAAGCTGTCGGCGCAGAAGAACTGCAGGCAAGGGTGAGGGAATTGAACCTTTTCAAGGAGCAGTTCCTCAAGGCGATAGACATGAACATCGAGAAATTCAACCAGCGCATCCATGCCTTCAACAGCACATCAAAGCAGATGGAAGCCCAGTTCAGCCTGAGACTGAAAATGATCGACCAGAAAATGGACGAACTCGACAAATTCGAGAAAAACTTCTCGAAAGCAATCGGCGCCAGCCTCGACAAAATGCAGCAGGCCCCCAAAGAAGAAAAAAAATAATCATTTGCCCTTTTTCTTCCTGATTTCTTTCTGGACCGATTTTATTTTCTTGGAAGGGAATTCCGGGAAGGACATGAAGCCCATGGGCGGCTTGGAACCGCAACTACCGCAATAGTCCCAGACGCTTATAAAATCTCCATCGGCTCTTATATCGGTGCTCCCGCATTTCGGGCACACTTTCTCAAACTTTTCTTTTTCGGGCATGAAAATCAAGAATGGTGGGCCCGGGCGGAATCGGACCGCCGCTGCGACCGTGTCAGGGTCGCGTCCTAACCATTAGACTACAGGCCCATGGTAGAATAGAATAAGATTTCCAGCGGAAAAGTTTTAAAGGATTGGATTCGTTTTTTCAGGCGCGCGGGCGCGCAAAAGCAAGCCTTGGTGGCTGCCTTAAAACCGCGCGCGTGGATGGTCGGTTGGCCGCGGTGCGATAGGCTTTCACTGGAACAGGGACAGGTTTTGGCAAAGGTCTTGGTGCCAGGCTCTTGAGCCTTGGCAATTCTTTTTGCAGTTTTGCTTTCGCCCACTCGCGCACTTTTTCTGGGGCTTTTGGCGGCACCAAGTAAATCCTCCAGCGCCATGGGGTTCCAACCAAGCCCGGCACTCTTTGCTGATATAAATAACGATAGTACTCCAACCGGGTTGGTTTTCTTAAAACCAAGTCGCCGTTTTGTGCCACATAACAGAGCGGGTGGGTTTTTGCCACTTCGGCAGTATCAATCCAGCGCTCTGGATACAACCCCTCAATCTCAGATTTTGGCTGGAGAATGCCGTATTCTTGCATTGAAGAAAGCAAGAGCTCATTGCGGTACCTAACGAGGTTACTAGCCAACTTTGCGCCAAAGGCGGCTGGAAGGCCAAAAACTGCCCCCACTGCTGGCGCTCCCGAAGCCCCTATATAACCAACGACCGCTGTCTCCGCCCAAAGCCCAACACGCAAGCGCCTCGACTCCCTCATATCATATCTTCCCTTTTTTGGAAGTTTCATGCCTGGCTCCCCGATTATGCGCTGAAGTTGCGGGTTCAGGTGCCCCCAGGGAATTCTCACCGTTGTTCTTTCCCTCAAATCAGCCGGCTCTTTCTTGGAACGCATGAAATAATATTGCCTGTGAAGAATTTAAGGGTTTTCCTGCCGAGCCGAAAAAGCATTAAAAGGAATTGCTCAGCGCTTTGCCTTGCCCAGTTTCTTGAGCATCTCGATTTTCGCGCAAGCCTCGCACTTTTCTCCAGCCGATGGCTCGCCGCACTTTTTGCACTTGTTTATTTTAACCCTCAGCTTAGCCGCCAGCTCAGATTCGGCCAGCTTCGGCTTTAAGCGGTTGTAGAACTGCCACAACGAATATTTTGTGCCTGGGTATTTTTCCTCAAGCTGGTTCAGCAGGGCGCGGTAATCGTTGCGTTTCGCTTCCTCGCTGAAAGGACAGCATTCCCCTGTGTAGGATTCCAAACCTGCGAATTGGATATAGTAGAATACCTCGCGTTCAGGGATTTCGCACAAAGGCTTAATCCTCTGCACAAAGCCTTTCCTTTCGATGAGGCCGGTTTTGGCTCCGCTCCTTGGAAACCTGCGCCAATCATTATCGCACACGTTCATCAAAATGCTTTGCGTTTCATCGTCAAGGTTGTGGCCTGTGGCAAGGGAGTCGGCTTTCAGCTGGCGGGCTGCGCGGTTCAAAATGGAGCGGCGGAGTGTGCCGCAGAAAGTGCAGGGCGAACCGAGATTGAGTTCCGGGTGCTTTTCGAGCAGGGCGGCGATTTGCTTCATTGTGAAGCCGAATTCTTTTTTCAGGGAAAATTCCTTGAAGGGAATCTTCCAGGCCTTGCAATTTTTTTTGGCGACCTTCAGGGCCTCATTGCGGTATCCCGGAATGCCTTCGTCAATAAGGATTGCCGTGATTGGATTGGTTTCGGAGAAGAATTTTTTGAGCAGGAGAAGAGCCAGTGTTGAATCTTTTCCTCCGCTGTAACCTACCGCGATTTTGTCGCCTTTTTTTACCAGGGAATATGCCCTTATTGTTTTCTTGAATCTGTGTTCTATGAGTTCAAGGAAGTGTTTTTCGCAGAATTTTTGCGGGCCATAAGGCAACAGGATTTCGGCCTTAGAACCGCATTTGAGGCATTTGTCGCCTTTTACGACTCCTTTTTCCAAGCCGAAAAGCTTTGAGTAAGCACAGCCAGCAGTCATTCCAATACCTTTAAATTTCTTGCTTATAGGAATTAGTTAATCGTAAGTGCTTTAATGCTCTTTTTTTGTGATTTTTATGGGTGCAGGAAAATATATTCAGGAAACTTTCGAGAAAGAAATGGCTGGAAAAAAGGACGCCAATTACAATTACAAGGCTGCCCAGCGCGAAAGGCTGCTTGAATACAGGAAAGACAAGAGCGCTGTAGTGAGGGTTGACCACCCAACAAACCCGCCGAGAGCCCATGCTTTAGGCTATAAGGCAAAAAAAGGCTTTATTTTGGCAAGGGCGCGCATAAGGAAAGGCGGCGGAAAGCACGACAGGGCAAGGTCAAGGAGAAAGCCGAAAAAGCAGGGAACAGAAAAATTGACAATGAAGAAAAACATCCAGACAATTGCGGAAGGCAGGGCCGGAAACAAGTTCAAGAACTGCGAAGTGTTGAATTCTTATTTGATAGGGGAAGACGGCAAAAACAAGTACTTTGAAGTGATTTTGGTCGACCCCTCGGCGCCGGAAATCAAGGCAGACAAGACAATCAACTGGATTTGCTCAGGCAAGCACCACGGCCGCGCCGAAAGAGGCCTCACAAGCGCCGGCAAAAGAGCCCGTGGGCTGCGGGGCAAGGGCAGAGGCTACGAAAAAGTAAGGCCTGGCGCAGCAGCCCACCTCAACAGGCTGAAATAAAACTGGTTTTATTTCTTTGCCACTAAAAACTATTTTAATGGAAAAGCCTGATTTTGTCATTGTCCGCGGAGAGCACCGCAACGAAATAACAGCTTTTTATCTGGCTCCACAGGTAGCGGTAAGGCTAAGGAAAATGGGTTATACAGTAAAAGTCGAGACCGTGCCAAGGGAAGTTAGCATGACGGGATTCATGCAAAACGTTGACCCTGCCAAAAGAAGCTTTAGCCATGAACGCGAAATAATTAAAGCTTATGAAAAGGGCAGGGTTGATTGGCAGAATGGAATAGCTGAAAGATATTATGGGTCCACAATAGTTGACTTTCACAATGATTTTGGGGCATTCAATGAGCCTCCGCCAAAAGACGGGCCTTGGAAATGGCGCGGTTCACTCGAATTGGGAAAAAAAGGGGCATTCATCAGCTGGAGCCGAGCAACAACAAGAATGGGCTCTTACACCCCCATAGAAATTCCGGCTGTTTTCAAACCGATTAAATCAAAGGCAATAAGGGACAGCCACTTCACTTTTCAGGAAGGCATTCACTTCCGCGGACACCACAGGACCGACAGAGAATGGTCCAAAAAGCTCGGCTGGACCGGAAAAGAAATGGTTCAAGCCCTGGTTGAAACCGCGCTTGAGATAAGGAAAGGTTCAGGAAGGGGGTTTAGGGAAATCCCTACAAACATGGCTGCGTACAGGAAAATGAAATTGATGGTGGCGGACAGGATAAGGAAAGAAAGAGGGCTTCCGTTAATGAAGCCTGCAAAAAAAAGATTAAGTGAAAGATGGCCATTCAGCCGGATGAGAAGAACCGCAAAACACAAATAAAAACAAATAAAACAGTTTACAGGCTAATTCTTTGGAATGCAAGAAAAACTGCCAGGCTTCAGGGAAGCACGCGACCTCGCTGAATTGAACGCAGCACTGCAGGACAGCAAAGCGAAGGCGGTGCTGTTTAGGTCTGGGCGCTCGAAAAGCTTTGATTTGCAGGCATTGAAAAAGGCCGCCGAGAGCGGCAAGGAATTCTATGTTTCTTTCGAAGAATTTCTTGAGGGAGACCAGCGCGAAAGAAAAGAACTGTTCAAAAACTTTTTCTCCCTGTTTAAAATCGCAAAAAAGGCAAAATTGCAAATCAAAATCCTTGGCTCAGGAAAAGAATCGGAAGAAGAACTGGAATTTTTTGGTGAATTTCTGGGAAAGGGCGGGAAACATGGCTGAGAAGCCTGACATTGTGATAATCCGCGGTGACCACCGCAACGAAATAACGGCTTTCCAGCTCGCCCCGGAAGTGGCAGCAAGGCTGCAGGAAATGGGTCACACTGTAAAAGTCGAGACCGTGCCAAGGGAAATCAGCATGATGGGTTATATGCTTCAAGTCGACCCTTCAAAGAGAAATTGGAAAAATACACCGGACGTACTCAATGCAATGATAAAAGCACAGGATGACTGGTATAAAAAAACAGCCGAAAGATATGGCGGAGCAACAATAGTGGACTTCCACAATGAACTCGGTGCTTTCAACGAGCCTAGCCCAATAATGGACGGCGTAAATGAATTGCGCGGGTTTCTGGAAAAAAGAGAAAAAGCACGCATTACCTTTTCCAAGTATGGTTCTGAGCGAGGATTCATTACTTATCTTGAAATTCCCGCTGTCTACAAGCCAATCAAAGCCAAAGTTGTAAACGAAAGTCATTTCCCTTTGGAAGTCGGCGTATCCTTCCGCGGGCACCATCGAGTCGATCTGGAGTGGTCGCAAAATCTCGGCTGGGCCGGAAAAGAAATGGTTCAAGCGCTTGCGGAAACAGTTGCCGACATAAAAATAAGGGGGTTGGGATTTGGTTCCAGGGCAATCCGTACAAATATGAAGGCATACCGGCAAATGAAAAGGCAGCTGGCAAAAAGGATAAGGATAGAAAGCGGAATCCAGCCGGCAGAACCATGGCCGAAAAGGGAAAGGAGCGCAACAGAAACAAAAACGCGAAAAGGATGGTTCAGGCTGAGGCGGGCAAGGGCATAAAAACCATTAAAACGCTTTTTTCGCTAATTCTAGCATGATTGTAGGAAAGAAATGGTTCACCGCTGTCTGGCCTGAAGGCCGCACAGTGAAAATGATAGACCAAACCTTGCTGCCGCACAAATTCAGGATTGCTTCCTTCAAAAACCACCATGAAACCGCAAAGGCAATCAAGGAAATGGTTGTGCGCGGGGCAGGCTCGATTGGGGCGGCTGCGGCATTCGGTGCCGCGCAGGCAGTGATGGAAGGGAAAGCAACAAAAGGATTTGAGGAACTGCTGAACACAAGGCCGACTGCAAGGGATTTGTTTTGGGCAATCGAAAGGATGGAAAAAGCGGTTAAGGGCAAAGATGGAAAAGAAGCAAAACTGGCTGCGGTGAAGGAAGCCAGGGAAATCAGTGGCAGCTATGTTGAAAACGGGCGGCTCATCGGCGAGCACGGCTCGGTTTTATTGCATGACGGAGCGAGGGTGCTAACGCACTGCAATGCAGGATGGCTTGCAATGCAGGACTGGGGCTCGGCCCTGGCGCCAATTTATTGGGCCAAAAGGGAAGGGAACAGGGTTTTCGTTTTTGCAGATGAGACAAGGCCGAGATTGCAGGGCGCAAGGCTCACGGCATGGGAACTCGCGAATGAAGGAATCGAGCACAAAATAATTGCTGACAACGCCGCAGGATATTATATGCAAAAAGGGGACGTGGATATTTGCATTGTGGGCGCCGACAGGGTCGCAAGGAACGGGGACATTGCAAACAAAATCGGCACTTATGAAAAGGCTGTTTTGGCTAAAGAGAACGGCATTCCTTTTTATGTTGCCGCTCCGCTGAGCACGATTGATTTGAAATGCAAAAAGGGAGCGGACATAAAAATAGAGGAAAGGGACGAGAGGGAAGTGCTGTTCATTGAAGGCAAAAGGATTGCGAATGAAAAAAGCCACGCATTGAACCCTGGCTTCGATGTGACTCCTGCGCGGTACATTAAGGGGATAATCACAGAGGAAGGCATAATCCGGCCGAAGCCTGATGAAATAAAGGGTGTGTTTGATGCCTGAAGTTTATGTTGGAATAAAATATGAAATCGACCTCCAAAAAGGAGAAAGGGAAACAAAGCACGCTGATGAACTGATTAAATGGTGCAAGGCATTCTATGCGCGCGGGCTTGTTTCGTGCGGCGGCAATGTGGCAGGCAACCTTTCCACAAGGACCAAAAAGGGCTTTTTGATTACCCCGGGCGGGCAGAAATTAGGGGAAATAAACGCAGGGCAGCTGGTTGAAATAGTTGAGGTCGATGAGAAAGCGCACAAGCTGAAAGCGATTGGCATCCAAAATCCTTCAAGCGAATCGTTCCTTCACGCGGCAATTTACAAGGCAGGGAAGGACGTGAACGCAATACTGCACGGGCACAACGAAAGGGTCACTGCAGACCCGAAAAAATTCGGGGTTCCAGAAACAGAAAGCGAAAGGCCTTACGGGACACTTGAATTGAGGGATGAAGTCCTGAAAATTTTGGGCAAAAACAAATTGGTGCAGATGAAAAACCACGGCTTCATCGCAATGGGCAAAGACATCGAAGAAGCAGGAAAAATAGCAATGGAACTCTACAAAAAATCCAACCCTGAAAACTGCAAGTGAACCGAATGAATTCTGGAAAGCATGAGGGAAGGATTCCCACTGAAAAGGAATGCCTTGAAATGCTGGCACAGAACAATGTGCCTGAAAACATTGTAAGGCATTCGGTGAAAGTGAAGGAGTTCGCGCTTGAGTTCGCGCAAAAAATGGCTGCAAAGGGCGTTAAAGTGAATTTGAGCCTTGTGAGGGCAGGGGCACTCCTGCATGATTTGGACAAATTCGAAACGCTTGGCACGAAAAAAATGCACGGAACACTGGCCTGGGAAAAGCTGCGCGCAAAGGGCTGTTATGCGGTTGCTGAAATCGCGAGAAAGCACCTGATTGAAAGGGTTGGCGAGCTTTCTTCCTGGGAAGAAAAACTGGTTTATTATGCGGACAAAAGGATTATTGATGAAAAATTAGTTTCAGTCCCTGAAAGGCTGGAATTCATAAAGCAAAAATACGGATTGAAAGACAAAAAATTAATGGCAAAAATAAAGGAATCGGAAAATGCAATCCTGGCGCTCGAAAAAAGCATATTGGAAACCCTTAATAACTAGTTTTGCGTTAATTTTCCTGATTCGCATGGTTTTGATAAAAGCAGAACAGGCAGTGCTCATTGCCGGCCTGGTGCTGGTCCTGGTTGCATCGCTTCCCCTATGGAAGGCAATCCTGCCTGTGGAAGGGCTTTTGGCCACCGATGCGCTGCTGGTTGCTGTTTTCTTTGCGTTCTTTTTATCGAAGGCAAAGAGTTTTTTCAGGAAGGACTGGAAAAAATATTTCATTTTCTTTTCGCTTTTGCTGCTGATAGTCGAAGCGGCCACGTTCATAATAATTTTCCTGAACCCTTTGGAGGCAGGCATCGAATTGTTTATCGGCATCGTGCTCGCATTGCTGGCTGTCTCGGTAGGCGGCAGGATTTTTTTAGGCAAAAAAGAAGTTGAGGGAACAGTGCTGTTAAGCGATTCCGGAAGCGCGACCGTGGAAATCACCTTTGACCTTTTCGCAGGCCTCAACACAGGAAAATATTTTGTGAAAGCGGACAAGAAATACGCGAAAGGCGAAAAGGTGAAAGTGGCGCTGAAAAGCAAGTGGTTCAAAAAAGTGCCTGACCGGATTGTGGGAAAGGCAAAAGAATAGGAATTTAATTGCTTTTCTGGATTACTTATTTTTAATGCTGAGAGAGTATTGGCTGAATCGCATAGCGCTAGCCTGTGGCGTGATTGGCGCGGTATTGCTTTTTTATTACGCATGGCTGGCAGCGCCTTCCACTGCAACAATAGGGCAATTGGATAAAGGGGCACTGGACAAAAAGGTAATTGTGCAGGCGAGAGTGGATTCCGCTTTCGCAAAAGGGCAGACGCTTTTTTTCACGCTGGATGACGGGAACAAAATAAAGGCCGTTAAAATGAGCCCGAGCGCAATGGACAAATTCTTCGTGCAAAAAAACGCTTTTGTGGTGGTTACAGGAAAAGTGCAGGAGTATGAGGGCGCACTGGAGCTGGTGGCTGAAAAAATCGAGCCTGCGGAGTGAAGGAAGGCGGTTGAATGATTGAACTGCTGCTTTTTGTTTTTTTGGGCTGCGTCCTCGGGGTTTTCACAGGGCTGACGCCTGGCATTCACTCCAACACTGTTTCTTTCCTTGTGCTCGCATTCGGCTTTTCAGGCAGCATTGAACTCGCGGCAATGTTTGTCGCAATGGGCGTGACCCAGTCTTTTGTGGATTTCATCCCGAACATAATTTTCGGGGCGCCTGATTCTGAAAGCTTTATCGGGATGCTGCCTGGGCACAGGCTGCTTGTGAAAGGCGAAGGCATGAAAGCGGTCGGCCTTGCGACGGCAGGCTGCCTTTTCGGCGGCATCGGCGCAATACTGCTTGCCGGCACGTTTATGAATTTTGTTTCCGGCATTCTTTTTTTCCTGCCGAAAATAATCCCTGCGGCGCTTGCACTTGTGCTTTTTTCAATGGTGCTTTCAGAGAAAGGAACCAGGAAAAAAGCGTTTTCTGCGCTTGTTATTTCATTGAGCGCTTTGGTCGGCGTGGCTGTTCTGACCTTGGGTCAGGGCGGAGGCAACACAGGCAACAGCCTGATGGCACCAATAACCGGCTTTTTTGCAATCAGCACGCTTGTTTATTCGATTTGCTCAGGCACAAGCCTGAAAAGGCAGGAAGTGAAAAAAATATCATTGCCAGGGAAAAAAATCATGGTCGGGTCATTGCTCGGGATTGCGGGAGCGAGCGCTGTTTCGATATTGCCGGGAGTTGGCGCCAGCGAGGCCGCGTTCATCATAAGGAAAGCTGTGGGAAAAATCGGCACAGGAACATATTTGGTTTTGATAGGCGCGATAAGCACGGCAAACATAATTTTTTCGCTTTTTGTGCTGCTGGCTGCAGGAAAAACAAGGACTGGAATTGCGGCAATAGTGAAAGTGCTTGCTGTGCCGCAGCCTGAAATGCTCTGGCTGTTCATCAGTGTATCTCTGATTGCAATGGCTTTCGCTGCCCTGGCGACTTTTGCACTGGCAAAATTTTTCCTTGAAAAAATAAGGTTCCTGCCTTACGGCAAGGTCAATGTTGCAGTGCTGTTGTTTTTGGCGCTGGTTGTCCTGGCATTCAACGGCTTTTACGGCCTGGCGGTTATGGGGGTGAGCGCCTGCATCGGCCTGATTGCGGTCACTGAAAAGGTGAAGCGCTCGCACTGCATGGCTTTCCTGATGGTGCCCACGATTTTAATATACTTGGCAATGTAATTAGTTTATGTTCCAGATAAAGCGTGCCATCCTTGAGGGTTTGCTGGATGCGGCAAAGCACACTTACCCGAACGAATTTTTTGCATTGCTTGGCAGCAAGCACCGCAATGAAGTTGTTGATGAGGTCGTGATTGTGCCAGCGGTTTTCGGGAAAGAGCATTCGATTATGCGTGGGCAGGCGCCTGTGGATTTCGGCATAATCGGGAGCGTGTACTCGCATCCTGGCGCAAGCAACAGGCCGAGCCCTGCGGACGTCAATGCTTTCCCGCATTTCGGCAAAGTGCATTTTATAATCTCTTTTCCTTTCAATATTGGGAACGCCGAAGCGTACGATGTGCGCGGGAAAAAAATTGAGTGGGGAATAATCGAATGAACAAGGCAAAAATACTGCTTATTGTCTGTGACGGGATGGGGGACTTGCCGGTGAAGGAATTGGGCGGCAAAACACCGCTCGAAGCCGCAAAAAAGCCTAACATGGACAAGATGGCTGCAGCCGGCAAAACCGGCACAATGCATGTGCTTGGCAAAGGCGTTATCCCTGAATCCGACAGCGCCCACCTCACTTTATTCGGCTATGATTTAAAAAAACACTATGTCGGACGCGGCCCTTTTGAAGCTTTGGGCCTCGGAATCAATTTAAAGCATGGTGACATAGCGTTTAGAAGCAATTTTGCCACAGCAGGGCAGGATTTGACTATCCTTGACCGCAGGGCCGGAAGAATCGAAAACTGCACTGAATTGGCCAAAAGACTCGATAATACGCGCATCCGCGGGGTTCATTTTCTTGTGAAACCAGGCACAGAGCACCGCGCCGCGGTGGTAATGAGCGGCCATGGCCTGAGCGATAAAATCAGCGACGGCGACCCGCACAGCGCAGGCGAAAAGGCGCTGGAAATAAGGCCGCTGAACAAGTCTCAGGAAGCAAAATTTACAGCGGAAGTGCTGAACGAATTTTTGAGGAATGCACACACAATCCTGGACAGCCATCCTTTGAATCTCGAAAGGGTGCAGAAAGGACTGCCGCCTGCGAATTACCTGCTTGTCCGCGGGGCAGGGGAAATGAAAAAAGTCCCTTCCCTTAAAGAAAGGTTCGGTCTGAGGGCGTGCTGTATTGCCGGCGCAGGGCTTTACAAGGGCGTTGCGGCCTTTGTCGGAATGGACCTGTTTGAAGTGAAGGGTGCCACCGGAACCCCGCAGACCGACATTAAGGCGAAGATTGCGCGCGCGGTAAAAGAGCTGGAGCATTTCGAGTACGTGTTTGTCCACATAAAGGGCTGCGATATTTTCGGGCATGACGGCAAGTGCATTGAGAAAAAGAAATTTATCGAAAAAATCGATTCCGCGCTCGCCCCGCTCCTCGGGCTCAAGGATGCGCTGGTTATTGTAACAGCGGACCATTCGACGCCTTGCTCGCAAAAAAACCATTCGGCTGACCCTGTGCCTGTGCTCTTTTACAGGGTCGGCATGAAAGCCGGCAGGGCAAAGGGATTCGGGGAAACAGCATGCAGGAAAGGGGCACTCGGCGTGTTTTCAGGCAGCGACCTGATGAAATTGGCTTTGAAAGAAGCTGGCAGGGCGTGAGCGAGCCTGCGGTATGTTTTTATATGACTTTTTTCATTATTCAATAGCATGAATTCAAGGGCGCAGCTTTCAGTCGAAATGCTTTTCACTGTCTTGTTCCTTTTCACCACAGTGAACATTCTTTTTGCGGTCTCAGGAAGCTTCACTGAAAGCCAGACTGAAATCCACCTGAGAAACCAGGAAATAAAAATCGCAAACTCGCTTTCAAAAATCCTTGTGGCATCAATGGCATTCGAGGCAGCGGACACCCATGCCCTCGAATACACGATCCCCAAGCTTTATGTTCTTGGAAAAACCGCACCGATGCCGTGCACCATAAATTTCAGCAGCACCGAAATAACAATTACGAATGACTATGGCGGGCCGGCAGTCGAAATTCCTTACAACGGCCCGGATCCAGGGCAGCAAAAATGCGGGGGCACCCTGACAATTTCGTGAGTTGGTTTTATGGATAAAAAAGGGCAGATAATCGCGGTTGATTTCCTTTTCTCCTTGGTGCTTTTGGCGCTTGCCCTCGGCTACACTTTCAGGATTGCCGAGGCGAACGATTACGCGCTCAGGGAAGAAGAACTGTACATGGATTTGCAGAGAATCGGCACTGCCTCAAGCGACCTGCTTGTGTCAAGCCCTGATTTCACCTGCGAAATAAACATGGGCGGAACCCAGTATTTCCCGAACTGCATAAACGAATCAAAATTCTCTGGAGGCTGCTCTTCCTGCCAGGCAAGCCTTGGCATTCCAACCGATTATGATTTCAACATTACTATTAAAATAACCGGCTCGCCAGCAACGCCACTGGTAATCAAAGTGCCTACTACCCCGCCAGAAAATATTTATTCCGAAAAAAGGGCTGTTTTGTCTTCGCCGGCCAACCCGGCATCGATTCAAGCAATTAGCGGGCTGGCCCAGAAGGAAATTACTTTAAACGTGTGGAAAAAATGAAAGAAATGTTTTTGCACTGGAAGAAAGGCGGGAAAAATCCGGCCAGCAAAGGCTTTATTTTTTCGGTTGATGCGCTGGGCGCAATCGCGGTTGTCATAGTGCTCGGCGCGATATGGATTCTTTTCGTGCACCACTCGGGCGGAATGTTCGGGATGCAAATCGAAAAAACAGTCAAAGACGAGGCGATGGTTTCCCTTTACACAAACCATCAGACTGTCGAATCGGCCGCGGATTCAGCCCACGACGACCTCACCACTGTTTTCTGCAAAAAATACTTCATTTATGACAATGCCTCGAACGAGGCAAAAGAGTGGGGCGTCTGCGAGGGGGTAACACAATGAACAGCAAAGGCGGCCTTTTCACGCTCGCAATAGGGGCGATGGCGATAGCGCTCCTTGCGGTGGCAATATTTTCGGCGCAGGCAATGCTGTGGGAAGAGGAAAGCGAAGACTATCTTGCAGTAATGGGCGACGTGAAAATGGCCTGGGCGAACACGGCGGTCGTGTTCGATGCTGCGATCGGGGATGCTGCAAAAGACACCGCTACCTGTTTGACCAGCGGGGTAAGCCAGGCGATACTGGACGGCTATCTAACTCCGGCAATAACAAAAATCAATTCTTCTTTCGGGTCGGCATCAGCGACATCGCCCTGCAGTTATTCGAACTTGGCCATTACAGGAGCCGGGACAGGGGCAGTCACCGCCACAATGAAAATAAAGTGCGAGAGAATCCTGCAAAAAGGCACCGAAACCCAGTTCAAGGCAAAGTTCGAGAAAAGCATTACTTTCACAAAGCCCTGCTGACCGTGCTATTTTCCAGGGCGCTGTTTTTTCAGGATTTTTTCAGCTTCCCTTGAAATGCCGGAATCGAACTGCACTGCCTTCTTTTTCTCCGAACAGATTTTTTCAGGAAGGCCGAGAAAGCGCGCCATTTCCCTGAGCGCATTCTTTCTCAGTTCGTCCTTTGGGCTGGAAATTTTTTCTTTTGCAGGGAAAGCCATTGCCTGCAGGATAAAGCCTTCGTCCAAAAAAGGCGTTTTAGATTTAATGGAAAAATGCCTTGCCAGCGCAGTCTCGCGCTTCAGGTTCCTTTCAAACATTCCTTCCAGTTTTTCCCAGCAAAGCGCTTCTACTGCAGCGTGGCCGCCTTTTTCAAGCGCGAAGCAGAATTCCTTGTAGCCACAGAAGAGCTCGTCTGCGCCAGTGCCTGAAAAAACAGTGCGGAAGCCGTCCATCTTGGCTTCGCGCAGTGCAGCAAAGGCAGGCAGGGCAATCTGCAATTGCAGGAGGCTGCCTGAGCCGATTGCTTTTTCGGTTTCTTCCAGCAAAGCAGGGATTTCTTCTTTTTTGATTTGAATTTTTTGAAGTTCCATGCCGAGGAGTCCGGCATTTTCTTCAGCCCTCCTTAGGGCCGAAGACCCTTCAAGGCCTGCACAGTAAAGCCGGATTTCAGGCACCACGCCTTTCAGCGCGAAAGCCACAAGCGAGGAATCAAGGCCGCCGGAAAAAAGAACCGCGCACTTTTTTATGCCCACGGAGTCTTTTTTGCAGGCAGAAAGGAAAGCGGAGGAAAGGGATTCTGTGGAATGCGTTCCCGGAACTCTTTTTTTGAGTGCCAGGATATTTTCCGGGTTTTTGAAAAAATCGGATTCGCTCATTTTTCAACCGTAATAGTATTTGTTTTCCTTTTTCTGCTCCTCGTCTTTCGCAGAGCCTGGCTTGTTTGCCCTTGGGCGGCCTGTTTCGGGGTCGCGCCTGTAGGTGATGCCGAGGGATGCGAGGAACTTGTTCATGCCTTCCCTCATCTGCAATGGCTGGGAGGCCTTTCCGCTTATTGTCGGAACGCCTTCAAAAACCAGCAGGCGGTCGCTCAAATAATCCTGGAACAAAATG
The DNA here is from genome assembly GCA_026396995.1 of Candidatus Iainarchaeum sp. GTDB lineage: Archaea > Iainarchaeota > Iainarchaeia > Iainarchaeales > DTGL01 > JAPLVS01. The sequence goes on from JAPLVS010000002.1 coordinate 25,364, forward strand.
TCGTGGTCGACAACCAGGCAGGCGTTTTCTTTTTTGCTGGTCACAGAGCGTATGAAATCAGCGGCATTCAGCCTTTCCTCGACATCAAGGAATGCCGAGGGCTCATCCAGGAGGGCAAGGGCCGAATCCCTGCACATTGCCGCGCTGACCGCTACTTTCTGGAGTTCGCCGCCGCTCAATTCTTCCAGGCTGTGGTCCATCAAATCCATCAATGAAAACCTGTGCATTGCCTCGGATTCAAACAGTGTGCGGTCAAGTTTCTGGGAATCGAAGAATTCCCTTACTGTCACGCCCTTTTCAGGCTTCAGGTATTGGGGCTTGTATGCCACTGTCAGGCCCATATCGATTTTGCCTTTGTCAGGCTCAAGGACGCCTGCAAGGATTTTCACAAAAGTGGTTTTTCCTATTGCATTCGGGCCAAGCACGCCCAGCACTTCGCCTTTATGCATGTATCCGCCTTCGGCTTCCAGATGGAATTGCTTGAATTTTTTTTCAAAGGAAGGGAATTCAAGCAGCAGGTTTTTGTCTTTGGATTCCATTGGCGCGCTCACATGGAATTTGATCTCTTTATCCCTGAAACGGATATTTTCGCTTTTCAAATATCCATCCAAATACTGGTTTATGCCGTTGCGCACGCTCATCCTGCCGCTTATAACCCCGAAAACGCCTTTTTCACCGAAAATCACGTGAATGTAATCGCTGAGGTAATCAAGCACTGCAAGGTCGTGCTCCACAACCATAACATATTTCCCTTTTTCTGCCAAAGAGCGGATTATTTTCGCAATCCTCAGGCGCTCGCGCGCATCAAGGTAGCTGGATGGCTCGTCGAAAAAATAGAAATCAGCGTCCTTGAGCATTGAAGCTGCAATCGCAACCCTTTGGAGTTCCCCGCCTGAAATCGGCTGAATGTCGGAATCAAGGATTTTTTCCAGTTCCAGTTCTTTTGTTACGACCTTAAAGCCGCCTGTTTCGTCCATTTTTTTCAGAAGCTCTTTGACGCTGCCCTTGAATGCCTGCGGGATGCTGTTTATGTCCTGCGGCTTGAAAGAGCTTTTCAGTGCGCCCTGCTCAAGAGATTCAAAATACGCCTGCAATTCAGAACCCTTGAAGAAATCAATCGCAGCCCTGTAGCCTTTTCCTTCCCCGATGCTCGGAATGAGCTTTCCTGAAAGGATTTTCAATGCGGTTGTTTTTCCGATGCCGTTCCTTCCGATGAGGCCGACAACGCTGCCTTTCGAGGGAATCGGCAAACCGTACAGGCGATAACTGTTCTGGCCGTAGGAATGCACTGCTTTCCCGAGTTTCGGGGAAAGGTTCACTATGCTGATAGCCTTGAACGGGCACTTGTGCACGCAGATTTTGCACCCGGTGCAAAGTTTTTCCGAAATCCTCGGCTTCAGGTCTTCTCCTTTGAGGATGCATTCCTTGTCGAGCCTGTTGATTGGGCACATCCTGACGCAAAGCCAATTGCATTTCGCGGAAGAGCATTTCCTGAAATCAATGACTGCAACCCTTATCTGGTCGCCCTCTTCTTTTTTCGCCATATTCAAAAAATAGTGGAAGGCAATTAATAAAAAAACAATCAAGGAGCCTGCGCCTGCGGTTCAAGCAGCTTCTTCGGGATAAAATGCCATTTAGGCCTGCCAAAAAGCCCGGCGACAAGGATCGCGTGCTTTGCCCTGTTTTGCTTGCCTGTGGCTATTGGTTTGCCTAGCTTTATCTCCACGTTGTGGATATTGCTGTCAGGATCCCAAAGCTTGTCCTGAAAAATAGGGTCCGTGAACCTTTTCGGGTCTTCGGCCGCCAGGTATCTCTTTACAAAATCCCTTGACTTCCGGTCCGTCGGCCTGAAGCCGTTTTTAAGGAAAAAATTAAAGGCGCTTACATGCCCGGCATACACATTCATTCCCTTCCAGCCGTTTTCCCGATAAACCTGCTCCATTGCGGTGAGCATTATGGAACCGATATTCCGTCCTCGCAAGGTTTCACTTATCCGCCTGAGTTCAAGGTCAACGCTGATTTCACCCAAATACCTGCCATTCTTGTTCAAAACGGTGAGGGCGCCCCTGTTCCCGGCGCTTTGGTACACGCGGCAGGCCTCGCCTTCATTGAAAACTATGACAGCACGGAGCCTGCCTGATTCCTTTGAGCGAAGTGGAACCGTGATTGTTTTTCCGCCGACTTTCACAGGAAAAAAACCTGTTTTGGTCGCAGCCTTGACAGACCGCCTGCTTGCGCGCCTCCCTATCATTGCTCTGTCTTCCCGGCCGAGGGAATTGTAGGTTTTCCGCAAACGAATCAAAGGCATAGAAAAGACATTGTGTAAAAGGGTTTTAATTGCTTTTTCAGCAAGCGATTAGTATGAAAGTGCTGAAGATTGACAGGTTCAGGTCCACTGCGGAGATAATGCCGGAAACGCGCGATGACTTGTGGCATTTGAGCCATATCATCGAACACGGCGATTTGGTTAAAGGGAGGACCACGCGCAAAATAAAAGGCGGGGAAGGGGAAACAACGCGCAGGGAAAACCTTTTCCTTGAAATCGAAGTGAAAGGCGTTGATTTCGACAAATTCTCCGGATTGCTCAGAGTGCAGGGAATTATCAGGAGCGGGAAGCCAGAAGACCTGATTGAAATAGGGGCCATGCATTCTTTGGAGATAGAGCAGAACAGGAAACTGCATCTGCAAAAGAAAAAATTCCGCAAAGACCAGTACGAAAGGCTGCAGAAAGCGCAGAAAGCCTCGCATAAAAAGCCAGTGCTGGTCGTGGTGCTTGATGACGAGAGCGCCAGTTTCGCTTTGATGAAAGAATTCGGCTTCGAAGAAAAAGGCAGCATTCACTCAGGGAAAGCCGGAAAGCAGTTCGATGAAGGCGAATGGAAAAAAGAATTTTACGGAAACATTGCAAAAACAGTGATGGATTCAGGCACCGACATTGCGGTTCTCGCAGGCCCCGGATTCGCAAAGAATGAATTGCAGGAAGTCCTTAAAGAAAAAAAATTCCCTGGAAAAATATTTGTGGAGGGCACGAATGCCACAGGCCTCACCGGAGTGAACGAATTATTGAAGGGAACCGCGCTCGCGAAAATTGTGGAGGATGCCGAAATCACAAAGGAAGCCGCGCTGATTGAAAAGGTTATGGAAGCAATCGGGAAGAATACCGGGAAAGCAACTTACGGCCTTGAAGAGGTCGGAAAAGCAATCGATTTGGGGGCAGTGGAATCCCTTTTGGTTTTGGACAAATATTTGGGCGAGGAAAGGGAAAAACTCTCGCCATTGCTTGAAACCGCGGAATCGCTGCGCGCAGAAATCCATATCTTCAATTCAGAGCATGACCCAGGAAAAAAGTTGGAGGGAATAGGGAAGATTGCGGCAGTGCTGAGATACAGGATTGAATGAAATGTTCGGCAGGAAAAGGAAGGAACTTGAAGTGATGTGGGTTGCCCACGGGGTTGCGGTGAAGGAAGAGGCTGAGTTAAATGAATTTTTTGGAGTGAGAGAGGACACGGTCAGGCCGGGGGCAACGCAGCGCGACCGGCTGGTCGAACACCTGAATCAAGTAATACAGCCAGGGGATAAAGTTTTGGTTGAAATGGAACAAGAAAAAGTAAACGAGCTGAAAATTAGCTGGGCCAAAGACCCCCTTGTGCCCATGAGTGAAAGGTTTTGGAGGCCTGTTTTTGAGGCAATCTGGCAAAAAGGCGGGAATATTGTTGGAATCGAATCGCCTGCCGGAAACAGGCATGCCAATGATTTGATTATGGACAGGAAATTTACAAGATATGGCGCCTCCCCTGTTCTTTCAAATTATGAGAGTTTCCGAAGGGAAAACGTAATAGTTTTCCCGCTCAGGGAAAGGCTGATGGCAAAAAAGACAGCAAGGGAAATGGAAGGCACAGCGCCGGTAAGATGCGCAATTATGGGTGCCGCCCATTCGGTATACCTGCCTAGCTGGCTGAGAAGTTATGGAATCAAGCCGAAAAGATGGAAATACAGTTTGAGGGCAAGTGACGGCGACAGAAGGGCTGCAATGATGGGTTACTATTGGAACAATGAGCGCATTCGCGAAAAGAGGAGAAAGGCAAAGGCAGGAAGGAAAGCCAAACAGCGGACAGCACGCGAAAATGCAAGAAGAGATAGAGTAAGAAGGAAAGCCGAACTGCGCGAAGCAAGGCAGGCATTGCGTCTGCAGAGAACCGCCAAAAAGCCGCGGTGAAAAGAATAAATTCTGCTTTGGGTGTAATTCTATTATGCCTTCAAGGAAAAGGCCTTCAGGGAAAATGCTTCCAGCGGAAAGGCTTTCACGCGAATTGCCTGTTTTGCCGCGCTGGAGCCAGGGCACTTATAATTCGGTTGTGAGGGGGCTGCAAAGCAAAAAAAGCATTCCCAGAGTGGCAAAAAAGTTCGGTTTAAGCGAACGGGATGTGCGGGCAATCAGGCAAAGGGAAATCAGAAGGCTTAGGTGGGATGAACAGCGCCAGCTCCGTGAAATAGGGGAAAGTTTCGGCCTTACACGGGAAAGGGTGAGGCAGATAGCCCCGGACTTCAACATGAAAAAAGAAGACTTTTTGCTTTTGCAATGGATTAAACAGCACAACCTGCGCATAAAAGACCCGGCTGAACTGAAAAGGTTCATGGAAAAAAACTATTTCAGGAATTACCGGGTGCTGGCAAGGGCGCTGGGAATTAAAGAGAATGCAGAAAGCGCAGTGGGGTTTCTCAGGGAAAGACTTGCCGCTTCCAAAGATGCGTATAAGGAAAGGCGGCGGCACAACAAGGAAAAGATACGCAGATGGGCTGAAAAAGTGAAAAAAACACATCCTGAAAGGCTCTCATATGGGCATTTGTTCAAGAACCGACGGAAGCTGCTTCATAGGATACTTGGAGCGTACTGCAGGGACAAATCAGAGATTCAAAATAATAGTTCAAGGATTTTTCAAAGGTTCCTTGCGGATGTCGGCGTTTCAATGGAACAGGCAGGAATGAACAAGCCCAACACATCAAAAAAGCAGGCAAAGGGGAAAATCCTTCAACGCGCCAACTGGCCTTTGCCTGTGAGATATGCATCATACTATTATCCGCCTGAAGATGCCGCAAAGGAGGAGAAAGCGCGCGGGAAGCGCGGCCTTGGCAGCCACGGCATCATTCCCGGCAGTTTAAGAGAGCTTGTGGCCAAAGGGCAGCTTGTGAAATCACAAATCGGCTCAAGGGACTATTATTTCAGGCCTGGCCGGGAAGAAAGAATGCAGGCAATGCGCAGGCGCGCAGTGCGATTCGCTTTGGGCAGGAAAGAAAGGGGCCTTAATACAAGCATTACCTTTGGAAAGGCAGAAGCAAGAGAACTGGTTTTGCTGAGGCTCGGGGAGAAGCCGATGACAATGACAGGCATCGGCGAAATAAGAATCGGAAAAAGAGAAAGCCTTCGGACAAATATCGACTCAATTAAGAAAGCCCTTGAAGAGCTTTTAAGAGAAGGAAAAATAGAAAGGCAGGAAATCGGCGGCGTGACGTATTACTTCCTGGGCGAACAAAAGTTTGCGGCGCCCAAGGCAAAAGGAAGGCCTGCAGCGAGAGAGCCTGCACCGCTCCAACCTCAAAAAAAGGCAGTTGCTCCCAGAACAAAAGAAAGAGCCGCCGGAGGGGAGCCTGAATCTTTGCCCCAAAAAAAAGTAAGGGAACCAGTTCCAAAAACAGGCCCAGCCATCACGAGAAGGTTTGAAGAGCTGATGAGGCCTGTTGCCGGAAGCGATGAAACTGCAATCGGACAGCTTGAAGCGCTAAGGGAAAGAAGGAGGGAAATCGGCAGCCTGCTGGTGGAAAGCAGGGGAAAACTCGCAGACAAGGAACTGAGGGTGCTGCAAAGGGAAAAGGCAAGGCTCATCCAGCAAATAGACGAAATAACAGCGCAATTGAGGAAAAGCGGCTTGCCTGAAAAAGAATGGCACACATGATTATTTTACAGAAAATTCTTTCCATTCCACTTTTCCTTCTTCCACAAGCTTTTTGATGCTGCGCTCTTTTTCCGTGAGCTTTGAATCAGCGAACTTGAACTCACAGAAAACAATCTTGTCCTCGTTGAATGCGATGCCGTCTATGGGCGAGCCCAGGAAGCGGAACTGCTTTGGGTCGTAGGGAAAAGAATCCATCAATGGAAGCCATTGCTCTGTTATCTGGCCGTAGCGCGTGCTCATCGACTGCTTTTTTGAAGAAAGGTCGTCGAGCTCTGACTGGAGGGATTGGGCTTTGCGATAGAAAAGAAACAGGAAAAATGCGAGCGCGAGAGCGATGACTGCAAGGATTATTTCAAGCATTCCAGGGACCGCCAGAAAGATTCAGAACTCAATATGTTTTGGTGCCTGCGCCTGTGAGGGTTATAATTTTGTAGTCCCTGCCTGCTTCCTTGAGCGCTGCAAGCAAAGCCATGTGCTCCTTGCCGATGCCTGAAATAAGCGATACAAGGAGTTCACCTTCAGGAAGTTCTGTTTTAATCGTGTCTTTTATTGCCTCAAAGCCTGTGCGGCTGTTCACAAGCACCCATGAGACTTCTTTTGCTGGCTTGAAGTTTTCCTGGCAGAACTCGTTGCTTACAAGCAGTATTTTATCCCACTGCTCTTCCTGAATCAGCCTTGCAACATGCCCCCAGGTGCCCCTTCCTTTTCCCAAAGTAGCAATAAAAATCCTTCCCATCAAATCACTCCAATAAATTAATATATTAATGAAACATTTAAAGAAAACCTTAAAAGGGCTCCTGAAACGCTTTCAGGCGCCGGTTTCAGGCCCAACAAACTTTTCCTTTGCCTGCCTGTAAATCGCAAGGAAAAACTTGCCTTTTTCGTTTGTGTAATAAAACCTGTTCGAGCCGGCATCAAAAAAAGAAACAACGCCAACCGCAACAAGCGATTCCGCTAATTCAAAAATGTCCTCCTGTTCCATTCTCGGGAACTCGGCTTTAAGCATCATAAGGCTTTTTGCCTTTTCAGCAAGCGACTGGACAACCAGTATGCAGAGATTGGACTTCATTATCGTGTAATACGCAGGATTCTGCTCGAGAAACCTAACGAACTCGTCGGGAGGCTGCTGGGTTCCACCCTGCTCGGCCACAAGAACGGTCATAAACTAAAAGAAAGCGCTTGTTATATTAAAGGGTTTTGGAACTGGGGGCGGTGTAGAAATCCTATTGGAGTGCGAGGGTTAGCGTGATTTTGATTGTTCGTCCGATGTGTTCGATGTTGTAGGCTATTGCTTTGATGGTTGCTTGTTTTTGTTGGTTTGCTGCGTTTTTTGCTCGAACAAACCCTC
>JAPLVS010000046.1 GCA_026396995.1 Candidatus Iainarchaeum sp.
TACCATGCAGGCTTTTTCCTTAAGAAATAGCAAACGCCTGCCTTTGCATTGGGCAGGCGTTTTCATTCAATTGTTGCTCAGAAAGCAATCAATCCTGCGCCGAGGTATGGTGCAATGATTGAAGCCACCAGCGTCATCACTACAAGGAATGTGTTGATGCTCGGGCCTGCAGTGTCCTTGAAAGGATCTCCCACTGTGTCGCCTGTGACTGCAGCCTTGTGGGCTTCCGAACCCTTTCCTCCGAACTTGCCTTCCTCTATCGCTTTCTTGGCATTATCCCATAAGCCGCCTGCATTAGCCATCAGCAATGCGAACACTAAGCCTGAAAGGATTGCTCCTGCCAAAAAGCCGCCCAATGCCATTTTGCCAAGCAAAAAGCCCACTGCTATTGGAGCCACTATTGCCAGTGCGCCTGGCAGCATGAGTTCCTTCAGTGCGCCTTTTGCAGCAATGTCGACGCATTGCGCGTAATCCGGCTTTGCTGTGCCTTTCATTATGCCTGGGTTTGCCTTGAACTGCCTTCTTATCTCGTTAACCATCCTGAAAGCGTTCTTGCCCACGCCGAGTATCAAAAGCGCGCAAAAGAGCGGGGGAACTGAGACTCCAATCAGTGCGCCTGCCATAATCCAGGGGTCCATCAGGTTGACTGTGAAGGTCTGGCCTGCAGGCATGACAATTTCGCCGTATGCCGCAAGCAATGCAATGACAGTGAGGCCGGCAGCCGCAATCGCAAAGCCTTTTGTTATCGCTTTTGCTGTGTTTCCTGCGGCGTCAAGCTGGTCCGCGATGTCAACAACCTTTTTGCCAAGATTTGCCTGTTCCGCAATCCCTTTCGCGTTGTCCACGATTGGGCCGTAAGCGTCGGCCGAAACAACCATTCCTGTCACTGCAAGCATTCCGACAGCCGACATTGCTATGCCGAAGAGGCCGAAGAAATGGTATGAGATTACTGTCGCAACCGCGATTCCGATCAACGGCGGCACCACGCTTATGCAGCCATAGGAAAAGCCTGTGAGGATGTTGATTGCGGCGCCTGTCTTCGAGGCTTCTGCTGTTTTTATCGCAGGCCCTTTGTCTATGTCAGTGTAGTAGTCCGAGGTAATGCCGATTATCAGCCCTGCGATTAAGCCCGCAAGCATTGAATAGAAAAGGCCGATGTCTATCTGCAGGACGTAAACTATGGCGTAGGAGAATATAGCGAATAAAATGCATGTAATGTATGTGCCAAAGTTCAGGGAATTGCTTGGGTTCTTGCTTGCCCTGACAAAAAACATTCCGATTATTGAGGCAAATATGCCTGCTGCGGAAAACACGATTGGCAACAGGACGCCGTTGCCAAGGAGGCCGAGGCCCTTTGTGGTCACAATGCCAAGCACCATTGCCGCAACAATGCTTGCGACATAGGAATCGAAAAGGTCTGCGCCCATTCCTGCAACATCGCCGACATTGTCGCCGACATTGTCTGCAATCACAGCGGGATTCCTTGGATCGTCTTCTGGAATGCCCATTTCGACTTTTCCGACAAGGTCTGCGCCGATGTCGGCTGTTTTTGTGTAAATTCCGCCGCCTGCCTTTGCGAACAATGCAAGCGAGCTTGCGCCGAGGCTGAAGCCCAAAACTATTTCAGGGTCGCCTGTCAAATAGAAAACAATGCAGATGCCGATAAGCGCAAGACCTACAACCGCAAGGCCCATCACAGAGCCGCCGTAAAATGCGACGGAAAAGGCGTTTCCAAGGCTTTTCCTTGCGCCGCTGGCTGTCCTCACGTTCGCCTTAAGCGCAATGTCCATTCCAAACAGCCCGGCGAGGGCAGAACAGAAAGTGCCGAAAACATATGCCAATGCAAGCTTGTAGCTTGACAGGAACAGCAGGATTGCGATTATCAGGACAACCACCGCAAGGGTCAAGTATTCCCTTTTGAGGAATGCGTTGGCGCCTTCCTTTATCGCATCCGAGATTTCCTGCATCTTAGGCGTTCCAGCATCCTGCCTTTTAACATAAAAGTAAAAATAAAATCCAACCAGAATCGATACAATGCCGGCTAAAAAAGAAAGTTCCAATAACATTTTTCCGCCCCCAAAATTTTGTCATTTCTTGCAATGAAACAATGCAACAATAAAGGCTCTTTGAGCGATTAGTATTTTAAAGCTATTCCAATGGAGGGCAGGGCCGGCCGGAGGCAAGGAATAAAAAAGCCGGAAGGAATTGAAACCGCCCAACATGACCGGGGCAATGAATAAAAATACACAACCTGTTATTCTCTTATGGCTGGAAAAAAAATACTGCTCAACGAATTGGGCCTCGAACAGAAAAGGAAAGGCTTTGTTTCGAAGGAAAAGCTGAAGGAAATCGCTTCAAAAGCCTGCGTGCCTGAAAGCGAGGCTTTTTCGGCTGCAACGTTTTATTCTTTTTTGTCTTTGGAGAAGAGAGCGAAGCATTCAGTCCTTGTGTGCAACTGCCCTTCGGAGCAATTGAAGGGCTCGGAAAAAATCCTTGGGTTCCTTGAGAAAAGGCTGAAGGTTAAAAGGGGCAATGCCACAAAGGACAAAAAATTTTACCTGGGCGAGACTTCCTGCATCGGGCTCTGCGACAAGGCGCCTGCAATGCTTGTCGACGGAAAGCCGCACGCAAAAGTAACAATTGAAAAGACGAAGGAAATTTTGGGGAAACTGAAATGAATTCCGCACTGCTTGAGGCCTCAAACTTTGAGGGCCTTAAAAAAGCGCTTGAAAAAACGCCTGAAGAAATAATAGCAATCGTGAAGGAATCCAGCCTTAAGGGCCGCGGAGGGGCTGGCTTTCCAACCGGCCTGAAATGGGAGGCAGCCCTGAAAGCCGGGGGCGAAGGAGAAAGGTTCGTGCTGTGCAATGCGGACGAAGGCGAGCCTGGCACTTTCAAGGACAGGCTTATCCTTACAAAAGCGCCACTCAATGTGATTGAAGGGATTCTGATTGCCTGCAGGGTGCTGGATGCAAAAAAGGCTTTCATTTACCTGCGCGGCGAATACGCGCACCACAGAACAGCCCTGGACAGGGCAATAAAAAAGGCAAAGCCGTATCTTGGAGCAAATGGAATCGATATCTCGGTTGTTTTGGGGGAAGGCGCTTATATTTGCGGCGACGAAACTGCAATCCTCAACTCGATTGAGGGAAAAAGGCCAGAACCCAGAAAAAAACCGCCATATCCGGCAGAAAAAGGGCTTTACGGCAAGCCCACGATAGTGAACAACGTTGAAACCTTTGCAATGGTTCCGCTCATATTCCTTGGAAAATTCGATTCAAACAAAAGACTTTGCTCGCTTTCAGGCGATCTCCACAAGGCCGGGGTTTTCGAGATAAGCGAGGGAAAACAGGCCGGAACGCTTTTGGAGTTAGCAGAACCCATCGGCATACCCAAAGCGCTTTGCTTCGGCGCTTCAGGAGGAATTATCCCTTTCGACCCGTGCATGGAACTGACCGAGGCAAATGTAAAAGAGAGGGGGGCTTTTCCCGGAACATGGTCTGTTATTGTTATAAACCACGAGCATTCAATAGTGGAATTGTGCAGGAGCATCCAGGCCTTTTTCGTGCACGAGTCCTGCGGCTACTGCGCGCCCTGCAGGGAAGGCAACCTGAGAATGCTGGAACTGCTTGAAAAAATTTCAAAGGGAAAAGGGACAAAAAAAGACCTGCAGATACTGCGGGAACTCAGCGCCCTGCTTGAATCTTCCTGTTTCTGCGCTCTGGGCAGATCCGCTCCATTACATGTTTCCACCGCATTAAGGCATTTCTTTTGGGAGTTCGAGGAAAAATGCACTTGACAATCGACGGCAAATACATTGAATGCCGGGAAGGCGAAACAATTTTACAGGCAGCCAGGAAAAACTGCATAGATATCCCGACTCTTTGCTATCACCCGATGCTTGAGCCGGAAGGAAGGTGCAGGGCCTGCCTTGTCGAGGCGAACGGAAAAATTGTGACTTCATGCGACACCGCAGTGCAGGGCGGAATGCACATAATTACAGATTCGGAAAAGCTGCGCAGGATGAGAAGGGATGCTGTTGATTTGATTGCCTCAAGCGTTTCGCCTGAAACCATTAAAGAAGAAAACGAGCTCACTGATGCAATGAAAAAAGCCGGCCTTGAAAAGCCTTCCTTCAAAAATTACAAAAAGCTCGCAAAGGACAATTCAAGCAATGCAGTGTGGCGCAACAATAACAGGTGCATTGCCTGCGGGCGATGCGTGCAGTCCTGCTCTTCAGTGCAGTCCGTGGATGCAATAACTTTTGCCGGGAGAAGCAATGAAATGCAGGTTGAGGGCGTCGAAGGCGAGCCCCTGGCAAAAACAGCCTGTGTTTCATGCGGGCAGTGCTCGCTTGTGTGCCCTACAAACGCGATAACCGAAGCATCCGAAGTCAAAAAAGTGGAAAAGGCGCTGAAGGAAAAAGGGAAACTGAAAGTGGTGCAGATTGCCCCCTCTGTAAGAGTTTCGCTCGGTGAATGCCTCGGCATGGAGCCGGGAAGGATTGTCACAGGAAAGATTGTGGCTGCGCTGAAAAAAGCCGGCTTTGATGTTGTGTTTGACACGAACTTTTCAGCCGACCTCACGATTGTGGAAGAGTCAAACGAATTCGTGGAAAGGGTGAAGGGAGGGAAAACGCCTTTGTTCACAAGCTGTTGCCCCGCCTGGATTGATTTCTGCTGCCAGTTTTACCCTGAATTCATTCCGAAAATTTCGACTGCAAAAAGCCCGCAGCAGATGATGGGCGCCATGATAAAAACCTTTTATGCCGGAAAGCGCGGCATCCGGCCTGGAAAAATAACCAGCGTTTCCGTGATGCCGTGCACTGCAAAAAAGAAAGAGGCAAGGCTGAAGCAGATGCGCGCTTCCGGTGTGCAGGACATCGATTTTGTGCTGACCACGCGCGAGCTCGCCATGCTTTTCAAAAAGAAAGGCATTGGCTTGGAAAAAATGAGTGAATCTGAATTCGACGACCCGCTAGGGGAAAGCACAGGTGCTGGTGCAATCTTCGGCGTTACAGGCGGGGTAATGGAGGCCGCGCTGAGGACCGCGTATTTCTTAATTGAGGGAAAAGAGCTTGAGGACATAAACCTTAAGATGACGCGCGGCACGAAAGGATTGAAGGAATTTGAAATCGAAATAAAGGGCGAAAAGTTCAGGGCTGCAGTGGCGCACGGGCTTGCGAATGCAAGGTTGCTGCTTGAAAGGATAAAAAAAGGCGAGCATTTCCATTTTGTCGAAGTGAGGGCCTGCCCAGGTGGCTGCATCGGCGGGGGAGGCCAGCCGAAACTCACGGACTGGGGCAAAATAAGCGCGAGGGCCGAGGCGATTTATGCAGTGGACAGCGGGAAAGGGCAGAGAAAAAGCCATGAAAATGCCGCTGTGAAAAAAGCATATGCTGAATTTTTGGGAAAACCAGGCTCGGAAAAAGCGAAGGGATTGCTGCACCGCTCTTATCCTGAAAAGGGAAAGGCAGAATGAGAAAAAATTTCCTGTTTTTTTGCGGGATTAAATTTAAATACTAGATTATCGTATATTTTAACATGCCTTTACAAAGCGTAGTGACCGCCGTCAAAAGGAACCCTTTGGCCCCGAAGCAGATAGTTTACCAGAAGCAGGAGCCAAGGTTCATTGACGCCGAGGAATTCGCA
>JAPLVS010000021.1 GCA_026396995.1 Candidatus Iainarchaeum sp.
CATTCCGATACTTGAACCGGAAATAGTCGATTATCTTGAGCCGATGGAAGAAAAAACAATCGATATCCAGAAGACCGCGCGCGTTGTACGGGCCGGAAGGAAGTTCTCGTTCAGGGTCAGCGTGCTTGTAGGCAACCGGAATGGCATAGTCGGCATCGGCACTGCAAAAGACAAGGAAAGGTGGCCTGCCGCAAAGAAAGCCGCAAGGAATGCAAAACTGAATCTTGTGCTTGTGAAAAGGGGCTGCGGAAGCTGGGAGTGCTCCTGCAATACCCAGCACTCTGTGCCTTTCAAAATCGAGGGCAAAAACGCTTCGGTGAGAGTCAAGCTTATCCCTGCGCCGAAAGGCATCGGCCTGGTTGCCGGAGACCATATAAAGGACGTGCTCGCATTTGCCGGCATAAAGGATGTCTGGAGCAAGACAAAAGGCGCAACCGCGACAACGCTGAACTTTGCGCGCGCGGCAGTCGATGCCATGGCCGGCACCTCAAAGATAAGGGTTTCGGAAGAAATGGAAAAAAAGCTTGCTCCGGAGAAAGGGTGATCGGATGTTTGCTGTGATAAGGGTCAGGGGAACAATCAAGGTCAACGTCAGGATGGTGAGAACCCTGGCGCTGCTGAACCTCAACAGGGTCAACAGGCTGACTTTGGTCAGAGAGGACGAGCAGTCCAAAAAGATGCTGAGGAAAGCCGAGAACTATATCACCTGGGGCGAAATCCGCATGGAAACCCTCGCAAAACTCCTGGAAAAAAGAGGGCAGTCAAGCATCAAGCAAAAGCTCTCTGCCGAAACCCTCAAGGAACTAAAGGTGAATTCTTTCGCAGAGCTCGCAGAAAAAATAATGCAGGGAAAGAGCGCAAGGGAATTCGGCTTAAAGCCGTTTTTCGCCCTGAAGCCGCCGAGCAAAGGCTATGAAAGGGCGGGAATAAAAAAGCCGTACGCAATCGGCGGGGCGCTCGGCTACAGGGGAAAGGAAATAAACACTCTTATTGAAAGGATGATTTAGGTGGAATGATGACCGGAAGGAAGACAAGGAAAAAAGACAAGCTGCGCGGCCAGCGAACGCACGGGAAAGGCGACACAAAAAACAGGCGCGGTTCAGGCTCCAAGGGCGGAAAAGGAAGGGGCGGCTCGCACAAAAACAAGTGGAGCAAATACTACCTTGATTTCGGCGGGACCAAGAAAATGGTGCCCCAGAAAAAGCTTGTTGCATTGAATCTTGACGAGCTCGAAACAGCGCTCGACAAACTTGTTGCAGGCAAAAAAGCCGAAATAAAAGGAAATGAAATATTCATTGACGGCAAAATTGCGCACATCGGGAAAATCCTTTCAAGGGGAAAGGTTTCAAAAAAGTTCGTTCTAAAAAACGTAAAGGCAAGCGAAAAGGCAAGGGAAAAAATCCTTGCTGCAGGCGGAAGGATTGAAATCGCGGAAAAAAAAGGGAATGGAGCGGAAGAAAAAAAATAAATTGGTGGAAGAATGGGCATACTTGACGCGCTTGAACCTGTTTATTCCATTCTCCCTGAAGTGAAGCCGCCGGAGGTCGCGCCGTCGCTCAAGAAAAGGCTCATGTGGAGCGCTGCAGTGCTGATACTTTTCTTTATCCTTGGCAGGATATGGCTTGTCGGAATGCCGAAGGCCGACCTGAGCCAGTACAACCAGCTGATTGCATTCCAGGAACTGCTTGCGAGCGAAACCGGAAGCCTTTTGACCGCAGGAATCGGCCCGATTGTTTTCGCTTCGATTATCCTCCAGCTCCTTGTCGGGGCAAAAATCATAGACATAGACCTTACCGATCCTAAAGGAAAGTCAAGATTCCAGGGAATGCAGAAGCTGTTCACTGTAGGCATGTGTCTTTTTGAGGGAATAATTTACCCGTGGAGCGGGATGGTGCCGAGCAGCGGCTTTGCCAACGTAATATTCTTGGGCCTTCAGATAGCATTGGGCTCGATGATGCTCCTTTACCTTGACGAGGTAGTCGGAAAATACGGCGTCGGGTCAGGCATAGGATTGTTCATTGCAGGCGGGGTCACCCAGGGCTTTATATGGCAGATTTTCAGGCCGCCAATGCTTGAGGGCGGTGCACTCCAGCCAGGGCTGATTTTCCTGTTCTTTGAGAGCTGGAGCCTTGTCCTGCTGCTGCCGATACTTATCGCAATACTAATCTTTGCCATAATCGTGTATGCCGACGCAATCCATGTGAACATCCCGATAACAATGGGCAGGAAAGGCTTCGGCGGAAGATATCCGGTAAGCCTTTTGTACGTTAACGTGATGCCTGTCATCCTGGCAGTGGCGCTTTTCGCAAACATAAGGGTTTGGGGAGCGCTGACATCAAGCGTGCCTGTCCTTGGGGACATAATGCGCTACCTTATCTGGGCGACAGGCAATCCGGTAAGCACCGCAGGCTGGGCATTGTATAACACAAGCATTTACAATTTGTTCAACAAGCTTATCGAACAGGTCGGGGCATCAGGCTTCGGCATCCTTTTCACGCAAAGCCTGGAGTGGAATATCCTGCAGGGCATAGTTTACCTGCTGCTTTTGTGCGGCACATGCGTTGTATTCGGCAAATTCTGGGTTAAAATGGGCGGGCAGAGTTCCGAGGACATCGCAAACCAGCTTGAAAGCTCAGGCATGTATGTTCCGGGATTCAGGAGGGACAGCAGGATAATTGAAAAAATCCTCGATAGATATATACCGCCGATTGTGGTAATCGGGTCGATATTTGTCGGGCTGCTTGCAGGCATCGGCAACATGGCACTGGGCTCGGCAACAGGCGGGCAGGTCGCATCAGGCACAGGCATCCTCCTGACAGTCGGAATTGTTTACAAGCTGTATGAGCAGATTGCAAGGGAGCAGGTGAAGGAATCCAGCGCATTGCTGAAAAAACTTTTCGGATAAGGAGGGAAAAGATTTTATACTCATGGCTTCAAATTAATATAAGATGCGCCCTTAAGGGCTTTTCCGCATTTTTTGGTGGTTTTATGGTGTTTATGGACCCGCTTATAGAAGTGGCAATTATTGCGCTGGCGCTCGTAGCCTTCAGCACAGTAATAAGAAACAGGTTCATGGACAAGGAAGCCGAAAGGCAGGTGCAGGAAAAGCAGAAGGAATGGAAAGTGCTCCTTAAAAACACAGACAAGGAATCAATGAAAAGGCTGGAGGCCGTGCAGAAAGAAATGCTGGACGCACAATACAAGATGATGAGGAGTTCGATGCCGCCGATGCTCATAATGCTGGCAGTGTTCTTCCTTTTGCTGCCCGTAATGAACTCGACATATGCAGGAATCGAGTTCCCGCCGGCGCCTTATGTCGTGCTTCCCGGGCAAAGCTGGATATGGTATTATTTTGTGATAGGCATTGTATTCTCGATTGCACTTACATTCGGAAAAAAAATATTTAAGAAAAGCGAGGCAAAAACAGAGTGAGTGATTTTAATGACAAAACAAAGGGACAACAGGAAAAAAAAGGTTTTCAGGAAAACCCCGGGGGGAAAAACCAGGAAAGCGTTCATTAAAAGGCACATTTCAAGGAAAAAGTGCGCGGTTTGCGGCAAAAAAATCTCGGGCACCCTTCCGGCTGCAAAAGAAGCGAAGGCAAGCAAGACCGAGAAAAGGCCGTCGGCGCAGCTCGCAGGCGTGCTCTGCAATTCCTGCAGGGCCGTTGCGGTCGAGGAAGCGCTGAAAGTGAGGGAAGGCGTGAAAAAATCCGGCGAAGTGGAATTGCGCTTCAGGAAATATGCCGGAATGGTGTTGGGCCGAATTGAAGGAGGGCTATAAAAAAATGATTTTGACTGTTACAGGCCTTCCTGGAACAGACACCAGGAACCTGTGCAAAAGTCTGTCGCTGCAGCTCGGCATAAAATATTTGCCAAAGGAAACCATCATTGAAAAAATTTCAGCGGAGGAAAAAAAAGACAGGGAAAAAGCGGAAGCCGATGTTTTGAGCGAGGAATTCGTCCAAAAACTGAGGGCATTCATCCTAAACGAGGCGAAGCAGGACCACCTCATAGTGGATTGGGGCCTTGCAACCTGGCTCATGAATGAAGCCGACCTCAAGGTGTTCGTGCTTTCAAAGGAAAAAAACCGCGCGCTGGAAATGACCAGGGTCAAAAAAGTCCCGTTTGTCGAAGCAAAACAGGAAATGGAAAAAATGGAGGAAGAAGAGCGCAAGAATTTGCTGCACTTGCTGGGCGTGAATGTCCACGACCTCAAGTATTTCGACCTCGTGATAAACGCTGACAAGCTTGATATGGAAGGAATAACAGGGATTATAATGAAATTCATGAAAAATTACAGGGTGAAATGATGCCGGCAATAGAAGTTGGAAGGGTCTGCTATCTTGCAAGAGGCAGGAATGCCGGCCAGAAGGCAGTGATAGTCGAGGCAGGGAACGGGATAATTGTTACAGTGCAGACCGGGGGAAAAAGGAAAAAATGCAACATACGGCACCTCTTCCCGACAAAAGAAACCGGGGAAGCCAAGGCACTGAAAGAAACAAAGGCTGTTGAAAAGGCAGCGCCGAAGCCCAAACAGGAAAAAAAGAGGGCTAAGGAAAAAACCGCGGACAAAAAGGCCGGCAAAAAAACCGAAAAAAAAGCGGAAAAGAAAAAGAAGGGAAAATGACCAGGGAAAGGGAATTGCATGAAACAAGAAGGCGAAAAAAAGGAAATAAGGTACATTGTCAGGATTGCCGGAAAAGACGTTGACGGCAAAAAGCCGATTTTCGCCGCGCTTATGGGCATCAAAGGCATAAGCCACAGGTTCGCCAGGGTCGCTGCAATGCAGTTTGAAAAGGAAACAGGGGTCAAATTCGATTCAAAAATAGGCGAGATTGCCGAAGAGCAGGACAACGTGCTCGAATCGATAATCACAGAACCGGAAAAGCACGGTTTTCCTGTATGGATGCTCAACAGGAGAAATGATTTTTATACAGGCAAAACCTCCCACATCATAATGGGCGACCTTGATTTCGCAAAAAGGGAAGATATCAAAAGGCTGAACATAATCAAGAGCTACAGGGGCCTGAGGCACAGCTGGGGCCTGCCGGTGAGAGGCCAGAGGACAAAGAGCACCCACCGCGGCAAAGGCCCGGTTGTCGGCGTCATGAAAAAGGAAGCCAAGAAAGGCGGCGGTGGCGGGGAAAAGAAGGAAGGAAAGTGATACTGAATGGGCGACCCTAAAAGGCAGAAAAAACATTACGAAAGGCCGAAAAAACTCTGGGACAAGGCAAAAGTCGAGGAAAGAAGGCGCATAGTCGAAGCATACGGCCTGAAAAACAAGAAGGAAATCTGGAAAAGCGAAACCTTCCTCAGGAGAAAAAGGGAGAACGCAAGGAAACTTCTCGCACAGCCCTTTGAAGCAAGGAAACA